>JAPKZA010000163.1:2718-26826 GCA_026394015.1 Acidobacteriota bacterium
CGCAGTTGCTCCACCCATTGCGCCCCCATCCCGGTCTGCTCGCTCGACCATGCTCCCTGTGGCAACGCCAACAGATCCGTCTCCTCGCTCTCCAACTTGGGCCACAATTGCCCCTCGATCAATGGCTGGTTCACCACCTGCCGCAGACTCCGATCCTCTCCCGCCGCCCGTCCTACCTCCCCGAAGACGCGCAACAAGAGAGCGTTCACGATCACGAGCCGCACCGCCAGATACTCTCGCCGCCCTATCCCTCCCGATCAGTGGGGACGCTCAAGAGCACAGGGCGTAGCAACAACGCAAAGAAAGCAAGCCCGACCGAGAGCAGAAACCCATCCCAAACGAACTGCCCCAATCCACCGTCACGTTCATCCCGATCCACAACGGAATCGCCCGCCGACCTTTACCCAAACGCGACCAAGCCATCACATAGAGCCGCCAGAATCTTCGCCCCCGAAATCCCATCCCCAAAGTCTAGAGCCCTCACCCGACAACCCTCCATCTGGTGTATCGTAAAATCGGCATGAGATTCTCCATACTCCTATACCTAACCGTTTATCTTCTCCCCGCCCAACCCCTCCCCGACCGCGCCCACGCCATCCTCACCGCCAACTGCCTCGGCTGCCACAGCGCCTCCGCCAAAATGTCCGGCCTCGATCTCTCCTCCCGCGCCGCCGCCCTCCAAGGCGGCACCCGCGGCCCCGCCCTCGTCCCCACCCAATCCGCCGTCAGCGGCCTCTATAAAGCCGTCGCCCGCCTTGCCGGCGTCCCTGCCATGCCCGCCAACAAACCCCTCGACCCCGCCGATGTCGCCACCCTCAAAGACTGGATCGACGCCGGCGCCCCCTGGCTCGATGCCCCCACCTCCTCCGTATCCAAATGGTGGTCCTTCCAACCCGTCAAACGCCCGGCCCTCACCGCCACCACCTCCCCCTGGCCCAAGAATGCTATAGATCAATTCATCGCCGCCGAACACGCCGAACATAATCTCACCCCCGCCCCCGAAGCCGACCGCGCCACCCTCATCCGCCGCGCCTACTACGACCTCACCGGACTCCCTCCCACCGCCCGCCAACTCGCCGAAGCCCCGCCCTACGAACAGCTCATCGACCAACTCCTCGCCTCCCCCCGCTACGGCGAAAAATGGGGCCGCTACTGGCTCGACCTCGTCCGCTACGCCGACACCGCCGGCTTCGAACTCGATACCCACATCCCTGACGCTTGGCGCTACCGCGACTACGTCATAGACTCCTTTAACGCCGATAAACCCTATCCCCGCTTCCTCCGCGAACAGATCGCCGGCGACGAACTCTACCGCGACGACCCCACCGCCATCACCGGCACCGGCCTCTTCTGCGTCGGCCCCAATCGCGACGGCTTCCCCGACCAAGCCGACATCAACCGCGTCGAAGTCCTCACCGATTTCGTCGACACCACCTCCTCCGTCGTCCTCGGCCTCTCCGCCGGCTGCGCCCGCTGCCACGATCACAAATTCGACCCCATCCCCCAGCGCGACTACTTCCGCATGCAGGCCATCTTCGCGCCTTTCATAAAATCCCGCATCCCCCTCAGCCGCCTCGAATCCCTCGGCTACGAGGTCGCCGAAAACAACCGAGAAATCAAACTCCGCGAAATCGCCGAAGAGATCCGCGCCGTCCAAACCACCTGCAAAGAACTCCAAAACTGCGTCGACCCCGCCGCCGCCACCAAGCTCCAAACCATCCAAACCCGGCTCGTTAAAATGTTCGCCGGCCTCAAGCCCAAACCCTTCGCCTGCGGCATCACCGACGCCTCCGACGTCTCCCCCAAAACCTACATCCCCGGCAAAGCCAAAGTCGAAATCAACCCCGGCTTCTTCTCCGCCCTCGGCGGCGGCGACGTCTCTCTGGAAGCTCCCGAACTCCCCGTCGCCACCGGCCCCATCCCCCACAGCCCCCCCACCGGTCGCCGCGCCCCCCTCGCCGAATGGCTCACCAAAGCCGACCACCCCCTCACCAACCGCGTCCTCGTCAACCGCATCTGGCAGCAACACTTTGGCCGCGGCCTCGTCGCAACGCCGAACGATTTCGGCACCCGCGGCGCGCCCCCCTCCCACCCCGAACTCCTCGACTGGCTCGCCGCCGAATTCGCCGCCCAAGGCGGGTCCATCAAGAAGCTCCACCGCCTTATTATGACCAGCGCCACCTACCGCCAGTCCGCCGGCCTCACCCCCACCGACCCCGAAAACATCTACCTCGCCCACGCCAAACGCCGCCGCCTCTCCTCCGAGGAGATTCACGATGCCGTCCTCCAATCCGCCGGTTCCCTTAACCTCAAAATGCACGGCAAGCCCGTCGTCCCGCCCCTCAGCAAGGAAGAACTCTTCGGCCTCATCGGTCGCGTCGACGACACCTGGGTCCTCTCCACCGACCCCACCGAACACACCCGCCGCGCCGTCTACATGATTCAAAAACGGACCTTCCGTCTCCCGATGATGGAGGTCTTCGACGCCCCCGAATCCATGCAAACCTGTGCCCGCCGCGAGTCCTCCACCTCCGCCCCCCAGTCGCTGTCCCTATTCAACGGAGACTTCCTCCTCCGCCAAGCCAAGTCTCTCGCCGCTACCCTTAAAGCCGATCCCATCGAAACCGCCTGGCAGCGAGTTCTCGTCCGCCCGCCCACCCCGTCCGAACGCCAACTTGCCGAGAGCTTCCTAGCCCAACAGGAGCAAAACTCCGGTACCCGCGAGGCCGCTCTCACGGAGCTACTCCGCGGCCTTTTCAACCTCAACGAATTTCTCTACGTGGACTAATAACATGTTGAATCGTCGCAACTTCCTCGCCAAGTCCGGTGCCGGCTTCGGAGCCCTCGCCGCCGCCTCCCTTCTCCACGCCGGAGCCAAGCCGCCCCACTTCCCCACCAAGATCAAGACCATCATCTACCTCTTCATGCACGGAGGCGTCAGCCACATCGACACCTGGGACCCCAAGCCCGAACTCACCAAACGCAGCGGCCAAACCATCCCCGCGTCGTTCGTTAAGGGCCTGAAAACCAGCCGCATCGACTTCACCAAAGCCATCATGCGCGGCTCTCCCTGGGCCTTTCAGCGCCACGGCCAATCCGGCCTCGAGATTTCCGCCCTCTTCCCCAACATCGCCAAACACGCCGACTCCTTAGCCGTCATCCGCTCCTGCTACGGCGATGCTTTCGACCATGCCCCGGCCATGTACCTCCGCAGCACGGGCTCCCAGTTTCCGGGCCGCCCCAGCCTCGGCTCGTGGAGCCTATACGGCCTAGGCTCGGAGAACGACAACCTCCCCGGCTTCGTCGTCATGTCTGACGGAGCAATGAAATGTGGCCCCCAAGGCTACGGAGCCGGCTTCCTACCAGCGATCTACCAAGGCACCGTCTTCCGCGGCGGCCCCCACCCCATCCTCGACCTCGCCACGCCCCCCGGCATCGCCGAAAAGACCCAGCGATCAACCCTGGATTTCATCAACAAACTCGACCAGCAGCATCTAGCCGCCCGCCCCGGAGATTCGGACCTCGAAGCCCGTCTAGCCTCCTATGAACTAGCCTTCCGCATGCAAGCCGCCGCCCCCGACGCCGTAGACATCACCAAGGAAACCGACGCAACCAAGAAGCTCTACGGCATCGGCGAAAAGGCCACTGACGATTTCGGCCGCAAGTGCCTTCTCGCCCGCCGCCTCGCCGAACGTGGAGTCCGTTTCATCCAGCTCTACTCCGGCACCCATCAGGGAGACGATTGGGACGCCCACAGCGACTTAACCGGAGGCCACACGAAGATGGCGGCCAAGAGCGACCTACCCATCGCCGGCCTCCTAACGGACCTGAAGGCGCGAGGCCTCCTCGACCAGACCCTAGTCATCTGGGGTACCGAATTCGGTCGAACGCCCTTGGCGGAGGGTACCAACGGCCGCGACCATCATCCCTACGCGTTTTCGATGTGGATGGCTGGCGGAGGCATCAAAGGCGGCAAAGTGCTCGGCGCGACAGACGAGTTCGGCCTCCGTCCGGTCGACAACCCGGTCGACGCCCACGACGTCAACGCCACCATCCTCCGCCTAATCGGCATGGACCACCTCAAGCTCACCTACCTATACCAAAGCCGAGACATGCGCCTAACCGACGTCCACGGAGACCGCGAGTTCACCAAATTCTTACTATCCTAAGGGGATGCGCCGCAGCTTAACCGTCCTCCTTATCGCCCCCGCCCTCTTCGCCCAACCCGCCCCCGTCGCCAAGCGCGTCGAGCACACCGAGGTCCGCCACGGTGCCACCCTCAACGATCCCTACTTCTGGCTCCGCGAAAAAACCAACCCAGCCGTCCCCGCCTACCTCGAAGCCGAAAACACCTACACCGACCAGCTCACAAAGCACCTCGACCCCTTCCGCGACGCCCTCTACAAAGAACTCCTCGGCCGCATCAAACAAACCGACCTCAGCGTCCCCCAACGCCGCGGCACCCATTTCTATTACTCCCGCACCGAAGCCGGCAAGCAATATCCCATCCAATGTCGCCGCAAGGGCTCCATGGACGCCCCCGAACAAATCGTCCTCGATCTCAACGAACTCGCCAAAGGCCTCAAATTCTTCAGCCTCGGAGCCCTCAAAGTCAGCCCCGACGAAAACCTCGTCGCCTACACGTCCGACACCACCGGCTATCGACAATATAAGCTCTCCGTCCGCAGTCTCACCACTGGCCAAATCCTCCCGGACTCCGCCGAACGCATTACCAGCCTCGAATGGGCCGCCGACAACAAAACCCTCCTCTTCACTACCGAAGACTCGACCACCAAACGTTCCAATAAACTCTGGCGCCTCGCCCTCGGCTCCAAAGTCGAGGGCCCCCTCTACGAAGACCCCGACGAACTCTACTACATCGCCCTCAACCAAACCCGCGACGAAAAGTACATCATGATCGGCAGCGGTAGCACCGACACGACCGAGATCCGCTACGTCCCCTCCGCCCGCGCCGCCACCGACCCCATGAAGGTCTTCCTCCCCCGCGAAAAAGGCCACCGCTACACGGTCGACCATCGCGACGGCCTCTTCTACATCCGCACCAACCGCGACAAGGCCAAAAACTTCAAGGTCATGACCGCCCCGGTCTCCAGCCCCGCCCTCGCCAACTGGAAGGATTTCCTCCCCCATCAACCCTCCGTCCTCCTCCAGGGCCTCGACCTCTTCCAGGATTTCGCCGTCGCCGTCGAAAAGCGCGAAGCCATCAACACCCTCCGGCATCTGGACTTCAAAACCGGTAAATGGAAGCCGCTCTCTTTCCCGGAACCCGTCTTCACCGCCCTCCCCTCCGGCAACGCCGTCTTCGCCACCAAGACTTACCGCTACACCTACCAAAGCATGGTCACCCCCTCCAGCGTCTTCGAATACGACGTCGCCTCCGGCCAAGCCACCCTGCTCAAACAGCAGGAAGTCCTCGGCGGCTACGACCCCAAAAACTACGTCTCCGAACGCGTCTGGGCCACCGCCCGCGACGGAGTCAAAGTCCCCCTGTCCGTCGTGTACAAGAAGGGCTTGGTCCGCGATGGAAAAGCCCCCCTCTTCCTCTATGCCTACGGCTCCTACGGCATCGGCATGCCGCCTAACTTCAGCCCCAACCGCCTCAGCCTCCTCGACCGCGGTATGACTTACGTCGTTGCCCACATCCGGGGCGGCAACGACATGGGCGAAGCCTGGCACGACGACGGCATGTTAATGAAGAAGAAAAACACCTTCAATGACTTCATCGACTGCGCCGAGCACTTAGTAAAGACCAAATGGACCTCCCCGGCCGGCTTAGTCATCGAGGGCGGCAGCGCCGGAGGCCTCCTCATGGGAGCCGTCGTCAATATGCGTCCGGACCTCTTCCGCGCCGTCCATGCCGCCGTCCCCTTCGTCGACGTCATGAACACGATGATGGATTCGACCCTCCCCCTTACGGTCGGCGAGTATCTCGAATGGGGAAACCCCAATGAAAAGGCGGCTTACGACTACATGAAGTCCTACAGCCCCTACGACAATCTCGAAAAGCGAGCCTATCCCTCGATGCTCATCACAACCAGCTTCAATGACAGCCAAGTCATGTACTGGGAGCCCGCCAAGTATGTCGCCCGCCTGCGCCCGCTCAAAACCGACAAGAACCCCTTAGTGCTCAAAACTAACATGGGAGCCGGCCACGGCGGCGCATCCGGACGCTACGACCGCCTCCGCGACACCGCCTTCGAATATGCCTGGCTCCTCGACCAGGTCGGCATCACAAAATAGTAATCGAGATCGGGGCGGCGTTAACTCCATCCACAGTCAGAACGACGGTGGATAGTCCCGTCGTACTAAACGAAGCCGGTAGCTCCAAGTTCACTTGGTCCAAACCAGGATACCCACCCTGCGGACCCGCATACACCACCGAAACCGGTACCCCGCCAATCGTGCAAGTAACCGCCGCCAGCGAACTCCGACCCCGAATCCCCGTCCCGTACAACTCGACCATTCGGCCAGTCACGGAACCCTGATACAGCGCCGGAGCCACCGAGCCAACCGCAACGTTGCCATAGGTCACGCCCCCGTCGGTACCCGTCGCCACCAACACGGCATCTCCGTTTGCTAACCCGCTCGGAGCCAAAAAACGACCCTCGCTCAATACCGTCGCTGTCCGCGCCATACCCGTACTATCAATCACCACCAAGCTTTCCAGTGCCGCCGGCATCCCCGTCGCCACCCCAATCGACTCCGGCGCCAACGTCTGCCTCTCCAGGACAATCGCCAACTCCCCCCAAGGCCCGGGACTCGTCGGCAACCCCACCGCCAACGGCTTCGCCTCCCGAAAACCCTTTGCGATCTCTGCCGCCAGCCGCAAATACCAATCGCTCGGCAACGTGAATCCATCCGCATCCAGCGTCAGCCAATAACCCTGATCCGGCGCATTCTCCCGCTTCGGCGCAACTTTGAAGATCGACGTCGCCTCATTCACCTCGTCGAACATCGCAATCTTCAACGTCTCCGCCCCGGCCGCTCTTGCGTTAAAAGCCTGCCGCCAAAGAAACTCCCCCCGATTCCGCGGAATCTGATTCTGCACCGCCGTCCGGTTCAGGTTGTACCAGGAGAACCCCGGAAAAATCACCGGCATATAAACCTGTTTCGTTCCCGCCGTTGCCGCCAAGTCCGGCTGAATCTGCGTCGTTCTCCACCGATCCACCCCGGCGAGATTGTTATACCGGCCCACCGTCCAAGGCTGAATACCGTCCATCGCCCTATAGACATCAGTCCATCGCCGATCGGTCGCCGCGTCATTCGAAAGCCCCCGCCAGTAAGCCGGAGTCCCGCCCAAGTAAAATACGTTCGCCTCATTCCGAAACCACTCAATCAGTCGTAGGGCCGCCGCCGGATCCGAGGGCGGATGCCGCGTATCGTTCAGCCCAATTCCCCAAACGCCCACCACCGCCTTCCCCTCGTGATGTAAATACCCCGGATGCGCGGTCACCCCCAGCGTCTCCACCAAATACCGCCAATCCGCCCGCAAATCAGCGTCCACCGTCGCCGCATTCGCCCCGCTGATGTCATATTCAATCGCAAACACCCGCCCCGCACTGCGCGCCGCCGCCATCACATTCTTCAAGACAACATCGCCCCCCGCCCGATTCCCCCGTATATCCGTCACGAACCGCTGCAGCAACACCCCATCCAACCCATACTGCTGCATCCAGCGAAAGTGCCGGTCCACCGTCTTGCTGCTCCCGGAAGAAAACAACCGCGCCGGCTCCGCCCCAATCGTCATATTCGGCACCACGCAAAGCTCATCGAGGTCAAACTCACGCAGATCCGGATACATATCAATCTGCAACGTCGCCGCCGTCGGCGTCCCCCCCGCCCAATGGCTCCAGTTACTCCCCAGGGGCCCGCCCCCGGGACACCGAAACCAACCCTGATAACCCATCAAAACCTTTCCCTGCAAGGTCGTCGCATCCACCGCCTGCCCCGCGGCCGTCGCCACCCCTAACAGCATCAAAACCGCTAATCTCATTCTCATCTCTATTTTTTCCTCAGCGTCGGCACCGCCCCGCTCCCCGTCGTCCTTAGCCGCTGCGTCTTCACCCGAATCTCCTCACTATCCCCATAGTTCGGCGCCAGCAACAAATACGCCTCATAAGCCTTCGCCGCCCCCAAACCATCCCCCTGCGCCTCCAACGTCCGCGCTAACTCCAAATGCCCCGGCGCATAAGTCGCGTCTAACTGAATCAACTCCTCCGCCCCCCGCCTCGCCTCCGCCGTCCGTCCCGCCATCCGGTACCCCCGCACCAGCAAAGCTCGATTCCCCCGCGCCCCCGGACTCAACCGCACCGCCCGCTCATAGTACCCTACCGCCTCCTTCACCTTCCCCCCGGCCAACATCTGGTTGCCGATCTGCACCAGCGGCAAGGCCCCTTCCTGCGTTAACTCCGCCGCCAACACAAACTGCGCCCGCGCCTCTTCTCCCCGCCCCAGCCTTCCCAAAGCCACCCCCAACGCATTCCGCGCGCAAGCAAACTGCGGATCCCGCGCCAGCGACGCCCGCAAACTCTGCTCGGCTTCCTGAAAGGCTTCACCCGCAATCTGCAAACGCCCCAAACAGAACAACCGCCGCGTCTCCACCGTCGTATCCCACGGTCGCAACTGCCGCAACTCCGTCAAACTCTGCACCGCCTTCGTCAACAACGCCCGCTTCGGACCCGCCGCCGTCGACGCCACATAGTCCGCCACGCACGCCTGCCCCGCCGTCTCCAGCTCCGCCGCCCGCCGCTCATCCCCCGCCACCGCCAACCGTACCACCGACAAGCCAGTCGACAGATTCACCCTCCCTTCCACCCCCACATCCGATCCCACCACATGCACGCCCACCGCCAAACCATCCACCCGAATCGTCCCTCCCCTGCCCAAACTCCCCCGGTACAAGTGGTCCACCCAAACCCCCGCCCCCACCGGACCCCGAACCTCTAGCGCTAAACTACCCCCCGCCCGCTCCTCGCCCACCACGGCCAACGCCAACTGGCCATCAAACTGCCCCGCCACCCGCGGATTCTGTCGCGCTCCCGTCTCCGCCGCCACCCGCTTGGTCACATACTCAATCGCCTCCCCCACCCGTACCACCCGATCCCCGTCCGCATCCGCCCCGCCCCGCAACCCCTCCAACAACATGTGCGTAAACACCCCCGCGTTCCACCGGGCATCTTCAAAAGCCCGCTCGCTCGGCCGCCCAGCCAACAACTTCAACACGCTCCGGTCGCCAAACTTTTCTAACTCCTCTCCCGCCGGTGCAAACCCCGCCGTCCCCAACTGGCCCGCATGGCAACTATCCGCCAGCAAAACCACTTGGCCCGCCCGCAACCGCCGCGCCAGCGTCTCCTCCACCTCCCGAAACCCTAATCCGGTCGCGTGCAGGTTCTGCGGATCCGAATCGTGCGCTACAAAATAAGCCTCCCCCCGCTCCGCCACCACCCCATGCCCCGCAAAAAACACATACACCACATCCCCCGGCCCGGCTACATTCGGCAGCCAACCGTGTAACTCCGCCCGAATCGCCCCCAAAGTCGCCTTCTCATTCGTCAGTAACTTCACCTGACTCGGCGGCAGCGCCCCTCCCCCCGCCGATAGCAAAAAACCGGCAAACTCCTCGGCGTCCCGATGCGCGAACTGCAACTGCGCCCCGCTCCCAAGATTGGCGTGCTGAGAGATCCCCACCACCAGCGCCCACCGCGTCCCCTTGTCCCGCAGCGGATTTGCCGCCGACGCAGCCTCCCACTTCACATCCCGCGACTGCTGCGCGCACAGCACCCCCGCCAACAGCCAGATCCATTTCATAAAGGACTCAAATATTCCAAAGCGCTTCCAGGTCCAACACAAACCCCGCCACCGGCCCCTCACCCGTCATACTAGCCGCGTGCACAATCACTTCCGGCTCCTGCCCCGCCCGATATACCGTCACCGTCTTCGCAGCACAATCGATCATCCAGCCAAGTTCCGCCCCGTTCTCCATCCACTCCGCCATCTTCGCCCGTGTCAACCGCGGCCGATCGTACGGAGAGAGCAGTTCGACAATGAACTCAGGACAATCCCGCCGCTTGTGCCGCAATCGGGAAGTCCAAGCCGCGTCCGGCGACCGCCTTGCTCCGTGGTGCAAACAGTAGCCCGTACTGGAATCAATCACGATCCCGAAACCGGTCTGCTTCGCCCACGCGTACAACTCGCCAATAATCCTGGCATTCCTCGACCCCGTATCCGGATCCGTAGGTGGCATAACAATCAAATCCCCTTCCGCGCTGTACTCCAGACGAAAGTCCGCATACTGTTCGCAGAACTCCTGGAACCGGCCGTCCGTCATCCCCGGCACATAAAGCGTCAGCGGCATATACTCTTCAGCAACCGTCACCATCCCCCCACTATATCCAACCCCGAAACGCGATAGAATCCCCCCCATGCGTTCCTTTGCCTTCCTACTTGCCCTAACCCTCCAAGCCCAGTCCCCCGCCCTCGAGATCAAAACCCCCATGGCCCCGCCCCCCTGGGCCCTCCTCGAGCGCGAACTCCTCAAATACAACTCCCAAGCCGTCGACAAATTCGCCGCCAAATACTACGACTCCCGCGGCTACCTCGCCCACACCCCCCGCTGGGGCACCCTCGACGGTCCCGACGACGCCGTCGAAACCACCTGGAACTGGACCCTCCTCCACGCCCTCGGCGGCTCCAACTCCGTCCTCCAGCACTACAAAATCGCCCAGGAAGGCCACTGGAAACAATACGGCGAACTCCGCACCAAACTCACCTCCCTCGCCGCCAACGGCGCCTACAAACAGGAGTTCATCACCCAATCCGACTGGTTTCACACCGCCGAAGGCATGCGCGCCTTTCTCCTCGAAGGCCTCTCCAATCCCAACGACGCCACGTACCGCCAACGCATGGTCCGCTTCGCCAACATGTACAACGGCTCCGACCCCGCCACCCCCAACTACGACCCCGCCAAGAAGATCATCCGCAGCATGTGGACCGGCAGCGAAGGCCCCATGCTCCGCAAAGCCACCACTTACGACTGGGTCGGCGATCCCGTCCCCGGAACCTTCCACTTACTCCACAACCCCTCCGGCAAAGGCAAAATGCTGGATCTAACCGCTAACTACCAGAAGATGCTCTCCCACTGCGACGAGTATCTCGATAGCACTGGCGATAACTTCCTCAATATGGCCGCCACCATCCTCGGCCTCAACGCCTACATGCTCACCGGCGAAGAAAAATATCGTAAATGGGCCGTCGACTACGCCGACGCCTGGAAGCAGCGCGCCGCCGAAACCGGTGGCATCATCCCCAGCGCCATCGGCCTCGATGGCAAACTCGGCGGCGAGCACAAAGGCCAATGGTGGAAAGGCACCTACGGCTGGAACTTCACCATCTTCGACGGCGAACTCGGCCAAATCGCCCATCGCAACTACTTCACCGACGGCACCTGGCCCGGCTTCGGCAACGCCCTCCTCCTCAGCGGCGATCAATCCTACATCCAAGTCCTCCGCAAGCAAATGGACCTCATTTACGCCCAAAAGAAGGTCGAAAACGGCATAACCACGCTCCCCCAAATGTACGGAGACCCCCGCGGCTATAAGTTCGACGGCCCCCCCAGTTGGTATCAATACGGCAACAAACTCCATCAGGATCGTCTTATGGAGATCTATCTCCGTTCCATGGACCGCAAAGACCTCGAACGCATCCCCGTCGCCACCTCCTATGAACCCACCGACCGCACCCGCGGCGGCTACGGCGACCCCGACCGTACCACCTTCTGGCTCGGCTATCTCGAAGGCAAACTCCCCGACTTCCCCGAAAAGGTACTCAAGTCCGACCTTGGCAAGGTGCGTCAAAAGGTCCAAGCCTTCACCGAGGATCAAACCACCGCTGATTCCCGCCTCGCCGACTACTTACTCGATTACAACCCCGCCGCCACCGGAGCGTTACTCAATCTCACCATCGGCGGTTACTTCGCCAACGGTCGTATCTGGACGCTTCACAGCCGCTTCCGCCACTTTGATCCCGTCAACCGCCGCGCCGGCCTTCCGGACGACGTGGCCGCCTTAGTCGAGAAGCTCGAAGCCGACAGCGCCCAACTTATTCTCGTCAATACCAACCAACTCGAATCCCGCGAGATCATCGTCCAAGCCGGCGGCTACGGAGAGCACCAGTTCAACGCCGTCACCATCGACGGCAAAACCACCCCTCTAAACTCGCCCACTCTAACCCTCCGCCTCCAACCCGGCACCGGCACCCGTCTCGCCTTCAAAATGACCCGCTACGCCAACAAGCCTACCCTCGCCTTCCCCTGGGACCGCTCTTGGTATCCTGCGAAGTAGCCAAAAATGAGAACTCTGCGGCGGATCACCTTACTCGCGGCCGCCGCCAGCGCTCTCTAGGTTCAGCGTCTTTCCCTTCGTCATACGGATTAACGGCCGGCTCAGCCGCTTCGTCTCTTTCGTCGGTGTCTCGTCGAGAGTCCTTCGTAGACGTGCCTGGCATCGCCGCGTTGGCCTTAGTCTTGTGAAAGAGGGCATCCGGAATCTCGATCGTCGTTCGCAAAAGCAACGCTTTTCATAAACCATATCAGCGTGAAGCGCCATCGTCCCGTTCTCCCCTCAACAGCATGCCGGAAGAACACGTGCGGTTCTTCACCGGCCCGACCGGAGCTCCGCCGACTGAAGCGCACGACCCAGCGCAATATCCCCCTACACCGGCACATCCAACAAACCCACCGGCTCCACCCGCTCTCGAACATTCATCTCGTGCCGAAACCGCGTCGACGCCTCATAAGCCGCGTTTCTCGACCGCATAATCGACCCTAACGGCCGGTGCGCCACCACCCCCCGCCAAGGGTTAAACGACAGCACATCATCCCCGTAAACCCGCCGCGCCGGGCTATAAGCCTCCTGCATCGGAAACCGAACCGTCCCCAAAGTCAAAAACGGAGACTCCTCGCTCGACCACCCCACCGACGCATCCTCCACCGGCATCGTCTCTAAGTCCAAACACATCTGCACCCGCAACGTATACGCCGCCCCTTGCTCCCGAAAGAAAGCCACCACCAAATCCCGGTACACCGAATCGCTCTCACCTATATCCACCGCCTGCCCCGTCAACGCCTTCACGTTCTCCGACTCCGGTGCCAAGCTCACCTTCGCCACATAGCGCCCAAACCGCAGCGCCGCCATCGTGTGGAACGTCTCCCCCAGAATGTGGCGCGCCGTCGCTCCCACCGCCTCTAACGTCCGATTTGGCAACCCCACCGCCTCCAATACCGTCGCCGCCGCGTTCGCTAACTCCGGCACCACCATGGCCGCCGTCTTTTTCCGAGACACCCGCTCCTCCATGTCCCTTTGAAATGCCATGTAAGCCGCCACCGTGCCAAACGGTAGGATCGGCAGATTCGCCATCAAAAACTTCTGCGTCCCGGCCCCCTCCACGCCCATCACCTTCAGCGCGATCCCCTTAATCGTCCTCTCCCCATCGGCATGCATGTTCCCCGGAGCACTCGACAGCCGCGCCACCACCTCATACCGCCTGCCCGGTTTGAAAATCCCTTGCGATAACTCGTCCGGCAGGTCCGGTCGCACCGTCAGAACTCCCGTCAGAATCCCAAGACTCTTCGCGTGGGCGTTTCGCAGTGCATGCCGGTGTTGGTCAAAAACCGCCCCCCCGACCCGCCCCATCGACTCCACAATCGCCGCTATCTGGGCCGCCTCGTTCGGCTGCTCCACTTCTATCCCGTCGTCATACTGAATCCAAGGTCGCATCATAAGTTGTACCGAATCACCTTAGTTCACACCTGCAACTTGACCGCCAATTACGCCCCACTCGATTGGCCCTTCAGTTGCCACACAATGAGCATGGACTACGACGAAACAGCAGCGGTAAATCACCTCATTGAACGACTCAAGGATGGCGAACTGGGTTTTACCGTGGCGGCCGAAGACGCCACCGACCCTGACCTCAAAGCCTCCCTCCTCCGCTACGCCAACCAACGCTTAAACTACGCCGAAACCTTGCAATTGCTGGTCGAGGAAGCGGGCGAAAAAGCTGAATACGGGGGCACGCTCGGCGCTACTCTGCATCGGGGATGGATCAATTTGACGGGGGCCATGGCCACTCGGGATGATCTCGCGATTCCTGAAGCGAAGACATCGCCATAGGTGCCTTTCACTCGGCTCTGGCCGGAGACAAACTGGAGCTCACCCGGCCAGTAATCGAAGAACAGTCCACCCATATCCGCGCCGCTCATAACCACATCAAAAAATGCGCGACGCCTTACTGTCAACCGTCGCCGTCTGACATGGGGCCGTCACCTGACTAGTGGCGGTCACACCACATCAACCTCGAAGCAACTCGAATGCGGTCAAACGGAGAAAACCATGAACCGCTCGTTACGAATCCCCAGACTGATCTTCTCGTACCTGTTTATCCTCAGCTTGTAGGCATAGCCGACAGTAGTGCCACCGAACGGTGTCGTGAATGCCGCCGATTACACCGCCGTATTCAGCCTCGGAATGCTGATTTCAATCTACTGACGCCTCTCTGGTTCAAAGCGGACAGATCATGTGTGAATCTCAACGGACAGATCGCAGACTTGCGACAACGAGGACTTTTACCGCTCGCAATCAACTATCACGACCTGTCGGCACGGGTATTTCTGTTGAATATCAACGATCCCCCCTGGAAGGCGAACACCACACTCACGGTCAAGCTCGATGCTCCCAGTGGAGAAGTGGAGAAGCCATTGCCATCTTGTACAAGATGAAACTTGGCCCACCGACCGTATGGGAGAAGATTGGCCTCGTGACCGGAACCATGGACATCGCCAACCGGAACAGCTAAAGGGCAGCATCCTGATGATCATGGGGGTAAACAGCCGTGCCGTGGCTCCCTACGACGGCCGTCGGGACATCGGAATCTCCGTAAAGGTAAAGAGCTCGGAGTGGACTTCCATCAATGTTGCACTGACCATCCCGGTGATCATTAAGCGCCTGGACGGATCCATGGCGAAGGCTACCTATTTTCAAATGATGGCTCCAGAAGCGAATCGCCCGGGAAACCCTCCGCTGAAGTGGAGTGGCAACGACTTCTCTTACACCTCTTCTGGCCGATCGACGAGTCCTTTGAGTAACCCCGGTGTCCGGCGTCAACTACTTCTCTCTGCCTGTCGGGAGGTCTGATTGGCGCCGATCACCCCGGCGACAATCATGAATACAAGTGGTCCGGCACCTTGGATCCGGCTACGAACACGCTTGTCAATCTGCGCGCCTATCAATCCTGGAGCAAGGACTTGTCAACCACGACCCGGACCTATAAGACCGAACATGTCGAGGAAATCTCGATCCGTGGCGTCACCTGCCAACTCGTCAATAACGCTTGGCTACGGTGTCAGGCCAGCGGCGCCGACACCGCGAACAAAGCACAAGTCATTACCTACTTTGAACACCACACCGAAGGAGAGAAGGGGAAAGAGACCAGTTCTGGGTTTGACTTCGTCAGCCTAGACAGCACCGACTCGACAGTCAAGCCCGCGCTGTCGGTTTCGTTTCAAAAATAGCCGCCACCGTCTCAAACGGCGGACCCGGTAGATTGGCCCTTCAGTTGCCTAAGGATTGGCATGGACTACGATGAAACAGCAGCAGTAAACCACCTGATTGAAGTGCTCAAGGACGGCGAACTCGGCTTTACCGCGGCGGCCGAAGACGCCGCCGACCCAGACCTCAAGGCCTCCCTCCTCCGCTACGCCAACCAACGGTCCGACTACACCGAAACTTTGCAATTAATCGTGGAAGAATCTGGCGAAACGGCCGAATACGCGGGCACCCTCGGCGCGATCTTGCATCAAGGATGGATCAATCTGAAAGGGGCAATCGCAACTCGGGACGATCTGGCCATTCTCGAAGAGTGCGAGCACGCCGAAGACATCGCCATGGGTGCCTATCAATTCGCGCTGGCCGGGGACCATTTGGAACTTACTCGGCCAGTAATCGAAAACCAGTCTGCCCACATCCGGGCCGCCCATAACCACATCAGAATTCTACGCGACGCCTTACGCTAAAAATCACGCCAGCAACTTTGTCGCGACATTCCCGGCGACGTCCGTCAGCCGGAAAGGTCGGCCCCCATACGAAAAGGTCAAACTCTCGTGGCGCAAGCCCAGCAAATGCAGCATCGTCGCATGCAAATCGTGAATGTGCATCCGGTCCTCGGTCGCATAGTATCCGAACTCATCCGTAGCGCCATAAATGAAACCCTTCTTCACCCCGGCCCCGGCCATCCAGATGGTATATCCGTAAGGGTTGTGATCCCGTCCATCCCCGGATTCGGCAATCGGCGTTCGACCGAATTCCCCGCCCCAAACCACGAGGGTCGAATCCAGCAAACCATGCGCTTTCAGATCGGTCAGCAAGGCCGCAATCGGTTGATCCACCTGCAGCGCCGTCCGCGTGTGCAAGCGGACCAGCTCCGAATGAGCATCCCAACCCACCTCGTTGCCCGGTCCGTACTCATGGTTAATCTGAATAAACCGGACGTCCCGCTCCGCCAGGCGCCGCGCCATCAGGCACTGCCAGCCAAAGTCGTTCGTCTCTGGGGCGTCCAGCCCGAACATCGTCTTCGTCGCTGCCGATTCCTTCGTCAAGTCAAACGCTTCCGGAGCCACCGTTTGCATCCGAAACGCCAGCTCAAACGACTCAATCCGCGCTTCCAACTCCGGGTCATGCTGAAAACGGTCCGCGCTCGCACGGTTCATCTTCTGAATCATATCGAGCTCATAGCGCTGTTGCGTCAGCGATAAACCCAAATTCTGGAGGTGCTCAATCGGCTCCGATATCTTATCGAAGGGCATGCCCCCCAAGCCCACCGCGGTGCCTTGATAGGCCGCCGGCAAAAAACCAGCACTCCACTTCTTCGCCCCGCCGTGCGATAGCCCCGGCTTCAACGTGATGTACGCCGGAAGATTCTGGTTCTCCGTACCGAGGCCATAAACCACCCAGGAGCCCATACTCGGGCGCGTAAACGTGTTCGATCCCGTATGCAGTTGCAGCGTCGCCCCGCCATGTGCAACGCTATCCCCCACCATCGATCGAATAATGCAAAGGTCGTCCGCGTGCCGCGACAGATGTGGAAACAAACTACTGATCGGGATCCCGCTCTGCCCATGCTGCCGGAACTCCCAAGGCGATTTGAGCAGGTTGCCCGTTGACCCCTCCGCGAAAGTCAGCGGACGCTTAAACGGCAGCGGCTTCCCGTGGTCGACAATCAACCGCGGCTTCGGGTCAAAAGTATCCATGGCGGAAGGCCCGCCGTGCATAAACAGGAATATGACGCGCTTTGCCTTGGCCGGGAAATGCGGGAGCTTCGGGGCAAGTTGCGCCGATAGCAGCGAATTCAAACCCAGCAGTCCGAACCCGCAAGCGGCCCGACGAAGAAGGTGGCGACGGTTCATGCTAGTAGACATAGAGGAAGTCATTGGAAGCGATCAGGGTACGACAATAACTCGTCCAAGCTAAGGAAGTTGGACCAGGAAAGTTCGACAAATACTTTAGGGCGTCGCTCACCTGGGCGACCGTGGCCGGTTGGCCAAGAATGGCTTGGTAGGCGTGCCGCACCTTGTCCTCTGAGGTCCCCGCCGAAGCCCCGAGCGTCGCTGCCCGGTCGGCCACAAACTTGCTATTCATCATGTATAACGCCTGCGGAGCCACGTTCGTCTCCGAACGCGTCTCCGTGCTCGTCGTCGCGTCACCAAAGTCAAACAGCGTAAACAAAGTAGCCAAGTTGGAGCGACGAAGCGATAGGTAAACCGTCCGCCGCGTGGATGCGTCCGGATGGATACTCTTCCGCCCATCCGAAAACTCGTTGTCCGTCCCGACGCCGGACTGCAACGATCCGCCCATCGTCAAATCCAGCGATCCGTCGAGCAGCAGCAGCGAATCACGGATCTCTTCGACCGCCTTCCGGCGAATGGGGAATCGAGAAAGCAGGCGGTTGTCCGGATCCTTCTCCCGTTTGAGCGGGGTAACCGCGGCGTTCATTTGGTAGGTACTCGAATGCATCAACACCCGATGCATCTTCTTAACCGACCATCCTTCCGCGATAAACCGAGTCGCCAACCAATCCAGCAGCGCCGGATGCGATGGCCGTTCGCCTGCCAAGCCAAAATTATTCGGGGTCCGAACCAGCCCCTGCCCGAAATGGCCCTGCCAAATCCGGTTCACCATCACCCGGGCCGTCAGCGGATTCGCCGCATCCGCCAGCCAATTGCCCAGCTCCAGCCGGCCGGAGCCCGTCAGAATCGGCGGCTGCTTCTCCCCGGCCAGGACCGTCGGAAATCGCTTCTCGACCAGGTCACCCTTCGACTCCGGATTCCCCCGGAGAAACACCCGCTGCTGCACCGGCTGATCTTCCCCCACCGCGCACGCAAACGGCGGCTCTGCCGGGGCCCCGGCCTTGATCGCCTCTAGTTCCACCGTCAACGCGGCGATTTGTTGGCGGGAAGTTTCCGAACGGAGCGCCTCCGGCAGAGAGAGCGGACCCTTGGCGGAGATGACCTCGGTATAGAACCGGTTGTCGCCGGCCAGAAACTTAGTGCCTGGAGCCGCTCGTCGACGCCGATCAGCCTCCGCGATGAACTCGGCTTGATACAACGCAGCCGACGCCGGCGACTTATAAAATCGGTCCAAATGCGGCCGACGCTCTTTCGTCGGTTTCAGGTAAGCAACCCAGCGAGCGAGTTGAGCCGGGTCAAGCGATGGATTCGGAACCGGTGTCCCCATCATGTACGCGGCCAACTGCGGGGCCTGAGCCGATTGAAAGCGCAACGCTTCCCCGGCAATAACTTGGTTGATCTCGCCTTGCTTGGCCGCCACCCGACCTTGGTGCGCCCGGTACGCGTCCGCAATCGGCTTGGCCACCAACGGTGCAAAATACAACTCCGAAACCGTCCCTTCAATCTTGGCCAGCTGCTTCGTGCTGGCGAAAATCGAAGCTAACGAGTAATAGTCTTTCGTCGACACCGGGTCGAACTTATGATCGTGACACCGCGCACAGGAAATCGTCAGTCCAAGAATCGCCTTGCCCGCCACATCGATCTGCTCGTCCACAATGTCATAGAACATCTTCACCTTGTCCTGTTCCGCCACCAACTTCGGCCCCAGCGCCAGAAAACCGGTCGCAATGATCCCCGCCGTGTTCACCGCCTCCCCGGGCGGCGGAGGCAGCAGGTCCCCGGCGATCTGCTCGCGCACGAACTGGTTGTACGGAACATCAGCGTTAAAGGAGTTGATCACGTAGTCACGATAACGCCAGGCGTGCGGATAGCGGTAGTCTTCATCGGCCCCCGTAGAGTCGGCGTAGCGGGCCACGTCGAGCCAGTGACGACCCCATTTCTCCCCATATCGAGGTGACGCCAACAGCCGATCAACCACCCTGGCAAAAGCCTCAGCCGACCTGTCGCCCAGAAACGCCGCCACCTCCGCGGCACTCGGCGGCAGGCCAGTAAGGTCAAATGTCGCCCGGCGCAGCAAGATCAGTTTGTCCGCCGGGGCTGACGGAGTCAGCTCTCGCGCCTCCAGTTCCGCCAGAATGAACCGGTCCACGGGTGAACTGGCCCAGTTTCGATCCTTCACGAGCGGAAGCGCCGGCGATAAAAGAGGTCGAAACGACCAGAACTCCTTCGGTAAGGGCGCTTTGGCTTGGGAGGGCCAATGGGCCCCACTTTCAACCCAGGCTCGGAGTGTAGCGATTTCGCGGTCCGGCAGCTTACCCGTCGGCGGCATTTTCAGCGGTCCAAGGTAGCTGACGGCCTGCAACAGCCGACTGATCTTAAGGTCGCCGGAACCGGTCGTAAGATCCAAACCACCCGACAAGTTCTTGGCGTTATGGCAAGCCTGGCACCGCGCCGCTAAAATCGGGCGCACCGAGCGTTCAAAAAACTCGTCCGCGGACGGCTGAGCGCCGACGGCGGCCACGAAAACGAGTAGGAGTCCGATCAAACGCATGCTATCTATGGGACATTGTATCCTGGCCTCCCGCTTTTTTACGCTATCTACTAACAGAGGCCCGTTTTGTCGATGCCCGCCCCTGATCTACATCGCGTTCGCCAATTACTTTTCGCGGCCCTGGAACTGCCCCCGGCGGATCGACGAGCGTTCGTCGACCGCGAAGCCGCCGAAGATTTAGCCGTCCGCGCCGAAATCCTCGAATTGTTGACCCTCGACTCCCTGGCCGAGGGCTTCCTCCAGCGTTCCCTTCCTTCCTCCCTCGGCCTCGGTCCCACGACGCGGTTTTCGCTGATCGGGCTGACCCTCAACAACCGGTACACCATCGAATCCGTTATCGCCGAAAGCGGCTTTTCAGGCTGCCCATAGCAGCGCAACGGGCGCTTTCTTTTCTCCCCGGTAATCGTACTCAACTACGTGCCGGGCGTCACCCTTCGTCAAGTTCTGACGGAAGGGCCGCTGACACCGAATCGGGCAAGGAGAATCCTGAAGGGGCTCGCGACCGCCCTAAGCGCTGTCCACAAGGCGGGCGTGGCGCATCTCGATGTGAAGCCCGAAAACATCATGCTCTCCGACCCCGGGACGCCGGAGGAGCGAGCCACGCTGCTGGACTTCGGCATCGCCCGACTGCGTTCCGCCGTCGGGGGCCTCCAAGCCGGCTCCCAGCGCTATATGGCCCCGGAGCAGGCGACCCATCCAACGATTGCCTGCGACATCTATGCCCTGGGCTTAGTGGCGAAAGAGATGAGCGGGGGGCGGATCCCGAGCGGCATCGAACGAGCGTTGCGCCAGGACCCCAAGAACCGGTTTCCGTCGGCAACGGAATTCTCAGCCGCGCTAGATCGCGTCGCCCGACGGCAAGTCTGGAACTGGGCCGCCGCAGCGGCCGTGATCCTCGGGGCGGTATTCACTGGATGGTACTGGAATCGCCCTCCAGAGCACTTTTATGCCAAGCCAGTCCCGCTGGTCACCTCGCCGGGCTTCGAGCAGAGACCTGCCCTTTCTCCCGATGGCCTATGGGTATTCTACGCCGCCGGCCCCGAGAACCGGACCGATATCTATAAGCAATCCACCGCCGGCGGCAACCCGATTCCGCTCGTCGTCGACCACGCCAACGACGATCGCCCCCGCCCCACTCCAGACGGCCTGGGCCTGACCTTCCTTCGCCACGTCGGCAAGCGCGAAACGATCGTGATGCTTCTACCGCTCAGCCCGGCCGGATCGGCCGCCACCGAGCTAACACGCACAACCAATCTCGAGGATTACTCCTGGGCACCGGACGGCAACAGCTTAGTGGCGGCCATGCGGGCTTCAGACAACGTACCCGGAGGTCTTCGACTCTACTCTCTCGCCACTCACGCCTGGACAGATCTTTGGATCCCGTCGGAAACCGGTGTACGCTTCCAACATCCTGCCGTCTCACCCGACGGACACTACTTGGCGTTCTCCTCCCGGAAGAGCCGCTCCGCGAACCTCTTTATCGTCTCGGTCTCCTCCAGCCTGAACTTACACGGCTCCCCTCGCCAAGTCACGTTCCTTAACCAACGCATCGACGCCATCCGCTGGACCCCCGACAGCCGCGACCTCGTCTTTCTCAATGGTCCGTTGGGGCTCAGCTCCCTGTGGCGGGTTCCCGCGCGGGGCGGCGAACCGATTCGCATCAGCGCCGTCTCGGATGCCGTCAACTCCTTCGCTATCGCGAAAAACGCGTGGAAACTCGCCTACTCGATCGACCCCTCCGACGACAACGTCTGGCGCTTCCACCTGGACCGTCCCGGTGCCGCGGCCATGGAACAGGTCGTCGCCAGCACCCGCAACGACGAAGGAGGCATCGTGTCTCCTGATGGGCGATTCCTGGCGTTCCTCTCCGACCGTTCCGGCAGTCATCAAATCTGGATCTCCCGCCCGGATGGCCAAAATCCCAAACAAATCACGCACATTTCCGACGCGGACGGCGTTGACGCGCTCTGGTCCCCAGACTCCCAGTCGCTTCTGATCAGCGTCCGTTTCCCCAACCGAATGACCGTGTTTCGGACCCCTCTCAGCGGCCCTGTCCCTCCTGTCGCGATTTTCGAAAACGCCAACTTGCTGAGCTTTACCCACGACCAACAATCGGTCTTCTTCCTGCGACATACCGACTCCGGCGCTCCCGAGGTTTGGCGCGCACCGTATCCCGCGCTCGAACCGGCTTCGCCCCTTCCCCTCCCCGGTGCTCAGCATGTCAAGGAGTCGCCAGACGGCCGCTATCTATACTTCACCCACAACCACGAGGAAGACGGAATCTTTCGTTATACACTCCCTGCCGGGCCCATCGAGCGAGTGGTGGATCGCCTCTATCGACGGACCCTCTTCGCGCCGAGCCAGCGCGGACTCTACTACATCGCCCTTCCCCCGAAGTCCCAATTGCCCGCCTTGTACCTGCTGCCGAACGGGGCAACGAAGCCCCAACTGCTGCATCGCTTCGAGCGGGAGCTCGGCTGGGTCCTGGCGCTGTCCGCTGATGAACGCAGCTTTCTCTTTACTCAGACTGATATCGGCAATAAGGACATCCAACTAATCGACCGGTTTCGCTAGTTCGCGGTACAGCCAGAGGCGGGCATGCTGCCAGACCGCGCTCACCGACTTTTCCGGGATTTCGAGAATCCGCGCGATCTCCGGTATCGTGAACCCGCCAAAATGCCGCAGTTCGACCACCGATAAAGCTTCCGCATCGATCGCTCCCAGCCGTTCGAGCGCTCCGTTCAACTCGAGCACGGCCTCGGGGTCCTGCATCCAACCGGGTTCTGCTTCCTCCATCGGAACGCGAATCCATTCGCTGCCGCGCTTCAGTGCGTTGTGGGCGCGGGCGTGGTCGACCAGGACGTTGCGCATCGCTTTAGAGGCGAAGGCGAGGAACTGTCCCAGCGGCATTTCCAGCTTTGCACCCGTGAGGCGGAGCAACGCTTCGTGGACCAAAGCCGTTGGCTGGAGCGTATGGTTTTCCCGTTCGTGGCGCATGAGGCGCGCGGCCATCTGGCGCAACTCGGGGTACGCCGCCCGAATCAGGTCAGCGTTGTTCATGGAGTTCGAGGAACAACCAGTGGCGGGCGGTCTCCCAGTTCCGTTCGACGGTTCGCGCCGTGATGCCGAGGAAGGCTCCGATTTCGTCGTTGGTGAGTCCGCCGTAGTACCGCATCTCGACCAGTTTCGCAGTTCTCGGGTTGATCTGTTCGAGCTTCGTCAGCGCTTGATCCAGGCCGACGAGGGTGTCGGGATCGAGCCGTTCGGCCGCCATTTCCTCCGGCGCTTCACTGCGAAGGTGCCAACTCCGTTTCTTGGCTTGAAACGCGCGAGCGTGATCGGTGAGTTCCCGTCGCATCTCGCGGACGACGAGGGCGATGAACTGCGCCGGTTCGTCCCACGGTACGGGTTTCCCGTTACAGAGACGGACGAGGGCTTCATGGACGAGGGCGGTGGGTTGCAGAGTGTGCTCGGCGCGTTCGCGTCGAAGGAGCTGCGCGGCCATCCGGCGCAGTTCCGGGTAGATGACCGGCAGCAACCCCTCAATGCTCTGAAACCCCGATTCCGTTTGCACTGATTTTTATTGTATCGGATGTCGCACTTCGACCACTTCCTGCGCGAGACCTTGTGTAGACCCTCAGGAGAAGAAACCTATAACGATTTCAAACAGATTGCCATTGGTTTGTCTTTTTTGCTTCGACCCGTGACCCGCTACGCGGCCAGATCGCACCAACCGGGCGACGAGCGTTCTTTCACGGAGAAAACAATGCTCTTGACATGTACACAGCGTCGCGATTTGCACCGCTTCACTGCTTCCTAATACACATTCGATAACAATAATAAGGATTTAATCACAATGAGCCACTTACGCAGAATCGTACTTATGATTGCATTTGCTTTTGCCGTTCACTCAAGTCTCTTCTGCCAGACTGTCATTCCCGGACGGAGATCGTTCTGGCGAGGTGAGAATAATGCGCTGGACTCGGTCGGGGGAAACAATGGAATGCTCCCCTTTGCCTCCGCATTTGTTGGTGACCGCAATATCCCAAGCACTGGATACGCTTTCCGCATAAATGGCGGA
>JAPKZA010000317.1:0-5856 GCA_026394015.1 Acidobacteriota bacterium
CAACTTCGATCGCGCCACCGGCGGCATCATCGTCCCTCAGGCCGCGCTCGCCAAAGTCAGCCCCCTCTACCCCAGAAACATCGCCATCTCCGCCGGTGATCCCCAGCCCACCCCCCGCAAATCCAACCCCCGACCCCGCTTCAGCGCCGCCTACCGCATCACCCCCAAATTCGTCATCCGCGGCGGCTACGGCATGTTCACCGAACGCATCGCCCTCTTCCAACGCGTCAGCGGCGGCGGACCCTTCCAGATCGCCGAAACCTACCAAAATCAGGCCGGCCAAACCCAAGGGCTCATCTCGTTCCCCAACCCTTACCCCGCCAGCCTCGCCACCGCCACCGTCGCCAGCCAAAGCGTCGTCAGCTTCCCCAAACAAACCACCAATGGCATCCTCCACCAATACAACCTCAGCCTCGAACGCGAAATCCTCGGCTTCGGTCTCCGTGGCTCCTACGTCGGCTCCCTCGGTCGCGGCCTCAACTACTCCCTCAACGCCAACCAACCCCAACCCAGCCTCATCGCCTTCAACGTGAACCGCCGCCCCTTCCCCAATCTCGTCGGCGTCACCGACTTCCGCGCCGACGGCAGCTCCTACTACCAGTCCGCCCAAGTCGAGGCCAAACGCCGCCTCGGCGATTTCCAGGTCGATTTCAACTACTCTTACCAGGTCAACAAAAGCAACTATTTCAACCTCGAAAACCCTTACAGCGTCCTCGACAAATGGGCCAACGAAGCCAACACCCGCCGCCATTATGCCGTCGGCTCCGTCGTCTGGGCCGCCCCCGTCGGCCGCGGCAAACGCCTGCTGAGTAATGCCCCCAAGGCCGTCGATATGGCCATCGGCCAGTGGCAGTTCTACTGGCTCAGCTACGTCGCCTCCGGCCTCTTCTTCTCCCCCTCTTACTCCGGCGCCAGCCCCTCCAACACCGGCGTCAACGGCGGCCTCCCTGACCTCATCGGCAACCCCACCGGCATCAACCAAACCAAAAATCAGTGGTTCGATCCCAAAGCCTACGCCATCCCCGCGGCCGGACGCTTCGGCAACGCTCTCCCCAACAGCCTCGTCTCCCAACCCCTCAACGTCCACCATCTCAGCCTCATCAAGAAGTTCCCCATCAAGGAACGTCTCTCGTTCACCTTCACAGCCGCCATCTCGAACCTGTTCAATCACGCCACCTTCAACAACCCGCTCAACAACATCTCCGTCGCCGGCACCGGAGCCTTCTCCAGCACCGTCGGCGTCTTCAGTTCCAACGAACGCGGAGCCTTCCGCCAGATGACCCTCAAGGGCCGCTTCGACTTCTAATTCAGTCGCAATCGAGCCAACAGCGGCCGGTGATCGCTCGCTAGGATCTCCGGCAGTACCTGCGCCCCCCGCAACGTCCATGCCGACCCCGGCCGCGCCAGAATGTAGTCAATTTGCACCTTCGGCGCCGCTACCGGGTAGGTATGCAGCGGAACCGCCGCGCCGCTGATCATCCACGTCCCACTCAGCATCTTCACCGCCGGATTGGCAGGGTTAGCATTGAAATCCCCCGCTAAAAGCGCCGGCAAGTTCGGCGATTCGTTCGCCAGCCGATTGGCCAACTCCGCCCCCGCCATCCGATCCACCTGCGACTCATGGTCCCAATGCGTCGCCATCACGAGCAGCGGATACTTACAGCCCCTCAGCCGAACCTCCGCTCGCAAAATTGACCGCGGCTCCCGACCAAACGAAGCCGGAATCGCGTGCACGCTGTGGCGCTCAATCGTCCCCCGAATCAGCAGCGCGTTCCCATACTCCCCCCCGTCGAAGGTCATCGACTTCCCAAACAGCGGCCGACGTTTCGTCATCTCCCCCAGCGTTGCCAGCGTATCCACGCCCCCGTTGCGCTTGGTCCGTTGGTCCACCTCCTGCAACGCCACAATATCCGCCCGGCTCTGCCGGATCACCTTCGCAATCCGCGCCAAATCGAATCTCCCGTCAATCCCCTCGCCGTGATGAATGTTGTAGGTCAGCACCCTCACCTCCTTACAGGCCGCCACCGCCAACATCGGTACCACCAAACCCAGTAGAAAACGCATGCCCGATTGTGTCACTACCGCTGACACTGTGGGCAATGGAACGTACTCCGCCCCGCCTGCACAAACCGTTCGATCGGCCCCTTACACCGCCGACACGGCTCCCCCGACCGCCCGTACACCGCACAAGCCAGCAAATCCGCCTCCGGAAACTCCTCCGCCGACCCGGTCACCCGAAACGTATTCTCAATCGCCGCCCCCAGCGTCTTGCGAATCGCCCGGTGCAGCGCCTTCCACTCCCGATCCTCCAACTCCGGAATCGCCCGCCCCGGCGCAATCCGCGCTGCAAACAAACTCTCCGCCGCCCAAATATTCCCCAGCCCCACCACCTTCGATTGGTCCAGCAAAAACGGCTTAATCGGTCCCTTCGCCCGCGCTCCGCTAGCCTTCAACTGCTGCCACGTGAATCCATCCTCCAGCGGCTCCGGCCCATAACCGGCAAACACCTCCGCCAACTCCTCCGTCCGATGCAAATGCAAGTTCCCAAACGTCCGCGAGTCTTCAAACACCAGCCCCGCCCCGTTTCCCAGTCCAAACCAAATCCGTGTAAACCGCGGCAGCACCCGCGCATCCGCAATCCAGTAAAAATGCCCCGTCATCCCCAGTTGCACCCGCAACGTCCAGCCCTGATCCAGATGCAGCAACACGTTCTTCGCCCGCCGCGCATAACCCAATACCTTCCGCCCGCGCACCGTCTCCGCCAACTCATCCGGCGACTGCGGAGCCACCAGGCTCGCCCGCAGCACCGTCACCTCGCGGATACGAACCCCCGGCGCACACTCCTCCAGGCGCCGAACCATATACTCCGCTTCCGGCAGTTCCGGCACTATCGCTTATCCAGATGCGCCAGCGGATTATCGAAATCAAACCCAAACAGCCGCGGGTTCTCCCCAATCACCGACGCCGAAACAATATAGAACACGTAGTCGTAAGTCTCCTGCGGAATGTCGGACCGGAACTCAGTCAGAAGCCGCCAGAAATTTCGCTCCCGCGCATTACTCGGCAAACTCTTGATCCGCTTAATCACCCGACCCTCCCCCCAGTTGTAAGAAGCCATCACCAGCAGCCCCGAAGCCAACGAATCCGTCGAATACAGGTCTTTCAAGTACCGCGAAGCCGCCCCCGTCGCCTTCTCCCAGTTATGCCGGTCGTCCCCCGTGTCCGGCCGCGGCAGGTCCGCCAGCGGTCCGATCTTCAGCCCATACTTGGCCCCCGTCTCCGGGATAAACTGCCACATCCCCTTCGCGATTCCCATGTAAGTTGGCGGGCCGCTGATGAAAGGGTCGAAGTTACTCTCCTGCATCGCCAGATAGAAAAACTGCGGCGGCAATCCCTGACTCAGCAGCTCATTGGTAATCCGCGAAGTGTAATGATTCTCCTTCGCCCGCATCACCGCCATCTTGTACCGCCCGGAACCCTGCCACTTCTTAATGTAGTTCTCCACCTCTTCTTTGAACCCCGGCGGAATATCCAACTCGCACTCCCCAAACACCCGCGAAATCCGCATGATCAGCCGATCCTGCTCGCTCATCTTCGGGTCGTAAACCTTCAACGTCGTCAAAAACTTCTCGTAGTTCTTCTCCATCTCCTGCCGACGCGTCCGATACTTCCCCACATTCTCGGCCTTCACGTTGGCAATATCGACGTCAATCGCCTTCATCTGATAGAAAAGTTCCTGCGCCAGCGCCTTCCGTTCGCTCAACTCCCGATGCTGATAGTACGCATACCCCGCAATCGCCAACGCCACCAGCCCCACCCCGCCCAGCGCCATCGCAAACTTCGATTTCTGCTTCTTCTGCACCCGCTGAAACGCGCTCCGGATCATCATCGTCTGATGCCCCGCCTCGCCCTGCACCCCCGGCGTCAGATACTTCTCCGTGTACGACTTCAAAACCATCGTGTGGCTGGCCGCCGGCGCCGGTGCCGGATTCTCGACCGCCGGCGCCGGCTGCTCCACCATCTCAAACCAAACCCACGGACCTTCCAGCCCCAGCCGCACCGTCAGCGTCGGCGCCACGGGTGCCGCCGTAACCCGTTCCCCGTTCAGCAATATCCCGTTCGAACTGTTTAAATCCTGAATCCACCACTGCCCCTGCTGGTACGAAACCACGGCGTGCTTACGGCTGATATGGCTGTCGTCGATCCGCAGTTCGCACTCCTCGGTCCGCCCAATATGGAAGGTCGTCTGGAAGTGGTACGTCTGAACGTTGTTCGAATCGTTACCGGTATGAACGCGAAGAACGGGCACTGAACTCATCGCTTCTATAGTGCGATACTCTTAGCTACTTGCACAAATCTGGTATCCCCCTGCTGACCTTTTTGGCCGCGCTCGGATTGTGCCTCGCCTCCGACCCCGGCAGCGACTCGCGCCTCGAACTGCGCCTCCAGCAGGAAGTCAACTCGTACTCCTCCGCCGTCGGCGATCCCGTGCAAGCCGTCCTCATCGCCCCCTACACCGTCAGCGGCCTCCCCCGCATCGCCCCCGGTGCCCGTGTCATGGGCGAAATCACCGAAGTCCGCCGCGTGGGCGTCGGGTTTGTTCGCGAAACCGCCACCCTCGGCTTCCGCTTCTCTAAGGTTGAACTCCCCGACGGTACCTGGGTCAACATCCGCGCCCAAGTCCTCGCCATCGATAACGCCCGCGAAAAAGTCGATAAAAACGGGCGCATCCGCGGCATCCGCTCCACTAACACCCCCGGCTTCCGCGCCGCCGGTCTTTTAACCACTCTCGCCGCCGTAGACCCCATCGCCCTCGCCTTCTCGACCGCCGCCTTCGCCGCCGTCCTCCGCTTCTCCGAACCCGAAATCCGCCTCAAAGCCGGCACCGAATTCATCGTCAAACTGGCTGACGGACCAGCCTGGGAACCGCTGCCTCCCCAACTGCTCGGCCTCGCCGAACCCATGCCTCCGGCCTTCCTCGAACGCATCCCCTATCGCACCCAAACCCCCGGCCGGCGCCAGGAATCCGACCTCACTAACCTCCTGCTCGCCGGCTCCCCGGAAGCCATTGAACGAGCCTTCTTCGCCGCCGGATGGCAGGTGCCCGAAGCCCTCAGCTCCGCCACCGCTTACCGCACCTTCCGCGCCCTCGCCGGCAATCAGGAGTACAGCGACGCCCCCATGTCCACCCTCCTCCTCGACGGCCAGTCTCCCGTCCAGTCCTGGTCCAAAGCCCTCAACACCTTCTCCAAACGCCACCACCTCCGCCTCTACGCCACCAAAGAGCGGTGGCAGGATAAACCCGTCTTCACCGCCGCCGCCACCCAGGACGTCGCCATCAACTTCTCCCGCGGCAAAGGTCTGTTCACCCACGTCATCGATGAAAACATCGACCGCGAACGCAACAAAGTCGTCCACGACCTCCTCTTCACCGGCTGCGTCGAAGCCGCCCAACAATTTCCCCGACCCTGGGTCCCCGCCGAAGCCTTCAACGCCACCGGCCAGGAACTCGTTACCGACCGCGCCATCGCCGTCCTCGTCTTCAGCGATTGCTTCCAACCCCGCCGTTTTGACGAAATCGCCGCCCCCGCCCCCGGCCCCTATCGCGGCAATCCCGTCGCCCGCGTCGCTCGCCAAACCGTCCTCACCGTCCGCAACGACCTCTTCCGCGGCAGTCTCATCTACCAGGGCGCCTCCATCCTCACGATGGCCACTAAAAACTACCGCCGCAGCCGAAACTCCCTCCAGCCGATGAAGGGGCCTACCCTTGCCGGCCCCGTCGCGCACTCTCCCAAACTCCAGCGCGGCCCCGAGGACTGGGCCCCCGCCTCGGTCGAATTAGCCCTCAACGCCGGC
>JAPKZA010000317.1:5915-7700 GCA_026394015.1 Acidobacteriota bacterium
CCCTCCGCCTCGGCCCCAACCCCTCTCAAATGCGTGAACTCGTGGCCGCCAACCGCATCAACCCCGGCTATGCGCTCGGCGCCTCGGTCACCTTGAACTCCTACCGCTGGATCTCCCACGAACTCGGCTTCGGCTATCAGCGCGGCAGTCTCAAACTCGAACTCGGCGGCGCCTCCAGCGTCGTCGAACAAAGTACCGGCTACCTCACCCACCAGTTCACCTCCAATACCCTCTTCCATCTCCGTCCCCGCGAAAGTCGCCTCCGGCCCTATTTCGCCGTCGGCCCCGTTCTCCAACTCGTCCATCTTACCGATGCTCCCTTCACCAAGGCCCGCGGCCTCCTCCGCTACGGCTTAACCAATGTCGGCATCATCCGCTCCGCCTACAACTTCGGCAACGCCCCACCTCTCCAAGGCGGCGGCATCTTCCAACTCGGCCTGCAAATGGGCGGCGGCATCCGTTACCGCCTCAGCGAACACTGGATCATGCGCGCCGACTATCGCGATACCCTCACGCCTCCCCCCGACCTCCTCCGCAAATCCCTCGAACCCCAAGTCCTCCCCAGCCACATCCAACGCGGCTAGCCTTCTCCTTCTAACCTCCGATTGGCCCGCGAATTGCTCCCCGCCCGGCATGGCACTCTTCCCTCCAGAATTGGTTGAGCTTGGCGTCTCCTCCTACAGCGTCCTTTCGGTCCTCGATCAAGCCGTGGATCTTGTTTTGAATCTCGACGGCCTGTGGACTATGGTCGACAGTGTGGCCAATAACGCCACACAAGCGGCCGAAGGGATCTTTGCCAAACTACCGAAATAGCACCGTCTCTCCCGCCGCAAAATGGCGCGGCGGCTGCCCCGGTGCGTGTACGTGCGCCTTCGCCTTGCCCACCACCGTAGCCGTCCCGTCGGCGCTCAGCAACACCGCCGTAGCCTCATCCACCCCCAGCCCCACAATCTCCGGAACCCCAATCTTCTTCAAAAACACCTCCAACCGCCCCTCCCGCTGCCGAGCCGAAAAGTGGCTATCCGTAATCAAGTTCTCCAAATGCCGAATCTTTAGAAAATCCTTCCCCAACGCAATCTTCTTGCTCTCCGGATCCGCCATCGCCTCCGCCGAAGTAATCCCATCAAACTCCGCCGAAAAATAGTATTGACCCAGCACCGCCAATCCCGCGCTCGTCCCGCCCACCGGATACCCCGCGTCGATCCGCTCCTGCACCGCCGCCGCCAGCGGCGTATCTTTCCACAAGTTGATGTAGTTCCACTGGTCGCCCCCCGCAAAAAAAATCGCCTCCGCGTGCCGAATCTTATCCACTACAAACGGATCCGCCGCCGCCTCCCGCGTCCGTACAATCAGTGTCGCCGCCGAATTCGCCGGCCCCCGCTCCAAAATGTAAGGGTTGTAAGCATCGGTCCCTCGCGCCCGCAGCACCAGCACATCCCCGTTCCCACTCCGCTCAATCATCCACTGAAACGCCGCGTCAACATCCTTACCGCCCCCCATCAACACCACCCCACCCGTCCCATTCGTCAATACGTCCTCGGCCTTCCCCGCCCGCATGTACGAGTAAGGATCCTCCGCCGCGAAAAGAGGTAAAGCCAATAACAAAAGTAGTTTCATCGTCGATTCCGTTGTAACACCAAGCCAGCAAACCAGGATAACGTGATCGCCCCCGCGATCGCATACAACGGCAGATCAAACGAATGGGTTCGTTCCGTCACCATCCCAATCAACCACATCACAATCGCCCCCGCCCAACTCCCCCTCCCCCCCCCCCACCCCCTCGCC
>JAPKZA010000317.1:7733-10316 GCA_026394015.1 Acidobacteriota bacterium
CGACACCGAATCCTTCGAAACCTCCTGCGTAAACGTCAAATACATCGCCATCCACATCCCCAGCCCAAAGTTCGATACCGCCAGCAACCCAATCAACTCCCACCGCTCCACCGCCCACGGCACCGCCGAAGCAAACGCCACCAGCACCGTCGCCACCGAAAACACCACCGTCCGCGACACCCGCAAGCAGGCCAAGCCAAACGCGATATACCCCAAATCCAGCGCCAGAAAAATTGCCGTCAAAATCCACTTCATCTCGTCCGACCCCGCCGCCATCCCCCGCTGCTGATTAAAGTAAGTCGGCAGCCAATTCACGTTGAAATACAAAATCGGGTTCACCGTACTCGTAATCACCGCCACGCACCAAAATGACTTCGATCGCAAAATCGTCCCGTAACTAACCACCGCCGAACCCAGCGGCACCGGCGGCCAAATCGCCGCAAACTCCGCCCGCCGCGTGTACCAAATCCACACCAAAAACCAAACCACTCCCAGCAACCCCACCACCACAAACCCCATCCGCCATCCCGCCGCCTGCGCCACAGTCAAGATCAGCAGCGGAGCAATCAACGCCCCCACGCTCTGCCCGCTCGTGAAGATCCCGTTCCCCATCGGCCGCTCCCGCTCCGGCAACGCCCGCGACACAATCTTCAACGCCCCCGGCCAATTCGGCGCCTCCGTTATCCCCAACAAAATCCGAAAAACCGCCAGACTCGCAAATCCCGACGTCAGCGCCGTCGTCAACCCCACCAGCGACCACAGCAGCACCGCCCCGCCATACGACGTCCGCAAATTCCGCCGATCAATCAACCCGCCCACCACAAACTGCGACAGCATATAAGCGTAGTAGAAAAACGAAAACAACAGCCCCAGCTTCTCGTTATTCAATCCCAACTCTTCCCGCATCAGCGGAGCCATCAAGCTCAACGTCTGCCGGTCTAAATAGTTGATTGTCGTGCCCGCTAAAAGAAGTCCGCAAAGGACCCAACGGGATGGGGAGGTGAGCATCAGCGCTATTCTACTCTGTGATGGTTCCTTACGACGCAATTCTCTTCGACTTCGACGGCGTCCTCGCCGATTCCGAAGCTCTCCACTACGCCTGCTGGGTCGAAATCCTCACCCCCCACGGCATCGATCTCACCTGGGACAACTACCGCGCCAACTGCATCGGCATCACCGATCGCGCCATGCTCGAAGTCCTCCGCCACCAAGTCGATCCCCCCTACGACATCGACCTCCTCTGGCCCGAATACCCCCGCAAAAAGACCCTCTTTCGCCAAAAGGCCGCCGAAAAGCCCCCCATCGCGGAATCCACGAAAGAACTTATCCTCAGCATGGCCGGCCAGCCCATCGCCGTCGTCAGCTCCTCCGGCCGCGCCGAACTCTCGCCCGTCCTCGAATCCGCCGGCCTCCTCGCCTGTTTCAAAACCCTCGTCTGCTTCGAAGACGTCACTCTTTTGAAGCCCCACCCCGAGCCCTATCTCGAAGGCGCCCGCCGCCTCGGAGCCCGCAATCCCCTCGTTATTGAGGACTCCGACGCGGGCGTCGCCTCCGGCCAAGCCGCCGGCTTCGACGTCCTCCGCCTCGACCATCCCGATCAGTTGGCCGAAAAACTTCGCAGTCATTTGCGCGGCCCCAGAATCGGGTAGAATCTTACTAATCGTCTATGAGCAAACTACTCGTAACTAGTGCTCTCCTCGCCGCCTCAGCTCTGCTGGCCGGCGACCCCCACTGCCCCCGCTACCCCGACGCCGTCCGCGCCGAACAAATGGAGCTCCTCGACCTCGACCGCTCCTTCCAGGCCCACGGTCGACGAGCCCGGCTCAACGCCATCGACCAGCGCCCCGCCGTCAATCGCGCCAACCTCGTCGATCAGCACCTGTTCGCCAAAATGGCCAACGATAACGTGCCCTCGGCCCCCGCCTCCACCGACGCCGAATTCGTCCGCCGCAACCACATCGACCTCACCGGCCGCATCCCCGCCGCCGAAGTCGTCGAAGCCTTCCTCGCCGACCCCGCCCCCGACAAACGCGCCAAGCTCATCGACCAACTCCTTAACAGTTCCGCCTACGCCGACCAACTCACCACCTTCTGGGCCAATAAATTCAAGGTCACCCGCTCCCACGAATCCATCGGCACCCTCGGCCGCAACACCTTTCACGAATGGCTCCGCCAGTCCATGGCCGCCGACCGCCCCTACGATTCCCTCGTCCGCGAACTCCTCTCCGCCGCTGGCGAAGTCGACTCCGTCCCCGGCACCCAGTTCTTCGCCCGCTGGATGGACGTCAACGGACCCGTCCAGGACTCCTGGGACGACACCACCGACAAAATCACCACCACCTTCCTCGGCTTCAAAACCGAGTGCATCTCCTGCCACAACGGCCGCGCCCATCTCGAAAAGATCAATCTCTATCTCACCAAGCGCTCCCGCACCCAATTCTGGAAAATGAGCGCCTGGCTCTCCCGCATGTACTTCGTCCGCTGGAGCGACGATAACATCGGCTTCCGCCCCCGCGTCATCATTAACGATCGTACTTACGGCTCCTACTCCGGCTCCGTCTCCTCAGGCAACCCCGGCAAACG
>JAPKZA010000485.1 GCA_026394015.1 Acidobacteriota bacterium
CACGCCCAAAAGGCCCTCCTCCTTCTCCTCATCAAATAAGCTTTCATATGTCCAATACCGACAAGGTTCAACTCTGGGGCGGCCGCTTCGCCTCCGGCCCCTCGGCCACCTTCGAGAGATTCTCGGAGTCCCTCTCCTTCGACCAGCGCCTCGCCGACTGCGACATCCGCGGTTCCCAAGCCTTCGCCCGCGCGCTCGAACGCGTCGGTATTCTCACCGCCGACGAACGCGCTGAACTCGTCGAAGCCTTCGACGCCATGCGCGTAGAAGCCCAATCCCCCGCCTTCTACGCCGGAGCCACCGACGAAGACGTCCACACCCTCGTCATTCGGAAGCTCAAAGCCAAAGTCGGCCCCCTCGCCGACAAGATCCACACCGGCCGTAGCCGCAATGAACAGGTCTCCCTCGATACCCGCCTCTGGCTCCGCGAGCAAATCGACCACACCACCGCCCTGCTCGTAACGTTCCTCGACCAACTCCTAGCCCTCGCCCAACGCTACGAATCCGCCATCATCCCCGGCTACACCCACCTCCGCCGCCCTCTGGGCTCACTACTGCCTCGCTTACTTCGAGATGTTCCTCCGCGACCTCGAACGCCTCCAACAAGCCCGCGCCCGCGTCAACCTCTGCCCCCTCGGCAGCGGCGCCCTCGCCGGCTCCGGCTTCCCCTTCGACCGCCACGCCATCGCCGCCGACCTCGGCTTCGCCGGCATCACCCGCAACTCCATGGACGTCTCCGGCGACCGCGACTGGGCCCTCGATTTCCTCTACGCCGCCTCCACCTCCATGCTCCATCTCTCCCGTCTCGCCGAAGACTGGATCCTCTACTCGAGCGAGGAATTCGGCTGGATGGACCTCGGCGACGGCGTCACCAGCGGCTCCAGCCTCATGCCGCAAAAGAAGAATCCGGATTCCCTCGAACTCATCCGCGGAAAATCCGGCCGCGTCTTCGGCAGCCTGACGTCTCTCTACGTCACCGTCAAAGGCACCCCCATGACCTACAACCGCGACATGCAGGAAGACAAGGAACCCCTCTTCCTCGCCGCCGACCAACTTGCCGGCTGCCTCGCCATGATCGCCGAAATCACCTCCACCGTCACCCTCAAACCCGACGTCCCCGCCCTCGCCGCCGCCGAAAGCTGGACGGTTGCCACCGACATCGCTGAAGCCCTCGCCCGCTGCGGCACCCCCTTCCATCAGGCCCACAAACTCGCCGGTCGCCTCGTCCTCGAATCCCTCAATCAAGGAAAAAAGCCCCTCGATTGGACCCCTGCCGAACTTGCCGCCTTCTCCCCCGAATTCACCCCAGAAATGGCCGCATTCCTCCATCCCGCCCGCGGCATGGAGAACCGTCAAGTCCCCGGCGGAACCGCCCCGTCCACCGTCGCCGCCGCCCTCGTCGAAGCAGCCACCCGCCTCAACGAGTTCCGCCCATGAACAAAGCCTACCGGCACGGCCAGATTCTCAAGCTCATCTCCCGGTACCAGATTCACACCCAGGAAGAGATCGCTCAGAAGCTGGCCGCGCTCGGTGTGGCCGCCACGCAGGTCACCCTTTCCCGCGACATCCGCGAACTCGGCCTCGCAAAAACCCAACTCGGCTACCAACACCTCGCCCCCACCTCCCCCTCCGGTCCCAACCTCGCCACCGTCCTCGCCGAGTATCTTCTCGATATCCGAGAGGCCCAACACCTTCTCGTCCTGAAGACATCCCCCGGTCACGCCAGCACCCTCGCCGCCGCCCTCGACCGCGCCGCCTGGCCCGAACTCGTCGGCACCATCGCCGGCGACGACACCGTCCTCGCCATCGCCCCGGATCTCCCCACCGCCCGAAAGCTCAAGCGCAAGCTACTGGACCCGAAGTAGCCGCATGGATCGCCTAGGCACCCTCACCATCGTCGTCGCCGCAGCCATTCTCGCCAGCGTCCTCTTCGTCCCCCCTGTCATCGGCCTCGCCAACAACGGCGACTACGGCAAGGTCTCCCTCCACTACGCCCTCTTCTCGCCCAACGAAGAAGAGTTCTACTTCGCCCCCCAAACTCACAAATTTCTCGCCGAAAAGCAGTGGGACAGCGGCTTTTTCACCTCCACCCACCTCCCCGTCCAAGCCGCTCTCCTCCTCCACCGCCTCTCCGGCCAGAAAGATTTCGATTGCCGCTTCCTCGCCACCGTCTATAGCGCCCTCTTCCTCCTGGCCCTAGGCATCCTCCAACCCTGCCTCACAAGTCTTAGCCCTCTCCGCCGGATCCTCTTCTCCGTCGCCCTTCTGCTCCATGGACGCGACCGCCCTCACCGGCTTCCTGCTCGCCGCCGCCGCTTGGCTCCGTTACGAACGTAGCCAGAAACTCGGATGGCTCCTCCTCTTCACCGCCGCTGCTCTGCTGGCCATGCTCTCGAAACCGCAACACCTCCTCCCCGCCCTGCCCCTGGTCGCCTTGGTCGCCTCCAAGCCCCGGCCTGCCCGGCTCGTCTCCGCCGTTCTCCTGCTCGCCGGCTTCTTTTGCGGCTTCCGCCAAGTCCAGGAAGATTACGACCCCATTACGATCTTCAACGTCGCCTTCTACGGCATCCTTCCGATTTCCGACAATAAGCCGCAGCACCTCGCCGAACTCGGCTTTGATGAATCGTACACAAAGTGGATCGGCACCCACACCTACGACCAGGGCTCCCAGGTTGGCGAACCCAACTTCGCTCGCGAACTCCTCCGCCGCTCGAGCCAATCCAAAATCGCCCGCTTCCTCGCCACGCATCCCGCCATTACCTTCAAGATACTGCTCCAACGGCTCAACGAAGCCGCCTTTGTCCGCCCCCTCAACTTCGGCAACTACGACCGCTCCGCCGGCCGTCCTCCCCTCGCCCAATCAAACGCCATGTCCCTAGCCAGTTCCGCCAAGTCCTGGCTGTTCCTCGGTCGCCCGTACTTCCTGATTGCCTACGCCCTGCTCCTCGCAGCCATCGCCCTTCGCCAACCCGCGTCCCTTGCCCTCGCCGCCACGACGCTGCTCGCCTTCGCCGTCGGAGCCTTCGGCGACAGCCTCGATGTCACCCGTCACCTCACCCTCTTCAACCTGCTCCTCGACCTGCTCCTCCTCAGCGCCCTCTACACCGGCCTAAAACGCGCCCGCTAGCTTCTTCGTCCCCGCCTCCACCACCAGCCAAACCTTCTCCAAAGTCGACAACCGAATCCGCCCATCCAGCACCCGGTACTGCTTCTCCTCAATCCGCTGCAAGAGCCGCGAATAGATCTCAATCAAAGCCCACAACGACGCCCGGCTCCCCCGCTCCACCATCCCGATCAACGGCATCGCCTCGTTGTAGTACCCCCGCGCCCGCCCCGCCTCGAACTTCATCAATTCCACAAAGCCCGGCGTATACGCAATCCCTTGTGCCTTCACCCCAAACCGCCGCAGATCCTCCGCCGGCACGTACATCCGCCCTAACTCCGCGTCCTCCCGTACATCCCGCAAAATGTTCGTCAGTTGAAACGCAATCCCACACTTCTCCGCCAATTCCAGCGCCTTCGGATCTTCAAACCCAAAGATGTGAATAATCGTCAGCCCCACCACCGAAGCCACCCGATAGCAATACTGATACAAATCCGCAAACGTCTCCACCGGCTTCGGCGATAAATCGCTCGAAACCCCCGTAATCATGTCGAAAAAGTACTGGTGCGGAATCTTGAACCGTTGCACCGTGTCATGAAACGCCGGCCACACCGCGTGCTCGCCGTACTCCCCCCGCAACGCCCGCTCCAAATCCGCCCGCCACTGGCCCATCGTATCCGCCGTCGTCCCTTCCAAGTCGTCGCTCAGGTCATCGCAATACCGCATGAACGCATACACCGCGCACATCGCATCCCGCTGTTCCTTCCGCAACAGCACAAACGAGTAGTAGAAATTCTTCGCCCGGCTCCGCGCCACCTGCCGACAGTAAGCATACGACTGCTCGACCGCCCTGCTCATACCGACGCCCACAAAGCTTTCACGAGTAATCCCACCCGTTCTAACTTACCAATCTTCGGCCGCTGCCGTAGCACGTCCCAGCCCTGCCCTTCAATCTTGTCCAGCACCGCCAACCCCCCTTCACTAAACAATCGCAAATCCAGCGCCAACCGCCGATCCACCATCCCCGGCAGCGCCAACCCCGCGACGAACAACTCCCGCGCCACCCCGCAAGCCTCCTCCATCACCCGCGCAAATCCCGGAGTAAACCGCCGTTCAAACAAGTCCGCATCCGTCACCCCGTGCTTCGCCATCAAGTCCTGCGGCAGATACACCCGGTCTTTCCCCGTATCCACCGTCACATCCTGCCAAAAATTCGCCAACTGCAACGCCGTGCAAGTCTTGTCACTCAACGCGCAGCGTTGCGCGTCGTGATACCCGCACAGCCCCAAAACCAACCGCCCCACCGGATTCGCCGAGTACACGCAATACTCCAGCACTTCATCCCAATTTGCGTACCGCGTCTGTGTCTGGTCCCGCTCAAACGCCAGGATTAAATCCGCAAACGTCTGCCGCGCTAAGCCATACTGCCGCACCGTCGGCCCCAGCGCCACGAACACCGGATGCGAAGCCGCCCCCGCATACATCCGGTCCAGCTCTTCCCGCCACCAACCCAACAGCCGCAAGCTCTCCGCCACGTCGCCGATCTCATCGCCCAAATCATCCGCCCACCGGCAGAACGAATAGACGTTGTAGAAATCCTGATGCAGCTTCTTCGGCAGCAGCACGCTCACAACATGGAAATTCTCATAGTGCGAAGTCGCCAGCCAACGCGTATAAGCCAGCGACTTATCGAGCCCCCAAGCCCGACCCATCGCCGCCGCATCGCGGACAAAATCTTTCGGCTGCAATTGCACTTAGGGAATAATAGCGGTTTTCATGCGACCGCTCGAATTCATCAGATACCGCAGCACTTCTTTGATTTTATGCAGCGGCTCTTCGCCCACCACAAAATCACGTGCCCGTATGTCGCCCCGCGTCACCGCCCCCAACGCCTTCTGAATCAGCTTAGGCGTATGGTGAAAACTCGCCTTGCACGTCAGCTCCGAGTAATGCAGCAGATTCGTATCCAGTTGCACCTGCGTCTCGTTCGGGCATCCCCCGAAAAAGTTCACCGTACCGCCCTTCCGCAAAAGCTGAATGGCGAGATTCCAAACTTCCGGCTTGCCCACGGCCTCAATCACCACATCCGCCCCACGCCCATCGGTCAACGTCCGCACGGTTCCCACCACGTCGTCGTTTTCCGATACCGAAATCAACTCCGCCGCGCCCATCCGCCGGGCATCATCAAGCTGCACTTGGCGCCGGGCAATCGCGATTACCCGCGCGCCCATCACCTTCAGCATCCGCACAAACATCAGCCCGATCGGCCCCAGCCCGATCACCACCACCGTATCGCCCTTCCGAACGTTACTCTCTTCGATGCCCCGCAGCACGCAAGCCAAAGGCTCGGCCAAAGCCGCATCAACGTAATCCACCTGCTCCGGCACCGCGTAAAGGTTCTTCTCGACAATCCGCCCCGGAATCCGAATGTACTCCGCGTAGGCGCCGTTGTTGAACAGCAGATCCTCGCAAAGATTCTCGAGGTCCCGCTTGCAATAGAAGCAATCCCCGCAAGGCGCCGAATTCGCCGCCACCACCCGTTGCCCCACCTGGAACTTCGTCACCGCGCTACCCTTCGCCACCACGTCCCCGGCCAACTCGTGCCCAAACAGCGCCGGAGGCATGATCATCCGGGCGTGATAGCCCCGACGAAACACTTTGACGTCGGTCCCGCACGTCAACGCCACCTTCACCCGAACCAGCACGTCGCCAGGGCCGATTGCCGGTATAGCAACCTGCTCGATCTTGACGTCCTCTTTGCCGTACAGGACGGCGGCCAGCATCTGTTTTTTCACGGGCGGTAACCTTGAGGCCTCACTACAATTTTCAAGGATTCTGTCGTAGGATGCAAGGCCAGGTGAAAACCGGCCATTATTTCCTCCAACGGAATCCGATGCGTCACCAACTCTTCCACGGGAATCGCCCCGCTGAACACTAAATCGGCCGATTCTCGCTGCAAATCCACATCGGCACTGTACGAACCCAACAAAACTCTCTCCCCCATGCAGATGTCTTTGCCCGATAGTTCGATACGTTCTTTATCCGACGTCTGTGCAAACAAAATGATTTTCGCCCCCGGACGCGTCGCCCGCACCGCCTCCGCCACCACGCCCGGTGCCGATACCGCCACAAATACTACGTCCGCGCCTCGCCCTTCTGTCCGCGCCGCCGCCTCCGCCGCCACGTCGTCCGCCCGCGGGTCCAACGCCTTCTCCGCCCCGAACCGCTCCCCCATCGCCCGCCGCCCCGGCATCATGTCCGTCACCAGCGTCCGGATCCCCTTCGCCTTCAAAATTATCGTGAATATCAGTCCAATGGGCCCTTGGCCCATCACAATCGCTAATTCGTCCGGCCGCGGCGCCGCCAACGCCACCCCCTTCACGCAAGTGTTCACCGGCTCCACAAAACTCGCGGCATCAAAGCTAACCCCGTCAGGAATTTTCTCCACACCCCGTTCCACAATCCAATCCATCACCCGCACATACTGCGCAAACCCGCCCCCCGCCGCCTCAAACCCCGCCGTAATCCCCACCCGTTTATACCCCGGGCACTGCGCATACAACCGCCGCGCACAATAAAAACAATCGCCGCACGGGATGTGATGAAACGCCACCACCCGATCCCCCACCGCAAACTTCGTCACCCCGGCTCCAATCTCCGCCACCACGCCCGCCGTCTCATGCCCGTAAATTCGCGGCGGCGTCAACAAGTCATACTCAATCTTTTTCAAATCCGTGTGGCAAATGCCGCAGCTTTCCACCCGGATGAGAATCTCGCCCGGCCCAATCTCCGGCCGTGCAATCTCCTCCACCACCACCTGACTCTTCCCGCGGTACACCGCCGCCTTCATTCCATTAAAGCTCACATTCGGCAAGAAACTCTCCTAAAGCGTTCGCCGCTTCCCGGCCCCGCTTCGCCATTCGAATCAAATCTCCCGGATGCCGCAAACCCGCCATCGCAATCCGAGCCTTCTGAAACCGTCCCTCACTGTCCCGGTACTGGTTGAAGTCCAACGCAAAATCCTCCTGCGCTAAATCACTCACCACCCGCACCGCATAAAACGAACCCGCAAACCGCAGGCCCACCGCTTCCATCTCCACCGCGTCCGCCCCCCGCCCCCGCAACTCCGCCTTCTCCGCCGCCGTCCGTACAAACCGATCGCCACTCCACAACACCCCGCGCCGCGTCCCCGCCGGCATCTTTCGCGGGGCCAAGGCCGCCCGATCCCCTGCGGCCGTTCTCACCCCCAGCGCCACAAAAATCTCGCTCAGCCCCAATGCCGGATCCAGCGCCCCACACCACCCGATGCTCATCACCGCCGTCACCGTCTCCCGCTCCTTGGCCACCTCCAACGCCGCCGCCGCCAAGCGAGGCCCCGCCCCATTCGCCACCATCGTCACCTCTTGCCCGTTCCAGTCCGCCTGCCGCGCAAAATCTACCGGCCAAGGCAGCTTCCGCACCCCCGTGCAGTGCCGCAGCCAGCCCCCGAACTCCATCGCGTCCGACCCCACCGCCACGATCATCCGCAATACCCATTGGCCCGAAACCAAGCCGCTGCCCGCTCCAGCCCCACCCGCGCCGGCGCCGGCTCATACCCCAACTCCCACGC
>JAPKZA010000164.1 GCA_026394015.1 Acidobacteriota bacterium
AATCCGCAACCGACCCTCCCCGTCCGTCCGCCCCGCCGCCTGCCGCGTCGCCTTCCCGTTCGGAGGCAGCCAAGCCATCTCGATCTGCAAATCCGCCGCCGGTTTACCCCGAAAAATCACCTGAATCGGCAACTCGCCGCCCGCCTTCAACAAAGCCGGATCGGCCTCCGGCATGATCTCAATCGGGTACCCCACCGGATGGCGATAAAACCCCGTCGGCGCTCCCGCCACGACCAGGCTCTTCACATACTTGCTATACCGCTCCCGCCCCGCCGTCTCCCCTTCGTGATGCTCCGCCCGCCAACGCAGCACGTGCGTCAACCCCTCATGCCGCAGATACTCTTCGAACTTCCCCGGTTGCAACTCAATCAAATTCGGCCTCGTCCTCGCCGAAAGCAGCGAACTCCCCGCTGCCACCGTCACGTCTCCCAGCAGCACCTTCCCCTCCGTCCGTAGGTTCCGCATCGGCGTCGATTCCTTCGCCCCATGCAACGAAACGTCCAGCAGGTTCTCCGGCTTCGGCGCCCGATCCGGATCCGGGAAATCATCGCCGTTATGAAAGGCGATCGTCACCATCGCCCCCGCCGCCGGCCGAAATCGCTGCGGCATCAGATAAAGGTCGTGCCCCAACAAAGGAAGGGCAAGGAAAGCAACATGGAGGCGCGCTAGTTTCATATTTCTCCCATCCAAATCGTGATACGGTTCGTACAATTAGTGTTACGCTTTATTCTACGACAAGGATCAATATGCTATACGACAGCATTCGCACGTTCGGATTGATCGCCGCCAGCATTCTCTGCGCCCAAGCCCAATCGCTCGTCGGCACCATTGTCGACGAGCAGCAAAAGACCGTCTCCGGTGCCAAAGTCACTCTCGTCGACCCCGCCAAAGGCCAGCGCCGGACGGACGCCTCCGACGCCGCCGGTGCCTTCTCCTTCCCCCAACTCCCTGCCCATACCTATGACCTCCTCGTCGAACGCGACGGCTTCGCCACCGCCCGCTACCCCGGCGTCGTCATCAACGGCAACGACCAGCGCTCCGTCCGTATCGAATTGCGCGTCGCCGCCAAAGGCGACACCCTCACGGTCACCACCGAATCCCCCCTCGTCCGCGAAAGCCCCGCCGTCGCCACCGCCGTCGACCGTGCCTTCATCGAAAATCAACCCCTCAACGGACGAACCTTCCAGACCCTCATCAACCTCTCCCCCGGCGTCGTCATGGCCCCTTCCACCCTCCCCGACCAAGGCCAGTTCTCCGTCAACGGCCAACGCACCGGTACGAACTATTTCACCGTCGATGGCGTCGGCGCCAACTTCGGCCTCCCCTTCGCCACCACCCCCTACGAAGGCGCCGGCGGCGGCACCCCCGCCCTCACCGCCCAGGGCAGCACCAGCGCCCTCGCCTCGGTCGACGCGGTCCAGGAGTTCACCATCCAGACATCCACCTACGCCCCCGAATACGGCCGCCAACCCGGAGCCCAGGTCGCCATCGTCACCCGCTCGGGCTCGAACAGCCTCCACGGCTCGGCCTTCAACTATCTCCGCAACGACAAACTCGACGCGAATAGCTGGTTCGGAAACTTCAACGGGCTCAAGCGCCCCGCCCTCCGCCAAAACGATTTCGGGGCCACCCTCGGCGGCGCGGCCATCAAGAACAAGACCTTTTACTTCGCCTCCTACGAAGGCCTCCGCCTCATCCAACCAGTAATCTCCGTGCCCTCCCGCGTCCCCTCCCTGGCCGCCCGCGACCGTGCCACCGGCCCCCTCAAGAGCCTCCTCGAAGCTTATCCTCTTCCCATCGCCCCGCCCCTCCCGGGCCTCCCCGACGAAACTCCCTACGTCACCAGCTTCTCGAATCCTTCTCATCTCGACGCCTCGAGCGTCCGCATCGACCACGCCCTTTCCAGCCGCGTCAGCCTCTTCGGTCGCTACAACTACGCCCCGTCGGAGACCCGCGAACGCGGCCGCTTCTCGACGCCCAGCTTCGTCGCCACCCTGCCCGGCAAAACGGAGACCGTCACCATAGGCTCCACCCAAGTCCTCAACGCCCGCCTGACCAACGATCTCCGTTTCAACTGGAGCCGTTCCGCCGCCGCCCAAATCTACGAGCAGGACACTTTCGGAGGAGCCAAACTCCTGCCCCGCGAAACCGTCTTCCCCACCTTCGCCGACCCCGCCACGTCCCTCTTTTATCTCTCGATTGGCGCCAACGACGAAAACACCATCAGCCCCGGAACTTTCAGCCGCAATACCCAACGCCAGTTCAACATCGTCAACACCCTCGGCTGGAACCTCGGCACCCACGCATTTAAATTCGGCTTCGATTTCCGCCGCCTCGCTCCCTCCATTGGCGGCCGCCTCTATAGCAAAACGCTGACTTTCCCCTCCATCTCCGCTCTCACCGCCGGCATCGTCCCCACCGGCGAAGTCCGCCAAGTCGACACCTATCTCGAACCGCGCTATCTCAATACCTCTCTGTTTGTCCAGGACGCTTGGCGCATCAATCCCCGTCTGACGCTCACCTACGGCCTCCGCTGGGAGGTCAACCCCGCCCCCGGCGAAGCCAACGGCAATCAGCCCCTCACCCTCACCGGCATCGACAACCCCTCCACCGCCAAACTCGCCGCCCCCGGCACCAAACTCTATCCCACAACCTATGGCAACTTCGCCCCCCGCGTCGGTGTCGCCTACCAACCCTTCCGCACGCGCGGCACCGTCCTGCGCGCCGGCTTCGGCATGTTCTACGATCTCGGCTACGCCTTCACCGGCACCGCCCTCACCCCCAGCAACTTCCCCTACTCCCGCATCCGAACCCTCGCCAACGCGCCGCTCAACGACCCCGCCTTCTTCTCCACCGTCGGCCCGCAAAACCTGAACCCGCCCTACCCCCGCCTGTTCGACTACGACGATCGCTACAAACTCCCCTACACCCTCCAATTCAGCCTCGCCCTTGAGCAGCCGATTGGCATTGCCAACTCCGTCTCGGCCTCTTACGTCGGTGCCGCCGGCCGCCACCTCGCCCGCATCGAAAGCCTCCGTCCCCAGGTCCTCCAAAACCCGCTCTTCACCCGCGTCGATTCCGTCAACAACGGCGGTTACTCCGACTATCATTCGCTCCAGTTACAGTTCAAACGCCGAGTCACTCGCGGTCTGCAAGCGCTAACTTCCTACACTTGGTCCAAGTCGCTCGATACCGCCTCCGACGAATCCATCACCAACCTCGCCGCCCCCCTCGCCCGCCTGAACCTGGACAACGACCGCGGTCCCTCGTCGTTCGATATCCGCCACGCTCTAACCGGCTCCACGAGCTACCAGGTCCCCAAGAAGCTCGGCGGCTTCGCCCTTGACTCGATCGTCCGCCTCCGCACCGCCGCCCCGGTCACTGTCGTCACCGGCCGCGACCCCCTCGGACTCGGCCTCACCAATGTCGCCCGCCCCGATCTCGTCCCCGGCCAGCCGCTCTACCTCTACAGCGACGCCCTCCCCGGAGGCAAACGCTTCAACCCTGCCGCCTTCGACGGAGCCACGCCCCTCGCCCAAGCCCGCCAGGGAACTCTGGGCCGAGGTACTCTCCGTGGCTTCGGCCTGCAGCAGGTCGACCTCGCCCTCCGTCGCCGCTTCGCCCTCCATGAACGGCTCGGTCTAGAGTTCCGCACCGACGCCTTCAACATCTTCAACACCGCCAACTTCGCCAACCCCATGGGCGTGTTGACCAATACCAACTTCGGCCGTTCCACCCAGATCCTCAGCACCGGTCTTGGCGGCCTGCATCCCCTCTTTCAAATTGGCGGCCCCCGTTCCGTGCAACTGTCGCTCCGACTTCAATTTTGAAGTAACTCCTATCGTCCTCCGGCTACGTCCAAGATACTGCCCGTTGTGTAGGACGCTTCAGGCGACAACAACCACAGAATCGCCTCCGCAACCTCTTCCGGTTCTCCTCCGCGCTGCATCGGCACCAACGTCTTCACCCGGTCCACCCGCCCCGGCTCTCCCCCTTTGGCGTGGAAGCCGGTATAGATGAACCCCGGACGAACCGCATTTACCCGAATGCCTTCCTCCGCCACCTCCTTCGCCAACCCGATCGTGAACGTCTCAATCGCACCCTTGCTCGCCGCGTAGTCGACATACTCTCCGGCTGATCCGTACTTGGCGGCGCCCGACGAAACGCTCACGATGGCCCCGCCTCGCCCCCCGTGGCGAGTCGACATCCTTCTCACCGCCTCCCGCGCGCAGATCATCGGACCCACGGCGTTCACGGCGAACATCCTTGCCATCCTCGCCGCGTCCATCGCCTCCACTCGCATCTGGGTTTCCAGCGTGGCCGCGTTGTTCACGAGCGCTGCCACCCCGCCCATCTCCGCATCCACCCGCCGAAAGAGCGCTTCCACTTCCCCCTCCACGCTGACATCCGCCTGCATCGCGACCGCCCGTCCACCATCCATCGTGATCGCCGCAACCACCTCCTCGGCAGCTTCGCGTCCGCTTAGGTAGTTCACACACACCACGTACCCCCGCCTCGCCGCCAGCCTAGCCGTTGCCGCGCCGATCCCGCGGCTCCCGCCCGTTATGATCATCACTCGACCGTCATGCATGTGCTCCACTATATCGAGCTCCCATCGCCCCAAAATAAGATACCCTCGGTGAAACGCAATGTTCACTCCTCGGACAATTCTCCTGGTCCTGCTCTTCTTGCTGTCCTGGATCCTCTACCTGGACCGAGCTGCCATTTCCACCGCGAAGGACCTCGTGGCCAAGGACCTCGGACTCTCCAATGACGCGATGGGCGTTGTCTTTGGCAGCTTTGCGCTCGCCTACGCCCTCGGGCAGATTCCCGCGGGTTGGTTCGCGGATCGGTTTGGGCCGCGGATGACCCTGACGATTGTCGTGTCGGCGTGGAGCCTGTTCACGGCGCTCACCGGTCTCGCCCCCGAGTTTGCCACGCTGGTCGTGGTTCGCTTCCTGTTCGGACTGGCCGAGGCCGGTGCCTTTCCCGCGTCGGCCCGAGCGTTCTATACCTGGCTTCCGGCGGAACTACATGGGCGGGCCAACGGCATCATCTTCTCCGGCTCCCGGCTGGGCGCGGCGCTATCGTTCCCGATTCTGGCCGGGCTCCTGGATGGTTCCGGTTGGCGGGTGGCGTTCTTCATACTCGGCGTGCCCGGCTTAGTGTGGGCCGCGGTCTGGTTCGCCTGGTTTCGCGATCGACCCGCCCCTCCAACCACAACGATCGATCCGCCCTTGCGCGACATCTTTCGGTCTCGCGCCATGTTACAAGTCATGGCGCAGTACTTTTCCAGTAACTTCACGTTCTTCCTCTGTCTCACCTGGATGTTACCCTATCTGATGGAGCGCTACCATCTGACGCGGGAACGGGCCTCGTGGTATTCGATGACGATTCTCTTAGTCGGGGCGACGGCCCAATGGGCCTCCGGCTTTCTGACGGACTGGCTGTATCAACGATATCCGCGCTGGAGCCGTCGGGCCCCCGCGTTTGCCGGCTTCGTGGTCGCGGCCTCGGCGCTGCTCATCCTGACCCAGGCGAACACGCCCGAAATGGCGGTTGCTTTGTTCACCCTGGCGACCTTTGGAACCGAAATGACGATTAGCCCCAGCTGGGCTTACTGCATCGACATCGGGGGAGGGAAGTCGGGGGCCGTCTCCGGGGCGATGAATATGGTCGGCAATTTGGGGGGCTTCGTCAGTGCGAGCGCCTTCCCGGCCTTAGCGCGCTGGAACGGCGGCGATGCGAGCCTTTACTTCCTCGTGGCCGCGTTAATGAATGTGACGAGTGCTATATTCTGGCTGCGGATGCCGCTGAAGGACAAACTTCGATAACGCAGCGAAAGAGATGGTGGAGGCGGCGGGAGTCGCATCGCGACATGATTTTGAAAACAAGTAAGTTATTGATTTCGTGCTCGCCTAGATTGTCAGATTTGACGCGATTTCCAGGTCTCAGCCCCCTATTAGCCCCTCGGGCTTGGCTGGTACGCGCTCGCTCGCCCCGAAAGCCCGTACGCCCTGAATTACGTAGATTGCGGAGGCACGGCAGCCAAGAGTAGTTCCCTGATTTCCGCCTTGTGGTGCGATGGTTCAACCTTAAGATTGAAGCGAGCTTGGTTCCGGCGCATCCATCGCTCTCCAGCCTCTGTTGTAAAGTAGGCCCAATAGCCGTCTCTTGGTTCTTCATCGAACGACCATTGTTGTTTTATTAAGCCCTTGGCAATCAGGCCAGATATAGCGATTCGCGTTCCTATCTCATTTATGTAACCCTCAATCGCCATTTTCTCCTTGACGGTTTGTGCGGGTACGCTCTCCTCAGTGGAAAATGCCAACGCAAAGACAAAGGCTAGCGCTTTTGCCTCGTGGTCCATTAGTCCATCGGTCTCGTCCGTAGTGATCGATGCGGCGACTCCCTTGGTTGCTTCCACTTGGTTGACCAGCGCCTCGGCGCGCGCTTTAATCTGGTTCTTCAATTCTTCGAAATCCTGAGGCGAATCGGTAGCATACTTCACAATGGTCCGATACTGAAGGTCGAATGGAAACTTCCCCGCACTCCCGTCCGAGATTAAGATCACATTTTTGCCGGTGGTGCAGACTGGATCTCCTCGTGCAATGCGTCCATCGGAATCGTCACCGAAGGGTCACGATCAACGCGGTAAGGCTCAAGGCCAGCCGCTTCCAACGCCGGAGCAATGATACTGTCGAATCTCTTGTCGAAGGCGAGTCCGTTGTCAAATGGTTGAAAAACACAGCACCGGCCTTTGGTGTAATTCTTGATCGCGTCCATTTTCTCTCCCTGCGTTCCACTCTATCATTCATCTCCGAGGAAGCGAGACGATTTAGCCAGACCGTTGCCACTCCAGAAGAAGTAATTCGGGTGCGGCTTGACGCTGGGCGGTAGCGTTCGCAGAGCTTCGGCGACGGCCGGGGGGGGGACTGGGCAATAGACGGGCTCTTTCGTACGATCAGCCGGGACAACCCGCTCTGGGGCGCACCGCGGATTCACGGCGAACTGCTCAAGCTTGGCATTGCCGTCGAAGAAACGAGCGTGAGCAAGTACATGGTCCGCCACCATCCGCCGCGAGTGCCTGGACCACGTAAACGTGTTCGGCGAACGGAGCTTGTCCGGTCATCTGCAAGGTTTCGTGGACTACTATCATCGAAGCCGGACGCACCTGAGATTAGAGAAGGACACACCGGAGCCGCGCCCGATCCAGTCGGCGGACATGGGGCGGGTGGTTGCGATCCCTGAAGTCGGCGGACTCCATCATCGTTACGATCGCCGCGCCGCATAAAGGCATCTTCGGCGCGATTCCATCCGCATCGGCCTGTACCCTTGCGCGGCCCGATCGACCGTGACCGAGGCCGCGCCCGTGAACCTTTTCGCATCGCGGAAAGAGTATTGCCAGCCGACGACGCGGGGCGAATGAAGCCCAAAGGCTCTCCCTCAAGGAGCCCCAAAGGCCGTGGATCTCGCCCGATCAGCCCTCAAGATGAGGTTCCCGAGAACGACAGTCTTTTTCGTCGCGCCGTTGCGCGAGTTCCCGCTCTGGTCGCCTACCGGATCGTGCTTGCCGTATCCGAGGTGTTCGGTCAGCTCGGCTTGCATCGCCCGCTCCAGCACCGCCTTGGTCTGCTGCTTCAGCAGACCGTTCTTGCCGATGAGGTCCTCCGGCTTCTTGTAGTCTGCCAACAGCTTGTCAACGAGTGTGAGGTCAATGGCCATCGTCTCTCCTTTGTACCAACCTTGCGATGACCGCTTACACAGTTGAAGTTACACCCTCTTACAGTTGAATCTACACCCTCCCCGGGGGCTCACTACCCCCGGGGAGGGCGATCGCTCCCCCTGCCTGAGGCATCCTGGGTTTTCGAGAGGTCCCCCGGGACTTTCACCCGTACTTATCAACTGAAAACTATTTCCCGGAAAACCCTGGAATTCCTCTGGCTTAGCGAGACTCAGCCAGCATTTCCGGCACCAACTTTCTCCCTTCCTTTTGCTTCTCTTTGAAATAGTCCCGCAAGACGGCATTATCCGAACTCAGAAACGTTCCGCCGCTTTCGAAATGTTTCTGGAAGATCTTTCCGATGGCATACACAGAAATGCCGCCACTCAGCGACAGCGCCCCCAAGTAGATGGCGTGACCGACGAGAGGCATCGTTTTGATTAGGTAGGTGTACTTGGCCGACAGGTACACTGTCCCAATTCCGCCGGCTAGCGAAATCAGGACCTTATAGCTCACCAGCTTATTAGGTACCGGGAAGCGATAGAGTTGCGCGAGTTCCGCAATCATGTTCACTTCAATCACAGTGACGGCGATCATATCGACGAGCGGCGAAGGGACTAGCCCTGCCGCCATCGCCATGATAACATGAGATTTAATTATGGAATCGGCTTTGGCTGCGGCC
>JAPKZA010000136.1:0-5720 GCA_026394015.1 Acidobacteriota bacterium
GAGCTTTTCGGCGAAATGAGGATCATTGCTGACCTTAGAAGGACTCGGACCGATGGGGCTTGAGTCCGTGGGCCCGCCAGATTCGGAGAACGCTGGTATCGCTGATCCCGACCTCGTTTGCCATGCTGCGAGTGCTCCAGTGCGTGGCGTGGACGGGCTTTTCGAGGGTGGTCAGCCGGACCACTTCGGCGACTTTGTCGGGGGCGATCGATGGCAAACGTCCCGGGCGCGGAGCATCCTTCTCCAAGCCGGGAAGGCCTTTTGCGAGAAGGCGCCAACGCCAGCGGGCGCCTTTTGTACGGAAATGGAGAGCGTTTCGGCGATCTCCAGGTTCTGCTTTCCGTTTGCGGCGAGTAAGATCACGCGAGCCCGCTCCGCTCTGCGCACTTCAGTCTTACGACCGTTTGCCCACGCCTCCAGCGCCGTTCGTTGTTCGGCGGAAAGTTCGACGTTTGCCCACGCCTCCAGCGCCGTTCGTTGTTCGGCGGAAAGTTCGACTGGCGGAGCAATACAAATAAATATCGAGCACCTCAATGGTAGAGACGCCAAAATCGCCATACGGGTTACCATTACCGAAGCACTACACTAGCGTGATGCGCAAAGGACTACGTGCAATGATCATAGCCAGACTTCTTATAAATTATTTGAATCACTTTCAACACCTCATACGCATCGCGCAGCCCTGCTGCTGGCTCACGGTTCAAGCGTATATCTTCGTAGAACTCGTTCATTTCCACGGCCCAGGAATCGTCACCCATCGGATACTCCCAAGCCGTTGTTTCCGGCGGTCCCATTTCCGGAAGCATTTTGTAATGCGTGAGACGTTCCAATCCGTAGCTGCCACCTAAGCCGGAAAGATCCAGCTTGCCCACTTTTCCGTAAATTTCCATCGAAAACAGATTCTTCCACTCTGTGCAGGAAGCATGCAAAAAAGCCACTTGCTGCTTCGCTGTTTTGAGCATCATAAACCCGTTATCGTCTACAGGCATGTCCCAATAGTAGGTATGGGCGAACCCTTCCACTTCGGCAAAGTCACCCAGAAACCAGCGGGATAGGTCAATCAAATGCGGCCCTTGGTCGATCAACTCACCACCACCGGAAAGTGCAGGGTTGGCCCGCCATTCCTGGTTGTAACCAATTCGAGCACCATGCCCGTAACGGGCCCGGATAAACATCAGCTCACCCAACTCGCCGGAATCAACAATCTCTTTGGCCTTGCGAAGCGAGCGGTGATAGCGGTGATTGAAACCAACATGCACCTTTACGCCCTGCTTTTCCGCCTCGGCCATAACCGGTTCCAGTTCATCCGCCGACCGGGCTGCCGGCTTTTCCACCAATACATGCTTGCCTGCAGCGACGGCGGCTAAGGTGATTTCTGCCAAAGAATCGTGCAAGGTGGCGATGACCACAATGTCCACCTCAGGCAATGCCACAAGCTCACGCCAATCAGAGAACGCCTTGGCTGCTGCAGTTTTCGCTAAATTTGCCGCCCGGCCAGCGTCGACATCGGCACAAGCCACCAGACGCCCACCTGTCCCCAACGCCTTGGCCCGCTTTTGACCGATCAGACCGCAACCCACGATTCCAATTCCGTAAGCCATGTTTACTTGTCGCCCCAGTCACAGCCACGATCGCGACCAGCAATCCGCCGTAGAGTATACACGTCGCTGGTAGAAAGTTTGTCCAGATATTCCGGCCACTGCTCCCAGTTGTCCCAAACGGCGCTGATCAGTTTGGCAGTGATCCCGTCGCTTGCAGGTGAAGCTAAAAACAAAGCCAGTGCCGCACCTCTTTCGAGTGCTGTGCCCCCCGATTCTTTTTGCTTTAGTGAACGCTCATAGAACACTTTGCCGACTTTTTCCGGACCAGCTTCGAGAACTTCATCGAGCATGCGAGTGTTTAATGCACCCGGCGCAATCGCATTGACATCGATGCCTGTACCTCGCACTTCTTCGGCAAGCGATTCAGCGAATCGGACGATCGCCGCTTTGGACACTGCGTAAGCAGTCATTCGAGGCATCGGGTTTGTTGCGCCCCCACCGGAAAGTTGAATCACCTTCCCATAGCCCTGCGCCTTGAATGACGGCAAAACAGCCCTGCACATGAGGATCGAACCAAAAACGTTGATCTCTATAGCCTTGACCCATTCGGTCCAGTCAACATTCTCAATCTCGCCTTTGGGGCCGTAAATACCGGCGTTATTTACAAGAATATGGCATCTACTAAGCTTTTCGATTGTCTCACTCACCAACGCTTCCACATCGGCATTATTTGAAACATCACAGGCTTTGATTAGAATTTTTTGGCCGGGTTCGGCTAGCTTCAAGAGGTCGGCCAAGGCTTGCTCGAGCATTGCCGCGTTCCGCGCACACAACATCACATCCGCCCCTGCCAGGACATACGTTTTCGCGATTTCAAGGCCTAATCCCTGATTGGCACCCGTAATAATTGCGGCCTTGCCGGATAATAGTTTTCCCATGATCAATTCCCTCTTGCCGAAGGAGCACCCACGGCAATGCATTTCAATCCGGAAGCAGCAATCGCCGCTTGCAGATGACGATTGGCGTCAATCACAACAAGCTTGGGATTTGCAGCAGAGATGCCCACGGCTTCCTTCCGAAATTCGGGCCATTCAGTTCCAACCACCAACGCATCTACGCCCACCACAGCGTCCAATGCTAGTGCATGAGGAATCACTTGACCAGACCAGCGGTCGGGCAACTGCTGAACAACTGGATCATGAACATGGACGGTCGCGCCTTGCTCAATCAGCCAATCGCACAGTTCCACTGCAAGCGAGCGGCGCAACGTATCGGTACCTGGCTTGTAGGTTAATCCCCAAATCGCAATCTTCGCGCCCTTCAAATCGGGGAGGGTCTCAAGCAGTTTGCGCCTGACCCACTTCTTGTGTTCATCGTTACTGGTACGGACGGACGAAAGAAGCGGAGTCTTCAACTGCCGCGCGCGACCGATCACTTCCAAAAAATCGATATCACGGGCCAGCGTGCCCCCGGCAAATGGTCCGCCGGGCGAAAGATATGCCTTCGGCCCGATCCGCATTTCGGTCTTCAAACCGCGCTCGACTTCCTTAGCATCTGCGCCCACCAGTTCACATATCGCGGCAATCTCATTTGCGAATGTGATGGAGGTAGCGAGAAAGGCATTGATCCCATGCTTAGTCATTTCTGCCGATTCCACCGACATCCATTCAATTCTGTCGGTAACCGGCAACAACAACTGTTCCAGCTTTCGCCGGCCATCATTGGTGCGAACGCCGACCACAATACGATCTGGTTTTAGAAAGACATCCAGAGCTTTGCCCAGGCGCAGGTTTTCAGGGGAATATGCAAAACTCAGGTTTTTGCTTGCCATATTCTCGTTAGCAAAAGCTTCGAGCTTGCGAATTGAACCCACAGGCATTTGAGAAGACACCAAAACAACCGTCTCTTCTGCAAGGGCGGGCAGGACACTCTTGATCTGGTCCATCACAAACTCAACGTCTGCCCGGTCTTCATCATCAACGGGGGTATCGAATGTCACCCAAAGTATCTGAGCCTCAGCCACTGCATCCGACGCTATCGATGCTGTAAAGCTCAGGTGCTTCGCCGCAAGTCCAGTCTTGAGAAGTTCGTCAAGACCAGGTTCCAAAAGCGGCGCACGGCCTTGATTTAATCCGCCGACAGTCGTTTGATCCGCATCCAGCCCGACCACATCATGGCCAACAGATGCCAGACAAGCGGCAGTAACCGAACCTAAATGCCAGAGACCTTGGACACAAACTTTCATCATCAATCTCGCGCCTCAAACACCCACTCATTGGCGCGTAAGTACGCAATCGTCTTAAGCACTCCTTGGCGAATGTCCAGCTTCGGCTTCCAGCCTAGAGATTGGATCTTTTTCTTTTCTTGTAAAATAAATGGATTGTCACCGATCCAGCCCCGGTCACCACCTGCGAATTCGAGCTTTGGCGTGACTCCAAGTTCCTCACAAATCCAACCGATAGAATCGGTGACTTCGCAATACCCGTCAACACCGAGGTTGAAGATGTTCACCTTGTCCGGAGCCTTATCCATAGCAAGCAAAATCGCATCGATACAATCCTGAACATACAAGTAGGACTTTCTTTGTTTGCCGTTCCCAAGTACAGGCAGACGCGACGGATCAGCTTTCAGTTTCTGGTAAAAGTCGAAGACATGGCCGTGGGTATAGCGCTCGCCAAGAATAGACACAAACCGGAAAATACAGGCCTGAAAACCGAACCCTTCGCAATACGCGGCAATCAGGCCTTCTCCGGCGGCTTTTGAAGCGCCATAGAGAGATGTCTGGATTGGAAAAGCGCCATCCTCCGGCGTTGGAACAATAGGTGCATTACCATAAACAGAGCCGGTCGATGAAAAAGCGATTTTCTTGATTTCATTAGCCCGCATCGCTTCTAGAACATTGTATGTGGCAATCGTGTTTTGTTCCAAATCCTTGCGAGGATGTTCGGTACCGAAACGGACGTCGGCATTCGCAGCCAGATGGAAAACCGCCTTTCCACCGACGGAAAACGCTTGTTTCAAAGCATCCAGGTCCAGCAGGTCGATTTCTACGAGCTGAAAATCCGGGTTCGCCAAGGCCCCTTCGAGAAACCGGCGCTGGCCTGTCGAAAAATTGTCCACACCAGTCACTTGATGGCCGTCAGCCAACAGACGATCTACAAGCGTACTCCCAATGAAACCAGCACAACCAGTGACTATATAACGATGACTCATACCCATCCTTGCGTAATCAAATCTCTAAGAACGTTTTTAATCAAAGTTCGTTTTTTTATCGACGATGTACATCGGCCGACGTTTCACTTCATCGTAGATGCGCCCAACGTATTCACCAATCAAGCCAAGGCCGAGCAAATGAACACCGGCGAAGAAACTCACTACCAGAATAGTGGTGGATAGCCCAGGCGTTAAATCGATGCCAATCAATTTTTGTAGTACATACCAACCACCAAGCATAAAGCTAAAGCCAGCCAGCACTAGCCCGCCCATGGACATCACGAACAAGGGACGGGAACTGAAGCTGATTAGACCATTCAGCCCGATCGTGAGCGACCCTGTGAGCCGGTTATAATTCCCTGCCCCGCTAAAGCGTTCGTCTCGGTCGTATTCAATAAACGCCTGCTTGAAACCAACGAAAGCAACCAGGCCTCGTAAAAAACCGTGACTTTCATTCAATTGCCGCAGCTCTTCGATAACGCGGCGGGTCATGATGCGGAAATCCCCTGTGTTCCTGGGAATTTGCACATCACTGAGTTTGTTGATGAGTGTGTATCCCACATGAGAGATCACGCGCTTGACCAGGGTTTCCCCTTTGCGGGAACGCCGCTTGGCGTAAACGACTTCGTAACCTTCCCCCAACTTGGCATACATTGGGGCGATGAGTTCCGGCTGATCCTGAAGGTCCACATCGATCACAACGCAGGTGTCACCCTTGCAGCAAAGTATCCCGGCCATGGTCGCCGCAGGCTGGCCGAAGCGACGGGAGAAAACCAGCAATTTGATGTTCTGGTTACGGTTGATCTCTTCCATAATCACTTCCTCGGTCCGGTCTGGGGAAGGATCCAGAGCAAAGATGATTTCGTAGGTTTTCCCCATGCTTGTGAAAACAGCCTCTGCCCTGGCGAGGAATGGACGAATATTGATTTCCTCCTTGTAGACAGGAACAATTAGCGACACTTCGGG
>JAPKZA010000136.1:5733-6780 GCA_026394015.1 Acidobacteriota bacterium
CCCTTGGTTCAGTAGGATGGGAGAACTATTCATGATCACTTGTTTACCTGTACAACTAAACCAACGGCTTGGGTCGAGGCTTGAGCTTCAGGCCAAGACAGAGATTGCAGAATAGCATCGGCAAAAATGGAAAGGGAAACGCCGACCTACTTTCCACGGTGAAATACGGATCCAGTTCCTGCCGGATTTCCGCCGGAACGTTTATATGCTCGCGCTTGTAGAACCAGGAATAATCTCCACCGAATCGCTTTTTATACTCCCGTTCAGCGGAGATCTTACGGGCAATAGTATAGGCCAACGACCCTTCAGTAGGAATCACGACCAGTAGCTGGCCACGTTCTTTGTTCAGCAGGCGATAAGCTTCGCGAATACAGCCTGGTAAATTCGGCAGGTGCTCAAGAACGTGCACAGCGATGACTCGGTCCATTGTGCCTTCGGCGAAATCCATTTGCTTCTGGCAGTCGCCGACAATGACATTCACGCGTGGAAACTTGCTACGAATTTCGGCCGCCATATTCTCGCGGAGTTCCAACGCGTAGTAGTTCTTCTCCTGTTCCGGAGTCAGAGTTTCATAACGGATATGCTCGCCCAGTCCAGCTCCGATTTCCAGCGTGCTAACAAAACCGGGACGGGAGTGATGCACTGGAAATTTATGATTAAAACCCTCTACAATTCCATACCAGGTATTAGGTAGTTTATCGTGCCAGTGCTTCATGAATTCGTCACTGATTCGACACTGTTCCGGCGTCAGAGCAGGGAGGAGTTTAGGCCATTTTGTTGGCATGTTTTCAGATCACATCATAGCTCATCCTGGCTCTGGTGCGAATTGTGAGTTGCGGCAATTTCGGCCGCTGTCGTTGTATCGATCGATTCCGATATCGATCACGCCGCCATAGCGGCTTGCCAGATCTGAGGCAGCGTCGCCCGGCGCCCGCCCAGCTTGAATTGTCCCTTCTTAAGCACCTTGTTCGAGGACGACGACGGAGAAGCCGGCGGTGGAGAGTTTCTTGGCCATTACGCCGCCGGCGGCACCGGAGCCGATGACGA
>JAPKZA010000491.1 GCA_026394015.1 Acidobacteriota bacterium
CGAGATCCCTATATTGGCGTGCTTGGACTCCCCCGGCCCGTTCACAATACAGCCCATTACCGCCACTTTCATCTCCTCCACCCCCGGATGCGCGTCTTTCCACACCAGCATCTGGTTCCGCAGATAGTTCTGAATCTGGTCCGCCATATCCTGGAAGAACGTCGAAGTCGTCCGCCCACATCCCGGGCACGCCGTCACCTGCGGCGTAAAACTCCGCAGCTCCAGCGCCTGCAAAATCTGCTGACACACGAGCACTTCTTCCGCTCGATCCCCATTCGGCAGCGGCGTTAGCGACGCCCGAATCGTATCCCCAATCCCCTCCTGCAGCAAAACCCCAATCGCCGCCGTCGTCGCCACAATCCCCTTCGAACCCAACCCCGCCTCCGTCAGCCCCAAATGCAACGCATACTCGCACTGCGCCGCCAGCATCCGATAAACGGTGATCAGATCCTGCACCCCGCTCACCTTCGCACTCAGCAAAATCTGATCCCGCCGCAACCCGTACTTCTCCGCCGCCGCCGCCGCTTCCAAAGCGCTCACGACAATCGCGTTCATCGTCACCTGCTTGGCATCCAAAGGCTCTGCCAATAAAGCGTTCTCATCCATCATCCGCGTCAACAGCGCCCCGTCCAGCGATCCCCAATTCACCCCAATCCGCACCGGCTTCTCGTATTCCACCGCCACTTCGATCATCGCCCGGAAGTTATCGTCGTGCTTCTTGCCGATATTCACGTTACCCGGATTAATTCGATACTTGGCCAACGCCCGCGCGCATTCCGGATATTTCTTCAACAGAATGTGCCCGTTGTAATGGAAATCCCCCACAATCGGCACGTCGCAGCCGTGCAGCCGGATCGTGTCCACCACCCGCGGCAACGCCTTCGCGGCGTCTTCGGAGTTCACCGTCACCCGCACCACTTCCGATCCCGCCTTCGCCAGCGCCATCACCTGGGTCGCCGTCCCCGTCACGTCCGCCGTGTCCGTGTTCGTCATCGACTGCACCACAATCGGGTTGTCGCCTCCCACCATTACCCCGCCGACGTTCACCGGCACCGACTTCCTACGCGCAAATGCAGCCATTCCCAAATTGTACCAACCTCGCCCCGTCGGTCTCAAAATCGCGACCATAAGATTTTTCGATTGGATTCAGGACCAACTCATCCGATACCGTATTTGTAGGTGCAACGTCCCTCTAGGTCAGAAACTGGCGCAGCACACTCTCCGGGTTCGAGAGCTGATTTTAAGTCTTTCTAAAAACAGGACAGCATGTCCCCCAAAATCCTGCTCTACGGCCTTCCCGCCGAACTCTCTCGGGAGTTACGGGATGTTCTCATCACAACCCATCACGTACCTGCGATTGAAGATGCCGAACAAACCGCTTCTAACCCGATTCCCTGGCAAAGCATTGACCTGGTCTTCTGCTCTGCTAACCAGCAATCCCTAACCAACCTCCTCCAGGCTACGGCCCTGCAACGCCCCCGCCTGCGCATCATCGCCACTAGTCGCCTTCCCGAAACGGCGGAGTGGCTCGCATCCGTCGAAGCCGGTGCCGTCGATTACTGCGCCGCCCCCTTCGAAGCCACCCAGATCCGGTGGCTGCTGAAAACCCACCTGTCCACGCAGAACCCCGTCGCTGCCTAATTCCCCATTCTTCATTAGAAACTCCGCCAGTTTCCTCTAACTGACTCATCCCTCTAGGAGTATCTTTTCTTATGTCTTCACTTAGACTGCTCGCCGCGGTGTGTCTCACCGTATCTACGGCTCTACCTCAATTCTCGGAAAACTGTCTTTCGCCTACCGATAGCAAAATCCCTCCCGCTTCGGTCGGCACCATCTGCGACCCGCGCCAAACGCGTTACGCCACTCTTGAGCCTACCGAGCGCGTCGTCGCTCCCCGGCCCCGCACCGCCTCCGTCTCGGTGCATCAACTCACCCACGAAGTCCCCAAAAAGGCCCGCAACGCCTATCTCGACGCCGAACACGCCAAATCCGCCGGCCACCTCGACGCCGCCATTCGCCACTATCAACGCGCCCTCAAGTTCGACCCCGCCTATCTCGAAGCCTGGAACAATCTCGCCAGCGCCCACATTCTCTCGGGCGACCTCGCCACCGCCGAAGCCGACCTCGCACAAGCCTATAAACTCGATCCCACCGCCTACCCGGTTCTGACGAACCTCGCCTTCGTCCACCTCCGTTCCAATCGCCCCGCTTCGGCCGAATCCTTCGCCCGCCGAGCCGTCCAGGCAGACCCCCTCTCGACGAAAGGCCTCTACCTCCTCGGCATCGCCCTGGCCAGCCAAAACAAGGACAAACCGGAAGCCATCCGCCTCCTCGAAAAATCCTGCGACACCTACGGCCGCGCGCACTTCTCCATCGCCCCGCTCCTCGCCGAAGCAGACCGCCTCCCCGAAGCCGCCCAACACCTCAGGGCTTACCTCGCCCTCAACCTCCCCACAAACCGTGACGTCGCCCGCCAATGGCTCAAAAACGTCGAAGACGAGCTCGCTCGCCGACTCCAGTAGCATCCAAACCGTCTTCAAGGAACGCGCGACCCTACTTGGCGACGCTGTTCTTCTGAATCCAGGCGGCGAGGCCCTTTTCCCCCAGTTCTCCCGCCGCAACCGCCAGCATCGTTTGAATGGCATCCACCTGATCGGCCACGAGCTTATGACCGTTCATACTCAGGAACACACCAATCGATAGGAAGGCGGCGCGCTTGTTGCCGTCCAGGAAGGCGTGGTTCTTCGCAAGCCCAAACCCGTACGACGCCGCCAAGTCGGCCAGCGTACTGTCCGGGTTGTAGGCGTGGGTGTTTAGCGGACGCGCCAGCGCCGAATCCAAAAGGCCTTCGTCCCGCAAGCCTGACGCGCCGCCGAACATGGCAAGGCTCTCCTCATGCAGCAGCAGCAGCCCTTTTTTGCTGATCCAGCGTGGTTCACCGCTCATTTCGCGAGCGCTTTGAAAGTCTCCCGGTACTCCTTCATGAACTCACGGCCAGCATCGAGCTGGTCCGCGATCGCCGGGTCGTAAGGCGTAATCAGGTAGCCTTCCTTGGTTTCAATGGCAAAGAGGGTATCGCCCTTTGCAACCTTCATGCGCGCAAGCATCTCCTTCGGGATAATCGTCCCGGTTGAAGTCCCGACTTTGGTCAGTTTGAGCGAGGTCATGGCGTATCTCCGTCTATACCTATAACCATTATAACAAGTTCGATTTGGGGAAGCTTCCCAGCGCATTCCTCCAGAGCAGCGACTGGCGACGAGCGGTCCTCGCCAACACCTCCCAGCAACCAAAAGCGCTTCCCGAACATCAAACCGCTATACTGATGAAGAAAGGAAGCGCTCTCTTGTCTCTCCGACACTTTGCCCGTCTCGTAACTCACACCCAACTCTTACCCCTCCTCGAAAGCGGTGAGGAGACCCTCGTCGGCGGCCAAGCCGTCATGGAAGGCGTCATGATGCGGGCCCCCCATAGCTACTGCGTCGCCGTCCGCCGCGCCAACGGCGAAATCGCCACCGAAGAATCCCCCCTCCCCCGCGTCAGCGACAAGTACCCCATCTTCAAGCTCCCCATCCTCCGCGGCATCGGCACCCTCGGCCAAGCCATGTCCCTCGGCGTCAAAGCCCTGCGGTTCTCCACGAACGTCGCCATGGAAGAAGAAAACGCGGCCAACGGCAAGCCCAACGCCTCCTCCGAAGTCCCCGCGTGGATGATGACCCTCAACCTCGTCTTCTCCATCGGCTTCTTCATCGTCATGTACAAGGTGCTCCCCGCCTTCGCCACCGGCCAGCTCTCCAACTATTTCCCCACCCTTCAAAATCCCGCCCTCTTCAGCCTCGTCGATGGCGTCCTCCGCCTCATCATTTTCCTCTCGTTCCTCTACGGCATCTCCCGCTATAAAGACATCCGCCGCGTCTTCGAATACCACGGCGCTGAACACAAAGTCGTCTACAACTTCGAATCCGGCAAGCCCGTCACCGTCGCCAACGCCCAGGAGTTCTCGACCCTCCACCCCCGCTGCGGCACCAGCTTCCTCCTCGTCGTCATGCTTATCTCCATGGCCACCTATATGATCGTTGACCCCCTCCTCGGCCTCAACTCGATCCCGGCCAAAATCGCCTCCCGCGTCATCTTGATCCCCGTCATCGCCGGCCTCAGCTACGAACTCATCCGCTTCGCCGCCAAGCGTCGCGGCTCCCTGCTCGCCGCCATGACCATCCCGGGCCTCTGGCTCCAGAAGATCACGACCCAACCCCCCTCCGACGACCAGACCGCCATCGCCATCCACGCCCTCGAAGGTGCCATGCAACTCGAACAGAAGCAGGGCGGCCAATTAGTCATCGCCTAACATGCAATACGCCGACAAACTAGACGCGCTCGAAACGCGTTTCGATGAACTGAGCCGCTCGATGGCCAATCCCGACCTCATCAGCGATCCCGAGGCCTATCGCAAGACCGCCAAGTCCGTGCGCGACATGGAAGAGGTCGTCAACAAGTATCGCCAGTGGAAGCAGGCCAACGACGCCCTCGCCCAAGCCAAAGGCATGGCCACCGATGACGACGCCGAAATGCGCGAAATGGCCGTCGCCGAAATCGCCGAACTTGAACCCGCCATGGTCACCCTCGAAGAAGAGCTCATGATCTTCCTCCTGCCCAAGGATCCCAACGACGACAAAAACATCGTCCTCGAAATCCGCGCCGGCACCGGCGGCGACGAAGCCACCCTCTTCGCCAACGAACTCTGGCGCATGTACGCCCGCTACTTCGAAAGCCAGCGCTGGAAAGTCGAAGTCACCGACATGTCCGAATCCTCCGTCGGCGGCGTCAAAGAAGTCATCGCCCTCATCTCCGGCGACAAAGTCTTCAGCAAACTCAAGTACGAATCCGGCGTCCATCGCGTCCAACGCGTCCCCCAAACCGAAACCCAAGGCCGCGTCCACACCTCCGCCGTCACTGTCGCCGTCCTCCCCGAAGCCGAAGAAGTCGATATCCACGTCGAAGCCAAAGACATCCGCGTCGACACCTTCTGCTCCTCCGGCCCCGGCGGCCAGAGCGTCAACACCACCTATTCCGCCATCCGCATCACCCACTTAGCGACGAACACCGTCGTCAGTTGCCAGGACGAAAAATCGCAGATCAAGAACAAGGATAAGGCGATGCGCGTCCTCCGTTCCCGCCTCTACGAACTCGAACTCGACAAGCAAAACGCCATCATCGGTGCCGAACGCAAGAAGATGGTGGGCTCCGGCGACCGCAGCGAAAAGATTCGCACCTACAACTTCCCCCAGAACCGCCTCACCGACCATCGCATCGGCCTCACCCTCCACCAGCTCGACCTCGTCATGGAAGGCCGCATCGATTCCATCATTGATGGTCTCGTGACGTATTACCAAGCCCAAAAGCTCAAGGAACAGTCTGGCGATGGCCAGCAAGCCGCCTAGCCTCACCGTCGGCCAGGCCCTCCGCCAAGCGACCACCTTCCTCACCGAGCAAGGCATCGATAGCCCCCGGCTCACCGCCGAACTCCTCCTCTGCCGCGCGCTCCGCAAGGAGCGCCTGTATCTCTACGCCCACCCCGAAGCCCCCCTCCCCGAACTCGCCTGGATCCACTACGGCCGCTGGCTCCACGAACGCACCCAGGGCAAACCCCTCCAGTACATCACTCAGGAGCAGGAGTTCTACGGCCGTCCTTTCCGGGTCGCCCCCGGCGTCTTAATTCCCCGCCCCGAAACCGAGCTCCTCATCGAACTCGCCCTCCAAAACGGACCCACCCAACTCCTCGACATCGGCACCGGCTCCGGCATCCTAGCCATCACCCTCTCTCTCGAATGGAACATCGAGACCTATGCCACCGACCTCTCCGGCCCCGCCCTCGCCATCGCCCAAGCCAACGCGAAAACCCTCGGAGCCCGTGTCCACTTCGTCCAGTCCGATCTAGCCGCCGCCTTCGCCGATGCCCGCTTCGGCGGAATCGTCACCAACCCCCCGTACGTCCCCTCCGTCGACCAACCCACCTTGCAGCGCGAGGTCCGCGACTGGGAGCCCCCCGAAGCCCTCTTCAGCGGCCCCGACGGCCTAGACCACTACCGCCGCCTCGAACCCGTCTGCCGCCGCCTCCTCCGCCCCGGTGGCTGGCTTCTAGGAGAGTTCGGCCAAGGCCAATCCGAAGCCCTCCAAACCCTCTTCTCCGGCTGGTCCGCCGCAACCATCCACCCCGACCTAGCCCAAATCCCCCGTGTCCTCTCCGCCCGCCACCGATACCTCTAACCCGCCGCGCACTCGATCTCTCCAATTCTCCGTTCAAACCGTGACGCCAGTCCCGCTGGCAGCGCAACTTGGGCAGCATGGCCGCCGGATCATATCGGTTCATAACAATAGTCGCCTTGGCCGCCTCCTAGGAAACACGAGCCGTCCGTTTTGGCAAGCTCCCAACCGCGCATGGTCGGCCAGCGGGTACCCTCGACACTATGCCGTTTTGCGGGCCTTATCGCCGATCAAGGCAACTCGAACAGGCTCTTTTCAAGCCCTGATTGCCGGATGATGCTCAATAAGGTTCCTCGTCTCACGGGATCATGAAGGGGTACGGGAACCGTAATCGTACTCCCTTGAATGCGCTTCTGCATTATCCTGTGGCTCCCGCGCTGGCGGGCCAACTCAAAATCATGTTGTTCCAGAATCCGGCAGACATCCAAACCCGAAAGGATTCGAAGTCTACCCAACAGGCACCGCGACCTGGGTTACGAATACCTCGCTGTGAAATCGCCGGGAAACTTCGGAAGGAGATGCGGTCTCAAAGAAGAGCGTCAGCGCCTCGACCAGATTGGCGCGCGCCTCTTCAATCGATGCCCCTTGGCTGGCGATGTCCAACTCCGGACACAACGCGACAAATCCGTCGTCTTCGCGTTCAATGATCGCAGTCATTTGTCGAAGATCAGCCATGCCCTTAGTGTAACTCTTCGATGGGCTTCGTCGACGACGCCCATGGCCACCTCGAGTCGAAAGTCCATCAAAAGCTACAGCGTCAGCAACGTTGGAGCTCGCTTTGTTAGATTTCACCCGGCTCATCAGTTGGGTCAGCAAATTCTTCATCAAACAGCTGACGGATTCTCTCCAACACTTCGGCGCGGTCATGGCCCTCGGCCTCGTATGCGTTGGCGACGTGTCGCGCGATATCCGCAAGCATCAAACCCCAGGCACCGGCATCCTTCCACGTGGTCTTCAGGACTACCTCCTGTGCGTGACCAGACGACGCCCACACTCGTAACACTGCAACCGCCTCAGCGTTCCGCGTCGCAAGCGGCGGAGGATCCAGCTCTCGTTTAGCCTTCTTCCCGAGCATAGGTCAAGCTTAAGACTACCGCGATCCAGCCCCAGTGCGGCGCCGCCATTTCGGATAGAACCCGCAAAGTCCCGGAACTGGAACCCCGCTGGCGATCGTACCGGTCACCGTGCTGCGAACCGGGAGTTCGCTGGTACCGACCCGAGGGCAGTGCCCGTCTACTGCCACCTGCGCCGTGCACCCACAACGGCACCTACTTCGCGTGTACTCTATGGAAAGAGGCACACTCTAATGGCAAGTCTGGTTTGGTCGCAATGCCCGATAGTGGAGAGTATTCCCGGAAAAGTGAGCGGCGCCTGGGTCTTTCGGGGAACGCGGGTGCCTGTTTCGGCCATCTTTGAGAATCTGAAGTGCTCTTCGGTCGACGAGGTGCTTGAGAATTTTCACGTCACCAGAGCGCAGGTGCAGGCCGTCCTGGATTTTGCGGCTAAGAGCGCGGCGCCGCCCGCGGAACCATCGCGCGCCGCATGAAGATCATTCTGCAGAAATTGCGCCTCCTGATCGACAACCGCCACATCATGGTTACTACATACATGGTTCCAGGGTTGGTCGGGTTTGAAGAATGGCGCGCTCTTCGCCGCGGCTGCAGTGGCGGGCTTCGACCTGTTCATCCCTGCTGACTAAAAACGCAACGATCAGCAATCCTCGTCCTGAGCACGAACAACTGGGGTGTAGTCAAACAGCAAAGCAACGCGATCACCGAAGCAATAGATGCCGCAACTCCCGGTAGCTTCATCTTTGTTGAAATTGGTCACGGACGAGGGTAAGTCGCCAAGCTTCAGAGCGAGGCGACGCGACTCCTCCCGTCTCATATCCGAAAGCGTATCCTCCCGGCCCAGCTTGACGCCGCCCCCCCTTTCATGAAATAACGTTCTCTAAACATGCAACGCCGTCAACTCTTCCAAGGCGCGGCTCTAGCCGCCGCCGCCCAACTCCCCGCCTCCGCCGCCAAGTCGAAAAGCCAAGGCAAACCCGTCCTCATGAAGGTCGGCCATCAGAACCACGACGACAACGAAAACCTCCCCCTCCTCGCCGCCCTCGGCCTCAAAAACATCTGCTCCACCCTCCCCTCCCGTAAGCTCGACGAAAAGTGGAGCGTCGACGGCCTCAAGGCCCTCAAAGACCGCATCGAAAAGTTCGGCATCAACCTCGACATGGTGCCCCTGCCCCTCAGCTCGGCCTACATCACCAAGCACGAATACCCCTCCATCATGAACGGCAAGTCCCCCGAACGCGACCGCGCCATCGACGACATCTGCCAAATGATCAAAAACGTCAAAGCCGCCGGCATCGGAGCCGTCAAGTACAACATGTCCATCCTCGGCGTCGTCTCCACCGAACCCACCAAGGGCCGCGGCGGAGCCATCCAACGAACCTTCAAGTACGCCGAAGGCAAGCAGGAACCGGCGCTCACCGAAGCCGGCCCCGTCCCCGCCGACGTCTACTGGGAACGCATCACTTACTTCCTCGAACGCGTCATCCCCGTCGCCAACGAATACAAAATCAAAATGGCCTGCCACCCCCACGACCCCGCCATGCCCAAGGGCAAAGGCTGGCGCGGCGTCGAAACCGTCCTCTCCCCCGAAGGCCTCAAAAAGTTCGTCTCCATCAAAGAGAGCCCCTACCACGGCCTCAACTTCTGCCAGGGCACCATCAGCGAAGGCCTCGTCGACCCCAACAAAGAAATCCACGACTACATCCGCTACTTCGGCACCCGCAAGAAGATCTTCAACGTCCATTTCCGTAACATCGAAGGCAGCTTCGGCAGCTTCACCGAAACCTTCCCCGACAACGGCTCCGTCAACATGCTCGAAGCCCTCCGCACCTACAAAGAAGTAGGTTACGACGCCATGGTCATGCCCGACCACGTCCCCAAAATCCACAACGATCCCGGTGGCGTCAAGGCCTTCGCGTTCTGCTTCGGTTACATCCAGGCCGGCCTGCAAATGTTGAAGATGGAAGGGTGAACCCCGAGGATCTAATCCCGATACGTTGGCCGGGCCCCGGCCCGGTCCCCGCCCCCTTCAACTACGCGGTGGTCGGGCCGATAGCCCCCGACCGCAACGCCATCACCCTAGTCACGAACGCCCAGTGGCCCAGCCTCCGCCTGGGCCGCGCGGTAGCCGGTCCCACCGGAGACCCCTGGATCAACTCGAACGGCTGGCGCATCCAAATGCTCCGCGCCCGGGATCGTAAACCCGTCTGGCTAGACACCAAACCGGCCTCCCCCAACGTCGAACTAGCCGTTGCCGAAGCCGAAGCTTACGGGGGCCGCTGGGTAGCCACGGCCGACCCCGCCACCCTCCCCCAAACCCAAAAAACGCTCGCCTTCTTCGAAGCGAACAAGCATTGGAGAACCTGGCGTCCCGTCGCCAAACTAGCCGTCGTCTCGGACTTCGCCGGCCCCAACGAATTCCCCGCCGGCGAGTTGCTCAACTTACTAAGTCGCCGCCAGATCCCCTATCAACTCAACGGCAACACCGAATCCGCGAAAGCCATCGTCCTCTACGACCACAAACCCGTCCCAATCGAAGCCTACGCCCCGTGGGTCCGCGCCGGAGGCCTGCTCATCGTCCCCCCGGGAACCCGCCGGGGCGAAGCCCCGATTGAACACGGCCACAAAATCTTCCCCGAAGGAAAAGGCCGCATCGCGGTAGCCGAGAAGCCCTGGGCCGACCCCTACCAAACCGCCGCCCAGTCCCACCTCCTCCTCAGCCGCCGCCACGACACGATACGCCTCTGGAACGCCGGTTCCATCAACGCCCACTACGTCGAATCCCCAGACCAAAAGACCGCCGTAGTCCACCTCCTCAACTACGCCAACCGCCCCTCCGCCGACAACACCACCCTCTGGACCGCCAAGCCCTACCAATCCGCCACCCTCCAAACCCTCTCCGGCCAGCAAACCACCCTCCGCCCCACCCCGGTCAACGGCGGCACCGAAATAGCCCTCCCACCCCTCGGCCCCTACACTGCCATCGAACTAACCGCCTAGCCTCAGCCATCTACAAGCAAGACGTTTTCAGCGATAGCGGCCTTGCGCAACGCGTCATCCAAGCTCGCCAAAGGTAAGCCGGTGCGCATTGCCAAGTCAAGATAGGCTGCGTCGTACGACGTGAGTTGGTGACGACCCGCCAATCCGTAAAGCCGGGCCAAGTCGGCCAGCGTAGGCACCGGATCAATGCGAAACTCCAAAGCCTTGAGTTGTTCAAGAAATTCTTTGGCACGTTCGGCGGGCAGTCGCTTACGTCGCACACCTTGAAGTAGGGCGTTCACGATTTCAAGCGGCCAGATTGACGGCACATGAAGATGGCTCCCAAGTGCTGCCCAATCGAGAAGCGCATCGGAAAATGCAGTTTGTTCGTCCTCGTAGCACCAAGGCAAACAGGCCGAAACGTCCAGCACGAAGGAGTCCATCAGTAGCGGTGGCCGAGATGAGCGAATTCGCGCAAAGTCACACCGTCACTTTCCATCCGGACTCCCTTGCGAAGTTCGCGGATCCGCTCCACGGCTCGGCGACGGATCTCGGGAGACGTATCTCCGCCCCCAGCCTGGCTCCTTTCCCGCCACGCGCGAACGCCCTGGACGATGAGGTCGTCTACAGAAGTGAAATGTCCACTCTGAATCTCGCACTGCACGAGCCGCTCCGTCTCTGGCGTCACGCGAATAGTCATAACCTTAACGTAGCCTGATGGGGTTATTCAGTCAAGGTGGGGACTTGCCCTCCCACTCCTCCGCTCCTACACCGCCATCGAACTCATCGTCTAACCGAGACGCCAGTGAAGTCTCCAAGCCAGACAACGTCATGACATTGTCTGGCATTCACGTTACCCTAGTCAGGTAA
>JAPKZA010000507.1 GCA_026394015.1 Acidobacteriota bacterium
GTGGCGCGGCGGGGGGTGGGCTTCGACATCCCCAATATTGTCCGTCACTTGGCCGCCATTTCACTCGCCAGACTGCGTTCAACTGCCGGAAATAGGTTAACACGCCTCCGGACCGCAGTACCTTCTCGACTTCCTCAACCCGAACCCCTGCGAATGCGAATAGCTTTTGGAGTCGCATTCCCCATTTCGACGTGCGCGTATGAAGCTTCCCCTCGCCAGACCAAAAGAAGTATTCCGACGAGTCCGGAACGGCCTCGCCGAGGGCTCTAATGACAAACGGCTCGACCGCAGTCCAGACCGGCTCGCCCGTCTTCTTCCGGTTGAGCTGGATCGTGTTCCCGTCAATCTCATCCTTCCGGAGCTTCGCCACGTCACCTATGGCGAGGCCGGTGTACCGCTGGACATAGACAAACGCCTTCACCTGCGCCGCTACATTCCTCCCCTCCCGCCCGAAGATCCCCTCACACCTTTCAACCGCATCGAATATTGCCGCGATCTCTTCACCGGTGAAGGTCGGAACCCGCCGCTCCTTCAGCTGTCGGTCATCACCGATTAATGGAAGGGCGACGGCGACGTTTCGCGACGTGTACTCGCTGTCGAAGCAGTATTTCCAGAACCCCTTCAGCGCCTCCCGATCCCGTTTCAACGTCAGATAGGCACCGTCCCAGGTCTGGGTGAACTTCTCCAGCTCCAGCTTCGTGACCTCCCCCAGGATTGTCTTGCTGAACTCAACCGACAGAAACTCCGCCATGCGAGAAATCAGAAGTCGAATCTTCCTGCGCCGGTCATCGCTGCGATGCTTCTTGGTGGCAATGTAGTCGTCGAGCGCCTCCAAAATGGACTTTCCAGGTGGGAGCGCCGATCCCGCCGGAGCATCCGGTTCAACCAGCGTCCGTTCGAACTCGTGCATCGCGGCGATGGCCGACGCCTCATTGGAAGTGCCGGTGTGGTGCTTGACGCGCACCGTGCGATTCAACGGGTGCTGCCCGATGGCGTAGAACGGGCACTGAGGTTTCCCTGCGGTGCCGTCTTTCGCCTTGCACCTGAAATCCTTCTCCGACGACTTTGCACAGGCGGAAACGTGCTTTTTTATGAGCCTCAGCATGGGGCCATTCTAGCAGAGCCCTAGCCCCCTATTGGCCCCTCGTTGTCGCTTTCGTCGTAAGCTGTTAATTCTAAAGAACTTAAAGTGGTGGAGGCGGCGGGAGTCGAACCCGCGTCCGAGAACGCCCAAAGTAAAGAGACTACGTGTGTATCTGATTCGTGTTTGTCAGAAAGGAGCACTTAAACCAGCAAGAGGCCCCAATCCCAGTCCGATTAATCTCAACCCTGGGCTCCGAACAGAAGCTTGCGGTCCAGTCCACCGAGTGACGCTTGCTTCAGCCGTGGCAGACACCAACTGAAGAGCGACGCTGTTAATTAAGCAGCGTAAGCAAACTGCTGATTGGCAGTTGTGTTTTTCCGATCGTTTAACGGGAGCTCGGAACCCGACACGCCTCTCTACGATGACTCGATCCCGTCGAAGCCGTTTCGCCCCCAACGTGTCGATCCGCCTTCAGTGTACCATCGTTTATGCCAGTCTCTCGCCGGTTATTCCTCTCCTCCTCCCTCGCGGCCGCCTACTCGCTACAAGCCGCTCCTTCCGACCTAACACAGCTTTCGCTTCTCGGGGCCGCGGAAGCGCTTCGCACCAAGAAAGCCAGCTCCGTCGAACTCACCAAGGCCTGTCTCGATCGGATTTCCCAGTTCGATCGGGGGCTGAACTCCTTTATCACCGTCACCGCCGAGGTCGCCATGGCCGCCGCCCGCAAAGCCGACGCCGAACGCGCCGCCGGCAAAGCCCGCGGCCTGCTCCACGGCATCCCCATCGCCCTTAAAGACAACATCGACACGAAAGGAATCCGAACCACCGCGGCCAGCGCTCTGTTTGCCGATCGCGTACCCACCGAGGACGCCGAAGTCTGGCAGCGCCTGCAAGGGGCCGGTGCCATTCTCCTCGGCAAACTCAACCTCCACGAGTTCGCCGCCGGCGGCACCACCGCCGTCACCTTCTTCGGACCCGTGCGGAATCCGTACGCCGTCGACCGGAACTGCGGTGGCTCCTCGGGTGGCTCGGCCGTCGCGACGGCCGCCGACTTCGCCTACGGCACCCTGGGCACCGATACGGGCGGCTCCATTCGCACGCCGGCCTCCTACTGCGGAGTCGTCGGGTTCAAGCCCACCCACGGACGCGCCTCCATTCGCGGCATCATCCCGCTCGTCTGGTCGCTCGACCACGTCGGACCGCTTACGAAGACCGTCGCCGACGCTGCCGTCGTCCTCCAGGCGATCGCCGGCTACGACGAACTCGACGTCGACTGCGTCGATCGGCCCGTCCCGGACTACACGAAGGCTATCGGCGCGCCCGTTAAGTCCTTCCGCTTGGGGGTGCCGCGCGCGAGCTTCTTCGATAAGTTAGATCCGGAAGTCGCCGCGGCCACGGCGGCGGCCCTGGAAGTTTTGAGTAAGTTGACCGCTGGCTATCATGACTCCATCTTACCGGCGGTGTCGTATGGCCCCGGCGCGGGCGGGGCGGAGACCGCGGCCTATCATCTGCCTTACTATCCGAAGTCACAGGCATCCTACATGCCTTCGACGCGGAAAGGCCTCAGCCGCTCCGCCGCCATGCCCGCCACTACCTACGTGGAATCCATGCGGGCCGTCCGCTTGCTGCGGCGCCAGGTTGTCAAAGCCTTCGATACCGTTGACCTGTTGATCACCCCGACCACCAAGCTGAAGCCGTATCCGATCACCGAGGCCATTCAACGCGTCGAAACCGACAAGCCATTGCCGCCCACGCTCGCCAACACGTCGCAGTTCAATATCTTCGGGCTGCCCACCATCTCGATTCCTTGCGGCCAGTTCGCCGATGGCGTCCCGATCGGCCTCCAGATCACCGGTGCCCCCTGGGCGGAAGAGAAAGTGCTCGCCCTCGCCCACGCCTATGAGCAGGCGACGGAATGGCACAAGCGGCGGCCGACGCTCGACGCAACCCTGAAGCCCTTCGAGGTAAAAACGGTATTGTAGGAATTGGCTTTGCACTCTCGGCTTCTATTGCTCCTCTGGGCTGCTCATCTGTACGGTCACGCTCCGGTTCTCCCTCCCGTGGCCGGGCCTCTGACCGTACAAGGCAGCCGCTTGCTCGACCGCGCGGGCACCCCGGTGGTCCTGCGGGGCATCAATGTGCAGCCGGCTGACCTCAAAGATCCGGCGGTGACCTTTGGCATCATTCGGGTCCGCTGGAACTTGAATGCCGTCCGCATGCCGGCCAGCGCGGAAGCGAGCATCATTGACGCCGCCTTGGCCAACAACTTGGCGGTCGTTCTCGTCGGGGGCGGGGAAGCGGAGTGGCGCCAGTGGGGCGGTAATGCCAGAGTCCTGTTTGAGATTGTGGGGGCGGGGCCTCTGGCAGCGCTGCGGGCAATGGGGCTGGACGGTCCAGTGATCTGGATGGGTCCAGAGATTGGCGACCCCCAGGTGGTCTACGGCGCCAGGACAGACTTGGGAGATTCGGGAAAGGTGTTGGAGCCGTTTCGCGGGCTACTTGGCCGCCGACCGGTCATGGCTACCGAATGGGGGGCGGGCGGAGCCTGCTCAGAAGTGGCCCTGGTGCTCGCCTTGTTGGACTTCGAAAACCAGGGGATCTCCTCGATGGCAACGACCTCGGGCGGATGCGAAGGCACCGAGCAAGCGGTGATCCAATGGATGACTGGCGATCCCGGGGGCTTCGGCTCTCTCCGCGCCCAAGCCATCGCCAACGCGGCGGGCGGTCCGGCTAGCCCCTTGGTGCCAGGAGCCCTAATGGCGCTGTTTGTCGAACAATTGGGGCCGGAACGCGGAGTGTCTGGCGGATTCGATCCCCAAGGCCGATTGCCGCTCGAACTCCAGGGTACGCGGGTATTGTTGAACGGGGTCCCCGCGCCGGTCCTCTTTACGAGCGCCTTTCAGATCAACATCCAGGTGCCCTTCGAGCTTCGGCCGGGTACCCTGGCCAATCTCCAGGTCTTCGGCCGACAGGTGCCCTCAAACCTGCTTCCGGTCCCCGTTATCGAGGCTGCGCCGGAGCTTTTTCAGGATTTTTCCAACGGGCACGTCGTCGCCACTAATCAGGACGGCGGCCGCAACGGCGCTGGTTCTCCGGCGCCGTTCGGAACCATTGTGGTGCTGTATGGAACCGGTGGCGGACTCACGAACGGTTCCAGGATCACCGGAACCGCGGCACCGGCGCCGCATCCGGTTCTGCTCGCGCCGTCCACCGTCGCCGTCGCCGGCAGGGCCGCCGAGGTTCTATTTGCCGGGGAAGTTCCCGGTTTCGTGGGGCTGGTCCAGATCAACGTCCGGCTGCCGCAGGCTATCGAAGGGGCTCCGGCAAGCCCACGGACGGTCCCGGTGGTAAACCCTGCCCAGTTGCTGTCACCCGCCGAGATTAACTTGCCCTCTTCGGCGATCCATTTCAGTTGGACGCCCTTGTTGTAGTTCAAGTAAAGCTTGCCGTCGACCATCTTCCACGCTTCCGGATCGGCCGGGGCCGTGTAGTTGTGGCCAACCGCCCAAGCGCAGTATCCACCATATTGCGGCATGTACTTTGCAGGGTCGGCGACGCAGAGCGCCTTCGATGTTTCGGAGCGAAACAGAAACTTGGCGCCGTCGAATTCGTGGCTGAATTCGGGTGAGCCGGGCACGGCCGTGGCGACCTCGAAATAGGCTACGGGGTCGTAGCCTTTTAAGGCTAAACCGGCGGCGTTGCGCGAGATCGGGGGAACCGGCTTGGTCGGCTTGGGCTGGGCCCATGCCGCCGTCAGGCTGAGACTGAGCGAGAGACTCAAGGTGAGGAGAACGCGAGAAAAGATCATGCCCTACCCTTCGCGATTGCTAAGGAATAGGTTACGGTCGGAGCGGGAAAATCACTTTTCTTGCCTCAAAAGTGAGTGTTTATCGAACGACAAACTCGTCGTTCACAAGGTGTTGAAATATTTTTGCTGTTCGCAAGTATCACAAAAAAAAGCAGTTGCCCTTTCTCGTATTGCGGCGTGCAGTGAGAATCGTTGACAAGCCCAATGTAGATTGAAGTCAGCGAACAGTAGTTTGCAGCCCGCCCGGGTTTTCTCGGCTGCGGGCTTTTCTTTTTGGGAGGCCCCGACAATGCGAGGATCGAAGCTGTGGACCTGCGTGTTCCACTTTATATTTTTTGGTTTGATCGCGGAGCGTGCACTAGCCGGTCCGCCGCTAACCACAATTCAGGATGTGATCTACAAGGCCGATGGGACGCGCTTCAATGGCGTTGCTTACATTGAATGGAAAACGTTCCAAACGTCCACTCAGGTGCCGATTGCGACCCAGAGTCTCACGATTGCCATCGTCGATGGCAATTTGCGCGTTCGTTTGGTGCCGACCACGAATGCGAGTTCTGGAGCCTACTACTATGTCCGATACCATAGCGACGGTCGAATTCAATTCTCCGAAACGTGGGCGGTGCCTCCGAGCACGCCGGCCGTGAATTTGGCCGCGGTCCGCGTAGCGGTCGGCCAACAAACCGGAGGCGGAACGTTGCCGCCGGCGGGACTCGAGATCGCCGACATCACCGGTCTGAGTTCGGAATTGGCGGCCCGACCCGTTCGAGGGCTCGGTTACGCTTCTAGTCGCGCGATTCGAACGGGTGCTACCGGAGCGCTCGAAGCCGTTACCGGCAATTTGACCGATTGCGTCCGCGTCGATGGCACGAGCTCGGTTTGCTCTTCCGGGGGCGGCGGCTACACGGGTCCCGGTTTTGTCGATCGGGAGGTCCCGTCGGGGGTCGTTGACGGAGTCAACACCGTCTTTGCTCTCAGCGATACCCCGTCGCCGGCCAGCAGTTTGGAACTCGTCCTTAATGGACTCGTCCTATCCTCTGGCGTCGATTACACCTTGAGTGCGAATTCGATTACGATGCTGACGGCGTCGACTCCGCGTACGGGAGATGTCTTCCGCGCCTCGTTTCGAACCGCCTCGGGGAGCAATCCGACTTCGGCCGCGGGTGGCGCGCTCACGGGAACGTATCCCAATCCGCAGATCGCGGCCGGGGTTGTTTCGAACAACAACATCTCCGATGTCGCCGGGATCGTCGAAAGCAAGCTGGCTTTGAACTTCCCCACTCATACCAGTGCAAATGACCCATCGGCTGGGGAAAAGGCTGCTCTGTCCGGCACGGCGGGCGCTCCGTCGGCGTCGAATAAGTTTGTGACCACCAGTGATTCTCGCTTGACCGATGCTCGGACTCCGACCGGGCATCCGTTGCTCAGCGGTCAGCACGCCGATACGACGGCCGCGGTGGTCACCCGCGGCGACCTGATCGTCGGCCAAGGCTCGACGCCAAGCTGGACAAAGTTAAGCCTCGGGGCCGCGGGCCGGTGTCTTACTTCGAACGGCGTCGATGCGATCTGGAATAACTGCCTCTACACGGGATTTCAGCCCGGGGCAATCCCGTTCGTAAACTCGGCCGGCAACCTTTCCGAGAATACGTTCCAACTTCGCTGGGATAGCAGCGGGCGGAAACTATCGGTCGGGTCGAGCCTTACCGATGGTACGCTCAACGTGCAGGATCAAGGGGCCGCGACGTCGGTCATCGTTCGGTCCGGGGTCAGCCAGAGCGGGGTATCGTTACAGCGCTGGCAGGATGCCTCGGGGGCCGATATGGCTCGCATCGATAGTGAGGGCACCCTCGTTTCCCCGGCGCTCCAAGCGATTTCGGGTACGGTTCGGGCACCTTGGCGCGATACCGGAATGGTGGCCGACCCTGTCTCGCGAGTGGATGGGGATGCCTGGTTTAACTCGACTGCGAAGGCAAGAAAATCGCAGCAGGCAGGACAGACTCACACGACGCCGCAGGCCATCTGCGCGGAAGTGGGCACCGCAAATTCGTTCACTTCGCTAGCGGTCGTCGCCAGTTGCAATATTCCGGGAGGCTTGCTGCAAACCGGCGACCGGTTAGAGGTCTTAGTCGATGCCGAGCAAGTCGGCACGGCGGTTCCTTGGACGATCGCGGCGCAATGGGGCTCTGCCCAGATGATGCAACGGTCCTTCGGTTCCGGCGATTCGATGTTCGCACTGCGCGCGCAGGCCGTGCTCTACTCGAGCGGGTCCACGCTTTCATCGCAGCATTTCAACGCAACCGGGGCTACGTTGACGAACCTTGTTTCGGCGACAGACCCGTATCAAGCGGGTCTGTCCATTACCGTGTCGGGTTCCGTCGGTCAAACCGGCGCTGGGTCAAACGTCATCGTTCGTAACTTGACGGTGATCCGCTATCCGGCGCAAAACAACTAGTTACTTCTTCTTCGCAGCGCGTGCGGTGGAGGGCGGAATGACGCCCTTCATCCGCATGTAACCAACCATGTTTCCGTAATGAGCATTAAGGTTTGCGATGTAGCCAATCATCGAATCCACAGGCATTACTTTCCGTGTTCCAATGGTCACTTCCGTCAACGCCTGGGTGTCCGTCATCCCGCTGATCACCGAATCGCAATAGGTGAACGACTCTTGGATCACCTTCTGAATCTCGGGCTTCGTCTTGGCCTTGGCTGAGTCGTTAGCTGGTGTCGTCTTGCCCGCCATGGCGGCGCAGGTGCTGAAGTTCATCCCGGCGGTATGGCTGATCCAGTCGCCGAAACTACGCTGATCCGGGGTCAGCCGATACTCCATGGCCTCGGCCGGCATCGCATCCGCCGATTCGACGAAGTTCGACTTGGCCGTCTGGTACCGGGCCTTAAACGCCGACACGATCGGGTCAGCCGCGGTCAACGCGCCTGTCATCAAGAACACCAATCCAGTTAATCGCATTCCCATAGTCTACTTGAGTTGATCGTCTACTTCGTCTAGCCAATCCGGGCTCTTCAATACTTCGCGCGGACGACTGCCGTCCGGCGGCCCAATAATGCCGTCTCGATACATCATGTCGAGTATTCTTGCCGCTCGACCGTAACCCAGCCGAAGTCGACGCTGCAACACCGACGTCGATGCCTTACCCAGCTCACAAACCACGCGTGCCGCCTCTCGATACTGCGGATCTTCATTGCCGTCGATGATCTCTTCGCCGCCATCACTCTCGCCATCCTCACTCGGAGGAGCCATAAGAAAGCTTTGGTCGTAGTCCGGCTCAGCCTGCTTCTTCCAATAGTCCACCACCGCGGAGGTCTCCGTTTCGCTTACATAGGCCCCGTGCACCCGAATCAATCGAGCCGTACCGGGAGGCAGGAAAAGCATGTCGCCCTTTCCCAGCAAAGAGTGAGCCCCCATGTTGTCGAGAATCGTCCGCGAGTCGACTCGCGTCGCCACCCGAAAGCTGATCCGCGTCGGGAAGTTCGCCTTGATCAACCCGGTAATCACATCCACACTGGGGCGCTGGGTCGCCAACACCAAATGGATCCCGACCGCCCGAGCCATCTGCGCCAGACGCGTCACGCTCTCTTCGACCCCCGCCCGCTCGAGCATCATCAAATCGGCAAGTTCGTCGATGATAATGACGCGGACGGGAAGCGGCCTCAGCTCCTCGAACTCCAGATTCGGCTGCCCGTTGTCAAACACCCTCCGCGGCGTCGCCATCAACTGGCGGACTTTTTTGTTGTACTGCTCGATATTCCGCACGCTCTGTGCTGCCAACAGCTTCAACCGGCGTTCCATCTCCAAAACAGCGTTGCGCAACGCATACGTCGCCTTCTTCGGCTCCGTGATCACCGGCGTGAGTAAGTGCGGGATTCCTTCGTAAATGCCCAGCTCCACCCGTTTCGGGTCCACCATAATCAACCTTACTTCGTCCGGTGTCGACTTATACAATAACGACATGATCAGAGTATTCAGCATCACGCTCTTGCCGGCGCCGGTCGAACCAGCGATCAAAACGTGAGGCATCGTGTCCAACGTCGCCACCTTAATCCGCCCGCTGATATCCTTCCCCATCGTAATCGTCAGCTTCGACGGAGAACTCTCAAACTCTTCGCTCTCCAGCACCTGCCGTAAACTAATCAACTCCCGCCGCTTATTCGGAACCTCGATCCCCACCGTCGGCTTACCCGGAATTCGCTCAATCAAAACACTTTCGCACTGCAATCCCAAACACAAATCTTCGGCCAGATTGGTAATCCGGTTGTACTTGATGCCGGCGTCAGGCTTATATTCAAACGTCGTCACCACCGGGCCCGGATTGATCTGCACCACCGACCCCAGCACGTTAAACTCTTCGAACTTCGACTTGATCTTGGCCGCCGTCTCCTTCAACTCCTGCTCGTCGTAAGGGTTGCGCGCCGGTACCTCATTCAGCAGCGAAGTCGCCGGCATAATATATGCCCGCCCCGACTTCTCCTTCCGCCTCCGACCCGTTTCCACCTCAACCGGAGGCTTCGGCACTAGTGGCGTCTCCCAAGGCAACTCTTCCAAGGCCCGAATCGGAATGTCCCCTTCTTTCGCTGACTCCTCCACTTCCTCCTCGATCGGGGACTCGACCTCAGCCACCGATTGCTTGGCCTTCCAGGGCAAATTACTCTCCGTCAGCGGCACCACCGGAATCCCGTCGTCCGCGGCCGTCCGCTCCGGTGCCCGCTCGACCGCATTCCGCCGTGCTGTTCGCGGTTCGGCCTGTTTAGCCTTGGCGGCCTTCCGCCGCGCCTCCCGCCAATCCTGCCACGCCGCTACCCGCGCCAACCACCAGGCGGTCGGAACCTCGAACCACTGATAGACCACCTCCATCGAAAACTTCGAAACCAGGTAAAGCGACAAGACAAGGCTCGTCAACGTAATCATCGCCGCACCGACCGGGTTGAAATTCCCGATCAGATAACTCGCCAGCGCCAACCCTACGATTCCCCCTGCCGGCACCGCGCCGTCAAAGGGCCGCCACATCGGCAGCAGCGAAAGAATCGTGCAGACCCCCGCCACCAAAAGCGTCGCGCCCGTCAAGCGGATCACCGGCACCCCAATCGACCGATGACGCAACCGCTGGATTCCCGCCGCCAGGACGAGAATCGGCACCACGAGCGACGCAAGCCCCAGCGCGCTGTAGATCAGATCCGCCAGCGTCGCCCCAAATCGACCCGTCCAGTTGGTCGCCCTCTCCACCCCTGTCGCGGTATTCCACGATGGATCCCCCGGGTGGTACGACGCCAAGCTCAGCACCAGGAGCAACCCGACGGCGACGAACACAATTCCAGTTACTTCATTCAGCCGGTTATTGGCCGAGGGTTTCAAAATGTCCATGCGCGTTTCAGCCGCGCCATAAGCAGAGCTCCTTCAGTATGCCAGACTCTCGCCCCCCACGGGGATTCACCACCCACGCGACGCCGCCAGACCAATCACAAACAACCCAAAGGCCACCCGGTAAATCACAAACGGGCGAATCGAGTTCGTACGCAGGAATTTAAGAAAAAAGGCGATTACCGCGAAGCCAACCAAGGCGCTCACCGCGATCCCGACCAGCATCGGTAACTGCATATCTGCCGCCAACCCATGCTTTCGCAAGTCCAAAATCGCCTTGGCCGCCGCCGCCCCAACCGCCGGAGTCGAGAGCAAAAAACTGAACCGCGCCGCCGCCGCCCGATCCAGGTCTCGAAATAAGCCCGCCGAAAGCGTCACCCCGCTACGCGATGTCCCCGGGACAATCGCCAGCGCCTGCGCGGTTCCAATAAAGACGCAATCGAAAAGCGTCAGTTCCCCTAAATCCCTCCGCTGCTTCGACAGACGCTCCGCTCCATACATCACCAACCCCATCAAAATCGCCATCACCCCGATCACATAAGGGCTTCGTAGCGTCGTTTCGACCGCGTCTTTAAACAGCAGCCCCGCCACCGCCACCGGGACGCTGCCCGCCACCAAGTACCACAGCAAGCGAGGATTCCTCGCCAGTTGCGGATCATCGCCCCACTTCAGACCACCCGCCTGGGCCAGAATTTGCACCCAATCCTTGAAAAAATAGACGAGCACCGACAGCAGTGTGCCGATATGAAGAGCAACGTCGAACTCCAGCCCCTGGTCCTTCCAACCGAGCAGCCAGGGAGCCATGGCCAAGTGCGCGGAACTGGAAACCGGGAGGAACTCTGTTAATCCTTGGAGAATCGCTAGGATCAGCGCTTGATGAATCGGCATAATAGAAACATCAGGGTACCGTAGATCCCCTGGCCTCCGATACCAAGTCCCATTCATGAGAACAACAAAAATCGTTGCGACGCTCGGTCCCGCGACCGACACCAAAGACATGATCGCGAAGTTGTTCGCCGCCGGAGTCGATGTATTCCGGCTCAACGCCTCCCACGGTGTTCACGAAGATCACGCGCGACGACTTCGCTTCGTTCGCGAACTCAGTCAGGAATTGAATATTCCTGCCGGTGTCCTTCTCGATCTCCAAGGCCCCAAGATCCGCCTCGGCCTCTTCGATGGCGGCAAAGTCTATCTCACCAACGGGGAACCGTTCGAGATCTCGACCGAAGAGTGTCTCGGTAACAACCAGCGGGCCTCCACCGTCTACCAGAACTTCGCCCGCGACGTCTCCCCCGGAGACCGCGTCCTGATCGCCGACGGCACGGTGGAACTCCGCGTCCGCTCTACCGATGGCATCAGCGCCCACTGCGTCGTTCACGCCGGCGGCTGGATCGGAGACAAAAAGGGCATCAACCTCCCGGGTGTGAACGTCTCGACCCCGTCGCTCACCCGCAAGGACATGGCCGATCTGCAATGGGGCATTGACAACAAAGTCGATTTCGTCGCTCTCTCCTTCGTTCGAAAGCCCACCGACGTCATCCGCCTGCGGCTCTATCTCGAAGAGAAAGAGCATATGCTGCCGATTATTGCCAAGATCGAGAAGCCCGAAGCCTGGGAACAACTCAATGAAATCCTGGCTGAATCCGACGGCGTGATGGTGGCCCGGGGCGACTTGGGCGTCGAAATGGCGTTCGAAAAAGTGCCTTTTATTCAAATGGCGATTATTGAGCGGGCCCGCCAAACCGGCAAATTCGTCATCACCGCAACGCAAATGCTGGAATCGATGATCGAAAGCCCGGTTCCCACCCGCGCCGAAGTCAGCGACGTCGCCAACGCGATCTTCGACGGCACTGACGCCGTCATGCTCTCCGCCGAAACTTCCGCCGGCAAATATCCCGTCGAATCCGCCGCCACGATGGCCCGGATCGCTGTCGAAACCGAATCCTCCATCCGCCCGCGCGGATACCAGGATCTACCTCCTCGCATTAACCCCAGCATCGCCGAGATTCTCGCCGATGCGGCCTACCATTCCGCCCGGTCGGCCAACGTCGCCGCCATTGTTGTCATGACCACCTCCGGCTCGACGGCGCGTCTCATTGCCCGCTATCGCCCCCCGGTCCCCATCTATGCGTTCACCAATTCAGTCGAGGTGGCCCGCCAACTATCTCTCATTTACGGCGTCCGCGTACTCGTTACCCCTACCGAGCCGACGACGGAGGAAATGCTCACCATCATGGATCGAACTTTGCTGGAAAGGGGGCTCCTCAAGGTGCGCGACACCGTCATCCTAGTCGCCGGACAGCCGATGTGGCGATCCGGTACTACCAATATGATGATCCTTCATCGCATTGGCGAAGTTCGCGGCTAGTACTAGAGCACTCAGCCCGGACACCCATAATTCACCAGAATATGATTTACTGAAGAGTATCTGATGTCAACCCAAGTTGAAAAAACTCTATTGGAGGATTCTCCTACCCCGAGCACTCCTATCCCTTGGGTTCTCTTGGTGTGGTGTGCCGCGCTGCTCCTGATCACTTACCTGCCAATTCTCATCCCCATGGCGGAACAGTGGAACAACGATGACGATATGTCGCATGGCTTCTTCGTCCCGTTCGCTGCTTTGTATGTCGTTTGGGAACGCCGTCAGGAATTGCTCGCTGTCACTCCGAAGCCAAGTCGACTCGGCTATCTCCTCCTCCTTTGGGGAGCCACTCAAATGGCGATCGGCATGCTCGGAGCCGAACTGTTTCTCCAACGCAGCGCCTTTCTCGTCTCCATGGTCGGTGCCGTGCTCACCTTAGGCGGGTGGCCCCTCCTCCGCAAGTGCGTCTTCCCGCTGGGGATGCTGTGCTTCATGATTCCCTTGCCTGCCATCGTCTATAACCGAATCACGTTCCCCCTCCAACTCTTCGCTAGCGCCGTCGCCGAAACGGCTCTGTCAGCCGTCGGAATTCCCGTCCTCCGCGATGGAAACGTCCTCGAACTCGCCAGTCAAAAACTATCCGTCGTCGAAGCCTGCAGCGGCATTCGATCCCTGATGACCCTGGCCTTCCTCTCCCTCGTCTATGGTTACTGGTTCGATGAACACCGGATCTGGATGCGATGCTTGATTTTTTTCTCCACCATCCCGATCGCCATCGCGGCAAACTCTTTCCGCGTCTCCCTAACCGGCGTTCTAAGCGAGTACAACCCGGAGCTGGCAAAAGGCTTTTTTCACAGCCTCGAAGGCTGGGTCATCTTCGTCTTCGCCTTAACCCTGATGGTCGCAACCCATGGCGTCTTCAAACGCCTGGCTAGGATGGTCTCCCGTTGAACCCTTTTTCTTCTACCTCCGTCATTCTCTTCTCGGTGTTCCTCAGCCTTCAGGCTATCGGGGCGTTTTTTCTCAATCTTCGCTCCGAGTACCAGCCCACGATCGCCCCTCTGGCCAGCCTTCCCACCACGATCGCGGCTTGGAAAATGGTCGGTGAGTATCCAATCGAAAAAGAGGTCCAGGATGTCCTCCGGGCCACCGATACCGTCAGCCGGATTTACGTCGATGGCAAATCGCCTTATCCCGTCAGCTTGTTTATCGCCCACTTCAAAAGCCAGCGCAATGGCGTAGCACCCCACTCTCCCAAAAACTGTCTGCCCGGCAACGGCTGGGTCTCGGAGAAGAACGAAATCGTGCAAGTCCCCGTCCCCGGAGTTCCGGGTGGGATTGAAGTCCAAAAGTACATCGTCCAGAAAGGGGAGTCGAAAAGTGTGGTGGTCTACTGGTACCAGTCCCACGGGCGAGTCATCGCCAGCGAATACACCGCCAAGGCCTACGTCGTCATCGATGCCATCGCTAAAAATCGCACCGATACCTCCCTTGTCAAAGTCAGCACCCCGGTCGTCAACAACGACATCGAAGCCGCGGTTCAGGCGACGAATCGATATATCGCCGACTCCTTCGCCACCATCTCCGCCGCGCTTCCCAACTAAGGCAAGGGCGAACTAAGGCAAGGGCAGAAACTCTCCCGGCTCCAACGCCCGGGGCGTCATGCGAGCCTCGCGGATCGCGCCCTTAAAGTAATCTACCCGGTTGATCCGCACCCCGGCCGAACTCGTCCCCTTACCCTGCGGAGCCAACGCTACCTCTGCCGAACCCTGCAACTGGCGATCGACATAGTGACGAAACCCCTTGCCGTCATAAACCATCGCCACATGGTGCCACTCGTCCAAACTGTGGAGCTTCGTCCGATCGATCAACGCCTTTTGCCCGGTCGCGCTGGCCGCAAAACTATCCAGACACCACTTGCCGTCGATCAAGCGCGTCTCAAACAACAGTCGCGTCGTCACCCCGGTCTCTTGCAGGTGGAAAAATCTCTGCTCCGGCCGGCCGCCGGAAGAAGGTCGAAAGATCACCTCCCACGTGAACGTCTTCGCCCCCGCCAAGGGGTGCACATCGACAAACAAAGCGTCATGCTCGCCGTCGAACTCCACCGCTTTTCCTTTCGGCGTGTCCACCACGCGCGGCTTGCCCTCCACCTTCGTCGCGTGGGCTCCTAACCGGTCCAGCCGGTCAAACCGCCACCCTTCGCTCCCCTTCGTCTGGGCCGATAGGACCCCCGTCGTCAAAATAAGAAATAGAAAAATACGCATCGCGCTGACTGTTATATCACGGCGCTGAAGATGACGAGGTCGCACAACTCCCCCGCGGCGTCCCGTTCGTACCGCCGCAGCCGTCCCTCCCACTGCATCCCTACCCGTTCCGCCAGCCGATGGGCCGCCGCATTGCGTCCGTCGCACCGCGCCTCCACCCGGGCCATTCCCAGCTCCTCCATCGCCACCCGCAGCACCTCCCGCACCGCCTCTGTCACCAACCCCTGCCCCACCCACCGCTCCGCCGCCCAATACCCAATCTCGCAACGCGGGATCAACCACCCAATCGAATGCAGATCCACCCCGCCCACCAACGCGCCACTCGTCTTGTCCACCATCCGCCACGAAAAACTATCCCCTAGCGCGTTGCTCCGCCCCGCTGCCGCCGCCACCTTCCGCATGTCTTCCACTGCCTTCGTCTGCGACGCCGCCGTCCACCGCAGCCACTGCGCCAAACTACCCCGCAACGATTCCGCCACCGCATCCGCGTCGCCTTCGGTAGGAGGCATCAGCCACAATCGCTCCGTCTCTTTCTTGCCCGGATAACTCTTCCTCACCGCTCCTCCCTTCACCCAAAAGCAGAAGGCCAACCGCTCGACGCGGTTGGCCTTCTGCCTCGAATCTTCGAACGACCTGGAGTTATCGAACCCGGGTCGAGACGAAGTTGACGGTCAACGTCTTCGACGCGCTGATCCCCTTGCTATTGGTCACCGTCAGCTCGAAAGCGTACGGACCAAACTGTTCCCCAAGCTGCACCCGAGTCGTTGCCGACGTCGGATCCAACACCGCTGCCGTCTTCTCAAGCGCCCGCCACATGTAGGTCAACGGCAATCCATCCGGATCACTCGAATTAACGCCGCTGATCGTCAACTGGCGGTAGATCGTTTCCACGTTCGGACCCGGATCCGCTGTCGGCCGAATCACGTTGACGGTCGATACCGTCACCGTCGTCTGGCACTGCGCCGTCTGGTCGTTCGCTCCATACGCAATCAACGTATAGGTCGTCGTCCCCGTCGGCCGCACCACAATCGGGCTCGTCGTCCCCAATCCATTAAACGTCACTACCCGGCTGTTCTGCGCCGTGAAGCTCAACGTAACAGCCTCCCCCGGAGTCGTAATCGACGTCGGGCTCACTGAACAAGCGATCGTCGGAGCCGGCGTCGGAGTCGGAGGAGCCGGCCGCACATTCAACCCTACGGTCGAACTGATGCTGCCGAAAGAGTTCGTCGCCGTAATCGTATACAGCGTGTTCGACGTCGGGCTAATCGGTGACTGACCCGTAAGTCCCACCGTACCCAGCGTCGAAATGTTCACCTGATCCGCGTTCTCTACAAGCCAACTCAACGTCGAAGTCGAGCCCGCGATGATGTCCATCGGCGAAGCCGTGAACCGGATGATCCGCGGCAAGCCACCACCCGTCGGCGGCGGAGGCTGCGTATTCACCTGCACCGTCGCCGTTGCCGTCGCGGTCGAACCGCCACGGCCCGTCGCCGTAATCGTATAGGTCGTCGTCGACGTCGGAGAAACCTGCGACGTTCCGTTCACCGGCGAGTTGCCCAGGCTGCTAATCGTCACGCTTTCGGCGTTCTCGGTCTGCCATGCCAATGTCGAGGACTCACCCCGATTGATCGTCGTCGGAGAAGCACTAAACGTAATGATCCGAACCGCCGGCTGCGTCACCGTAACCGTCACCGTCTCTGTGACTTCGCTCGTCGCATTCCTCGCCGTCAACCGGTAGCTCGTCGTCTGCGTCGGGTTCACTTGCGATGTCCCCTGCTTCGAGTCCACCCGGCCAACCCCGGCAATCTCCACGCTGTCGGCGTTCTCAACCAGCCACAACAAGTTCGACGACTGGCCCGCCACGATGTTCGAAGGATTCGCCTGGTAGCGCAAAATGCGTACCTGTTGCGGTGCCCGCGTCGTAACCGTCACCCGCGCCGTACCCATCGCCGCTCCCGGGTCTTTCACCGTCAGCCGGAATGCATACGTCTGATTCTCCGCCGCGGCAAACGATGCCCGCGCCGTCGTTCCACCGGTCAGCGTTACCGCCGGACCAGCAATCTGCCGCCACTCATAGGTAATCGGATCGCCGTCCGGATCATACGAACCGGAACCGTCCAACTGGATCGTCCCGGCGTTCACGCCGATCTGATCCGGGCCCGCATCCGCCACCGGGGCGTCATTACCCGTCCGTACCCGGCGCGAAAGCATCTCATACCGAACCCGCGGAATGTCCACCGGCACCGGACCGGTCGCCGTCCCGTAATCCTTCGGCCGCAACCAGCTTCCAAACAACACTCCGAACCGAACCGCGCCCGAATTGTCCTTGGTCACCATCGTTTCGTTCAATCCGCCTTCAATCGAAAGCGCAATGTGCGAATTCAGCGGTTGCACAAACCGAGCCGTCATACCCGGCTTCGAACCGTTATAGGTGCGCAGATAGCCCAAGTTGCCCTCGATGTAGCTATCCTTCCACAACGCCACCGCCGTCGAACCGCCCACCTGATCCACGATCCGGAGGTAGTTCTCGACAAACACGTTCCGGCTCAGCAAGCTGCGATTCACCACCGCATTGTTCAAGAAGCCTTTGGTCCCGAAGACACCCACCCGACCGCGCTTGAACACGTAGTCCAAAGTCGCAGCCGCCTGGCCCAACGTCCCACCATTCTGGAACTCGCGGATGTTCACTTGCTTAAAGCTCGAGAACAAACCCATCTGAACCTGCTTGTAGCGATTCACCAAACCTAAGTCGAACTGACCTTCCTGGCGATCCCGGAAGTACATGTACTCGCCTTCGGCCTGCAACGCCACGCTGTTGTTAAACGGATTAAAGAACCGTCCCTTACCCGTAAACGTCAACCGGCCCTGGCTGTCCGCTCCGGCATTCAAGCCGAGCAGCGAAAGCTTCTTATTCGCTACCTTCGTCATCGCCTCGTCGGTGGCCTTCGCCGCCGCCGCCGACATCTCTTCGCGTTTGGGAGCCGCCGCCGCCGCTGCCGCCGCCGCGTTCGCTGCCGTAGTCGCCTGCGTACTCGACGCCTTCAGCCCTTCCACTTCCTTCTTCAGCCCGTCATGGTCGGCCTTCATCCCGCGCAACAGCGCCAAAATGTCGTCCAACTTATCCAGCCGCTTCAAAATCTCATCGCAGCACTTCGGATCCGCCATCGCCGCCGGGCCGCCCGTGGCCGCGTTCAAGTTCCGAATCGCGTCGCCCACGCCCGCCGCCGAAACGTTCTTGCCCTGCGGATCGGTCACCGTCAGGTTCACCCGACGATTCATGAACCGGCCTTCCTTCGTCGCATTCCCGACCTTCGGCGAAGCATTGCCAGCCGTCGCTACCGAAATCTGCGCCGGACGCGCCCCATACTTCTCGAGAAACTGCTTCACGGTGTTCGCCCGCGCCATGCCGAGCTTCTCGGCAATCCGCTGCGGCGTGTTCGGGTCCCCGTGACCCTCAATCTTCACCCGGTAGCCATCATTCTTGGCCATCAATTCGGCCAAGCGAAGCAAACTCGGGAATCCATCGGCCAATACTGCCGAACCCGTCTCAAAATTGATCTCTTCCCAGTCGTCCTTCGTCGCATTGGTGTTCAAACCTTGCGCGAACACCGACGTAGCAAAAAGCGCGAGCAGCGCAAACGCCGCCAAAAGTCTACGGTACATAGGCGAGGGTCCTCCTCCGATTGCTGTTTTTTTGTTGTTAATCACGGTAACCTTTTTAGCCAAGTTCTTTCCAGAATACAATAGAACTCTTTTGAAGACAACGACTTATCGTCGGCCTTGTAATGGTTGATGCGCCAACGTTCCAAAATGTTACTTGCCCCTCGTAACCGAAAAATCCCACACCTGCGTATTCTCTTTCCCTTCGGTGTACTGTATCCAAGCGTATTCCCCCGGAGCCAGCGGCTCCATCGGCCATACCTTATATAGATCGTCCCCCACTTGTTTTCGAAAAATCTCGACCTCTTGGCGTTCCCGGACGACCTCCTTTACAATCGGCAGAATCTCCCATTTCTCCACGATCCGGCTCGGAATCTTTGCGTTCAACCCCGGCCATAGCCTCACCAACGCAAACCGCTCCACCTCCGACAACCGCAAATAGAACTCCGGCCGCTCCACCTCCAACTTCACCCCACTCGCCGTCCCGTCAATCTCCAACGTGCTCCGCCCCGACACAATCGGAATCGGCGCCAGCTTCGCCAAAATCGACCGCCGCTTATTGCTCACCACCTTCAACTCCGCCTGCTTCAACGGCTGAAACTTCGCCTGCTCCAACACGAAATACAACCCCGGCTCCTTCGGCACCGCCCTCACCTCCCGCCGCACATCCCGCTCCGCCTCCGCCTCCTCCGCCTCGGCCTTCTTCTCCGCCCGCACGGACTCTTCCCGCGCCGCCAAGTCCCCCTGCGTCTTCTTCAGGTCCACCAGCGACAGCGGAATCTCCTCCCAATCGCTCCGCTCCACGGAGAAATAACGCACCCGGTCCGCCAACACCTGATACTCGCGCACCGTGTGCCAAGTCCCATCCGTCAAGTACAGCTTCACGTTCGCGGCCATCGCCACCGCGCCAACCAGCAGAATAAGGAGCCACCGCATACGCCCCTATTCTAAACTGGAGTTCTCATGCATTTACGTAAACTCGGTCGGACCGGCATCGAAGTCAGTGAAATCGGCTACGGCGCCTGGGGCATCGGAGGCCGCCAATGGCTCGGCTGCGACGATACCCAATCCCTCGCCGCCCTCCGCCGCGCCCTCGATCTCGGCCTGAATTTCATCGATACCGCACTCGCCTATAACGAAGGCCACTCGGAAAAGCTCATCGGCCAGGTCGTCCGCGACTTCTCCGGCCACCGCGTCTGGG
>JAPKZA010000440.1 GCA_026394015.1 Acidobacteriota bacterium
AGGGGTCCCGGGTTTAGGAAAGACGACGCTGCTGCGCACGCTGTCGCGTGTGCTGCATTTGAAGTATTCCCGGATTCAGTTCACGCCGGATCTCATGCCGGCCGACATCGTCGGCAGCATGATCATGGACTCCGACAGCGAAGGGCATCGGGCGTTCCGATTCCAGGCCGGACCGATTTTTGCGAACCTGGTGCTGGCGGCCGAACTCAACCGCGCGACGCCGAAGACGCAATCCGCCCTGCTCGAAGCGATGCAGGAGCGGACGGTGACCAGTGGCACAACGACCCACGTGCTCGAGGATCCATTCCTCGTCATGGCGACCCAAAACCCGATCGAAATGGAAGGCACTTATCCGCTGCCTGAAGCGCAGCTCGATCGGTTCCTTATGAAGATTCTGGTGCCGTTCCCGTCGAAGGCCGATTTGGGACGGATCGTGGAACTAACCATGAACCGGGAAGAGATCCACCTGGACCAAGTGGTGGACCGGGCGACGGTTATGGAGCTGAAGACGATCGCGCGTCAAGTGCTGGCGGCACCGCATGTCCGGGAGTACGCCGTGGACCTGGTGATGGCGACGCAGCCGACTTCCGAGAATGCAGCCGAACGGACCAAGAAATATGTCCGCTACGGCAGTTCGCCGCGTGGGGCGCAGGCGCTGGTCGAATGCGGTCGCGTCCTGGCGCTGATGAGGGGCCGGACGCATCTCAGCATTGAAGACGTTCAGGCTATGGCTCCGGCCGTGCTGCGGCATCGCATTATCCTCAATTTTGACGCTCATGCCGACGGGGAGACGCCGGACACTGTATTGCAACACATCGTGCGCTCTGTTGCGCCGGCCGCAGTCTAGGCTGGCTCTATGGCGGAACTCTCGATCGATCAATCCTTTCTCGAAAGGTTGGAACGGCTGACGCTGCATTGGCAGAAGTCGTTTCCCGGCCTCGTGGGCGGACACAATGCGTCCCGATATTCAGGCTCGGGGCAGGAGTTTTTAGATCATCGGCAGTTCCACCAGGGCGATGACCTCAGGGCGGTGAATTGGCGGGTGTACATGCGGTTGGAGCGGCTGATTTTGAAGCTGTTTCAAGTGGAGCCGCGGGTGCCGGTGCGAATTTTGTTCGACGTCAGCGACTCGATGACGACCGGCGAGCCGAGCAAGTTCGACTACGCACGGAAACTAGCCGGGGCGATGACCTACGTCGGTTTGGTACGGCTCGAAAGCGTGCTGCTGCAGCCGTTCTCGAACCAGCTGCTCGATCCGTTGCAGTGCGGCGGAGGGCGGCACCGGTTTCGGCCTTGCATTGATTTCCTGGAAGGCATCAAGTCCGGGGGGAAAACGGACTTCATGGGCTGCGTGAAGCGGTTCATCGCGGAGTACCCGCAGCGCGGCCTCGTCATCGTGATCTCGGACTTTCTGGACGACCAGGGTTGTGAGAAGCCGTTGCAGTATCTGGCCGATTTCGGGCACGAGGTCTTCCTGATCCACTTGTGGGCGGACGAGGACCGGGTGCCACCGTACAAGGGTGAGATCGAGATCGAAGACGCCGAGACGGGCGAAGTGCAGAAGCTGAATTTTGACACCGAGGCGCAAGAGGCCTACACGGCGAACTTCGATGCGTACGCCCGCAGCGTCCGCGAGGTCGCGCAGCGGAAGGGCGGTAAGTATGCTGGGGTGACCACGTCGACACCGGTGGAACAGGCCGTGTTTGGGCCTTTGCTGGGAGGCGGCCGGTAGATGTTCTTTCTCAACCTGGGTCTGGGCGAGTTTTTAGCGATTTGGGGCGTAGTGAGTGGAGCGGTGCTGGCGCTGTACCTGCTCGATCGGTCTCGACGAAAGATCCGCGTGGCGACGATGCGGTTCTGGACGCCGTCGGAGAAGCCACCGGAGGCCAAGCACCGGAAGCGGATCCAACAGCCGTGGTCGATGTTATTGCAGTTGATCGCGATCGGATTGCTGCTCGCGGCCTTGGCGCAGTTAAGACTGGGCTCGCCGGACAGGATGAGCCGGGATCATGTTCTAGTGCTCGATAGTTCCGCCTGGATGGGTGCGCGGGTGGGGCAGATGACCCTGCTTGACCAAGCCAAGCGCGAGGCGATTTTGTGGTTGCGGAGTCTGCCGGCCGGGGATCGGGTGATGCTCGTCCGCGCGGACGCGCTGCCGAGCCCGACGACGGTGTTCGCGAACAATCGGCAGGCGACCGAACAGGCCTTGCTGGAGACGCGAGTGGGCGGATCGGCGGTGAATTTGAAGGCGACCATCGACTTTGCCCGGCAGATGCAACGGCAGCACGGCAGCGGCCTCGGCGAGATCGTTTTGGCGGGGGCATTTCGCGGTCATGCCAACGATTTGCCGAGCGAAAAGGAGTTGCCGGCCAATGTGCGATTGCTCCCTGTGAAGGGCGATATCCGCAACGTCGGGATTCGGAAAGTGACCCTGCGCCGGTCTCCGGCGGACGCCCAGTTGTGGGAAGTTTTTGTGGCCGTGAAGAACTATTCGACGCGGGTGGAGGCGGTTCCGCTCGCGGTGACGTTTGGCAGCGCGCCCGTCGGTTCGGCCCGCTTCACGCTGGCACCTGGTGCCGAAGAGAGCGCGCGGATTGAGTTTCGCACCAAGGCGGCGGGCTATCTGGAAGCGCGTTTGGTGACGCGGGACGGGATTAGCGAGGACAACGCCGCGACGCTCGAGTTGCCCGAGCAGAAGTTGGTTCGCGTCATGGTGTACACGCGGGATCCAGGGCTGATTCGGCCGTTGTTGGCGGCCAATAGCTGGTTGACCGCGTCCTACGCCCTGCCCGAAACCTATAAGGCCGACGTCGACGCCGAGATCGTGGTGCTCGACCGATTTATCCCGCCGGTGAAGCCGACGCGGCGATCGATCTGGATTGCGCCGCCGGTGCAGGGCTCGCCGATTGCGATGCTGAGTCCGGCCAAGAACGTGAAGCTGACCGGGTGGCGAAATGACCATCCGATGGCGGCAGGTTTGCGCAGCTTGGATCTGAAGTTGGATGAGACGAGCGTCTTTGCGCCTTCGGCCGGCGTCAGCGTCGTGGCCGAGAGCGAAGTAGGGGCAGTGGTCGTAGCGTCCAAGGACGCGGCTTATCTGGGTTTCCACCCGGGCAGCGGCGCAATGCGCTTAGAGTTGACCGCGCCGTTGCTGATGGCGAACACACTCGAATGGCTGGCGCCGGAAGTGATGCGGCGGCGGGAAGTAACCGGCGAGAGCGTGGGGAACGTGCAGATCCCGCTCGAACGGGGTGCCGAGGCCGGATCGATCCGCGTGCTCGGCGCAGGGGACGTGGCGGTGCCATTTTCAGTGGTCGACGGGACGTTACAGTTCTACGCCGGCGAGCGGGGAATGGTGCGGGTACAAACCGGCAGCAAGGAGCAGGTGTACTCGCTGTCGCTGCCCGACGTGGCGGAGACCGCTTGGGACGTTCCGGCGAAGGTGCGGCGGGGGATCCCGCGCGGCTTAACGGATTCGATTGCGTCGCGGGACATCTGGCAGTGGCTGGCGATGGCGGGCGGTCTGTTGCTGCTCGTTGAATGGTTGTGGTTTGGACGGACTCGGCTACCGGCGGTGCAGCAGGGCTCCACCCCGATGATCGAAATTTTCCGGCGTTTCACGGCGCCGTTTCGGAAGGCGTCATGACACTCGAACGGTGGTGGGTTCTTCTCTTCGCGATCGTCCCGGTGGGCTGGTGGTACGTGGAGTGGGTGCGGGGGCGGCAGCGGTTGGCGACGACGCTGAAGGCGCTGGCGATCGTTTGCATTATCGTCGCGTTGGCCGAGCCGGCGATGAACTCGGAAGAGAGCAAGCTGGCCGTGAGCGTGCTCGTGGATACATCGGCGAGCGTCTCGGAAGCCGATTTGGCCCGAGCGTCCGAGATCGCCTCCCGAGTGGTGGGGGACAAGGGCCGGAACTGGGTGAAGGTGATCCCGTTCGGGCGGACGACGCGCGCGGTGAGCGAAGCGGAGTCGAAGGGCAAGTTGGGATATACCGCCGGCGAGGCCGGACGGGGAACCGATCTGGAAGTGGCGCTGCGGGAAGGGATGGCGGCGATGCCGGCGGGTTTGGTGCCGCGGATCGTGCTGATCACCGACGGTAAAGAGAACAAAGGCAGCGTGACGCGGGCGACTTGGCAGGCGCAGCAGTTGGGCGTGCCGGTCGACGTGTTTCCGATGACTGGCCGCCCGAAGCCGGCGTTGCGCTTGGAGTCCGTGAGCTTCCCGACGCAGGCCTTTGCCGGAGATCGCTTTCCCATCGATATCGCGATGGAAGCGCCGCGGAAGGCGGGGGCGACGATTGAGCTATCGGCCGAAGGCAAGCCGCTGGGGACGAACCCGGTGGACCTGCAGCCGGGGATGAATCGCGTGCGGGTGCATGTGACGTTAAACACCCCGGGGGCGATTGATCTAGCGGGCGTCGTGAAGTCAGCGGAGTTAGGCGAGGTTCGGTTTGCGCAGTCGGTGGCGTTGCGCTTGCCGAAGGCGCTTTACGTGACGCAGGACCCGGCAGGGAGCGGCAAAGACTTCATGGAAGTGCTGGCGGCGGGACGGTTTGACGTGTTGACGACGAACTCGCTGGACGGCCAGAAGCTGGATGACTTTCAGATCGTGATTCTGAACAACCTCGATTTAGAGGCGATTCCGATCGAGCGGAAGGATCGGGTGGAGCAGTTTGTGAAGGCCGGGGGTGGGTTGCTCGTGATCGGCGGAGAGAAGAACACCTACAACGAAGCCAAGAAAGTGGAAGACGCGCTGGACCGGACGATGGCCGCGAAGTTAGCGCCGCCGCGTTCGCCCGAGGGCACCTGCATCACGTTGATTGTGGACAAGTCGTCGTCGATGGAAGGGCGGAAGATGGAATTGGCCCGTATTGCTTCGATCGGGGTGATTGAGAATCTGCGTCCCGTCGACTCGGTTGGCGTGCTGATTTTTGACAACTCGTTCCAGTGGGCCGTACCGATTCGCAAGGCCGAGGACCGGACGCTGATCAAGCGGTTGGTGGCCGGGATTACGCCGGACGGCGGAACCCAGATTGCCCCGGCATTGACCGAGGCATTCCGGCGGACAGTACCCGTCAAGGCGACCTACAAACACATTGTGCTTTTGACGGACGGCATCTCGGAAGAGGGCGATTCGATCTCGCTCGCCAAGGAAGCGGCGGCGCAGAACATCACGATTTCGACGGTGGGATTGGGGCAGGACGTGAACCGGGCGTATCTCGAAAAGGTAGCGGCGTTCTCGAAGGGGAAGTCGTATTTTCTGAATGATCCGGCGGGTCTCGAACAGATTCTGTTGAAGGACGTGATGGAGTTCACCGGCTCGACGGCGATTGAAAAGGCGATTACGCCAGTGATCGAGCGGCAGGCGGAGATTTTGGAAGGCGTGGGGATGGAGTCGGCTCCGGCGCTGAAGGGTTATACCAAGTTCATTGCCAAGCCGACCGCGGAGACGATTCTGAGCATCGACCAGAAGGACCCGCTGCTGGCCCGCTGGCAGTACGGATTGGGCCGCAGCGTGGTGTTTGCTTCCGACGCCAAGAGCCGCTGGGCGGGGGCGTGGGTGAGTTGGAAAGGGTTCGACCGTTTCTGGGGCAACGTGTTGCGCGACATTCTGCCGCATGCCCAGGCGGGCGAGGCGGGGACGACGTACGATCCGGCGAGCGGCGACTTAGTGGTGACCTATCGGTTGGGTCGAACGATTGAGGATCCGAAGAAGATCCCGGCGATATTTGTCCTGGGTCCAGCGGATTTCCGCCAGCCGGTGGAAGTAAAGAAGACGGGCGAAGGGCTGTACCAAGGCCGGGTGCGGATCGGCGCGGCGCAGGGTTTGTTCCGGGTGCGACCGGTGGAAGACAGCCGGGTGTTTCCGGAAGTCGGCTACTACCGGCAGGAGGTCGAACTGGCGGATTATGGTTCGAACGAAGCCTTGCTGCGGCAGATCGCCGGGTTCACGGGTGGGCGGTACGCACCGGATCCGAACAAGGTTTTCGTATCGGGCGGCCGGAGTGTGCCTTCGACGACGCGGCTGTGGCCGGGTCTATTGGGCATGGCGGTTTTGCTGAACCTGCTCGAACTGGTGCTGCGGAAGTGGCGCGGGATTCTGCCGGAGAGTTGGCAGAAGAAACTGGCGTTTTCCAATTGAACCAGTAGGCGTATAATGACGCCATGGCTAACCGTAGAAAATTCCTTCAGACCCTTGGCGCCGCTCCGGCGGTAGTGAGCATGGCTCCGGCTGCAGCAGCAGCGGTGACCAAGCGTGATTACTTCAAAGATCTGGGGGTGCAGCCGATCATCAACGCGGCCGGAACGTACACGATGTTCACGGCTTCTCTGATGCTGCCCGAGGTGATGGAGGCGATCAACTATGCTTCCAAGCAGTTTGTGCGGATTACGGAGTTGCATGACGCGGTGGGTAAGCGGATTGCGGTGTTGCTGGGGGCGGAAGCGGCCATGGTGAGCGCCGGAGCGGCTTCGGCGTTGACGTTGGGCACGGCGGCCGTGCTGACGGGGATGGACCAGAAGAAGGTGCTGCAACTGCCCGACATCACGGGGATGAAGAGCGAAGTGATCGTACAGAAGTCGCACCGGGTGGGCTACGATCATGCGATTCGGAACTGCGGCGTGAAGCTGATTGAGGTGGAGACGCGGGAGCAGTTGCTGGCGGCGATCAACGAGAAGACGGCCATGATGTTCTTCCTGAACTGGGCGAACAACGACGGGCAGGTGAAGGATCAGGAGTTCGCCGATATCGGCAAGAAGCACGGCATTCCGACGTTGACCGACTGCGCGGCCGATGCTCCGCCGCTCGAGAATTTGACGAAGTACGTGAAGATGGGTTTCTCGATGGTGGTGTTCTCGGGCGGCAAAGGAATCCGGGGTCCGCAGAGCGCCGGGCTGTTGCTGGGGAGCAAGGAATTGATTGCCGCGGCACGGCTGAACGGTCCGCCAAATGGGGACGCGATCGGTCGGGGCATGAAGGTGAACAAGGAAGAGTTGCTGGGGATGATGGTGGCGATCGAGACGTTCCTGAAGAAGGATCATGGGGCGGAGTGGAAGGAGTGGGAGAAGCGGGTTTCCTACATCGGCGATAGCGTGAAGGGCGTGGAGAGCGTGAAGACGGAGCAGTATCTGCCGGTGATCGCCAATCATGTGCCCCATCTGCGGATTACGTGGGACCAGGACAAGGTGAAGCTGACCTACCAGGAGGTGGGGAAGAAGTTGCGCGAGGGCCAGCCGTCGATTGAGGTTGTTCCGGGAGTGAAGGATTCGCTGAGCATCGGGGTGTGGATGTTGCAGCCGGGCGAGGATAGGATAGTGGCGCGGCGGATTCGCGAAGTGTTGAAAGGCTTCTAGGGTAGGGATGAAAGAGCGCCTTGGCAAACACAACACGACCGTAACGATGGGTTCGGACGTGGGTTTGCCCCCCGAGCTGATCAACGGGGCGGTGAAGCGGATCGGATGGGCCGGGGCGGCGTATGCGATCTGCTTTGCCGTGATCGATTCGGCGTTTCGGTTTTCGGTACAGGCTCTACCGGAGAAAGCGAGCATATTCGGTATGCTGACCGGGACTGCCGTTGTAACAGGGGTCACGGTTTGGGCCTTGATGCGAAGCAAGAAGATTAGCGGCGACCGGAAACTGGTGATCGGACTCTGTTTTGAGGTGGTGGGGGCGCTGTTGATCGCGATGAGCGAGTGGGTGCTGCCGATGATGCCGGAGGAACGGCTGCGGGGGATTTCGGCGGTTTCGGCGTGGGTGATGGTATTCGGGTTGGCGGTGCCGGCGAGTTGGTCGCGGGCGTCGCTGGCGGCGATGATGGCGGCGTGGATGACGGGTTTCGGCCTGCTCGTGGATATGTGGCTGCTCAAGGTGCCAAGCCCGATGCCGGGGCAGGTAATCGTTTGGATGACACCGCCGATGCTGTTTGCGGGTATCGCCGTGTTGCTGTCTCGACTGGTTTATCAGTTGGGGGTTACGGTGAGCCGGGAGCGGGATTTGGGCAGCTATGAGCTATTGGAGAAGTTAGGGGCGGGGGGGATGGGCGAAGTGTGGCGGGCGCGGCATCGGATGTTGGCGCGGGAGGCGGCGATCAAGCTGATCGCACCGCGGGCTTTGGCGCAGGGTTCGGCAGAGGCGATGGAGGTGGTCCGCTTGCGGTTTGAGCGGGAGGCGAAGGCGACGGCGGGGTTGCGGTCGCCGCATACGGTGACGATTTTCGACTACGGAATGGCGGAGAGCGGGACGCTGTACTACGTGATGGAGATCGTGAACGGCATCGACCTGGAGACGTTTATTGAACGGTTTGGGCCACTTCCGGCGGGGCGGGCGATCTGGCTGCTCCGACAAATTTGCCGGTCGCTGGAGGAGGCGCACGCGGTGGGGTTGACGCACCGGGACATCAAGCCGCGGAACATCATGGTGGGGCAGAGTGGGCTGGATAACGACTTTGCGAAGGTGTTGGACTTTGGTCTCGTGAAGGCGATCGAGGACGCCGAATCGGCGAAGCTAACGCGGGACGGGACGACGACGGGGACGCCGGCCTATATGGCCCCAGAGATGGCGCTGGGCGCCGATGGGGTGGACGCGCGGTCGGACCTGTACGCGGTGGGCTGCGTCGGCTATTGGCTCGTGACGGGGAAGTTGGTGTTCGACGCCAGGAACGGGATGGGGATGTTACTGGCCCATGCGCGGGAGACGCCACTGCCGGCTTCCCAGCGGATCGAGACGCCGGTACCGGCGGAGCTCGATGCTCTGCTGCTGGCCTGTTTGGAGAAAGACCCCGCCGCGCGGCCGCAGACGGCGCGAGCGCTCCGAGAAGGGTTGGAGCGCTGCGAGGCGAGCCGGGATTGGGACGAGGCGCGAGCGGATCGTTGGTGGCGGGACCATGCGCCCGACCTGCAACGGCTGACGCCGGTGGCTTAGGCGAAGGCCAGACGGACCTTTTGCAGGAAGGCGGTGACGATGGTGGCGGGGTCGCCCTCGCCGAGCGCTTCGATGGGGGTGAAGCCGCGATAGCCGACCTTGTCGATGATCTTGCGGATGCGGGGGAGATCGATTTCGACCTTCTTTGTGCCGTACCAGACGTGTTCCTTGATCTGCCAGTTGCTCGCGTAGGGCAGGAGCTTTTCGATTTCGGCGTAGGGGTCGCCTTGGCGCAGGCTGCCGACGTCGAGGATGACCGAGAACCAGTCGGACTTGACCAGGTTGACGACGCGGATGGTCTCGTCGGCGGTCTTCAGATAGTCGTCGTGGTGCTGGAGGCCAATGATGACGCCTCGTTTGGCTCCGTACTCGGCGCACTCCTGGAAGGCGGGGACCATCCAGGCGAGGACCTGATCGAAGGTGTAGCCCTTGGGCAGTTCTTTGCCGGCGAAGACGCGGACCATGTCCGAGCCAAGCTTGGCGGCGACGTCGACCCAATCCTTGACGAGTTGGATGTGACCGCGGCGGCTGGAGGGGTCGGTGAGGGCGAAATCGTTGCGGACGCCGGTGCCGGTGATGGTGACGCCGTTAAGGAAGGCGGCGCGTTTGACGCCGTAGAGGAACTCGTCGGAGGGGACTTCGGGATAGCCGGGGAAGTAGTAGCCGGTGAGGTCGACGCCGTCGAGTTGCTGCTGGGCGCAGTAGTCGATGACGTCGGGGATGGTCATCTTGCCGGCCATGAGCGGCTTGTTGAACGAGTAGGCGTTGAGGCCGATCTTGATGCGGGAACCGGAGCGGCGTTTGACTTCGCCTCCAGTCGCGGCGTGGGCGGTGGCGGCGGCGAGGCCGCCGGTGAGGAGATGACGACGAGCAATCATAGGAGGATCTCTTTCAAGACGCGGGCGGGGGTGACGCCGACGAGGGACTCGTTGCGGCCTTCGTAGAAGAAGGTATTCTTCTGGTGGTCGAGGCCGAGGAGGTGCTGGATGGTGGCGTGGATGTCGGCGTGGCCGACGCGGAATTCGGGAACGGCGGCGTAGCCGAGTTCGTCGGTCTGGCCGAAGTCGTAGCCTTGCTTGACGCCGGCGCCGGCCATCCACATGCTGAAGCCGTAGGGGTTGTGGTCGCGGCCGGGGGTGGACGTCCTGGCTTCGATGGTGGGCAGGCGGCCGAACTCGCCGGACCAGACAACGAGCGTCTCGGCGAGAAGGCCGCGTTGATCGAGGTCAGTGAGCAGCGCGGACATCCCGCGGTCAATGTGATGGCAGAGGTTGGGGAGTTGGCCCGCGATGTTGCTGTGGGTATCCCAGTTCCCTGCCCCGCCGGCATAGAGTTGGACGAAACGGACCCCGCTTTCAACGAGGCGTCGAGCCATGAGGCAGAGCTTGCCGAAGGGGCCGGAGCCGGCTTCCTCGAGACCGTAAAGGTCACGGGTGGCGGCGCTTTCGGCGGTGAGGTCGGCGACGCGGAGGGCCTCGAGTTGCATGCGCGCGGCGAGTTCGTAGTTGGCGATGCGGGCTTCGAGATCCTGGTCGAGGGGGTGGCCGGCTTTCTGCTCGCGGTTGAGTTGGTTGACGACCGAGAGGAGGCGTTGCTGCTGGCCGCTGGACATGTCGTCCGGGCGTTTGATGTCGTAGATGGGGCTTTTGGCGTCAGCCCGCATGGCGGTGCCGGTGAAGACCGGGGGGAGCCAGGCGGAGGAGTGGGCGCGGGAGCCGATGCTGGCCCCTTCACCGAGGGCGACGAAGCCGGGGAGGTTCTGGTTTTCGGTGCCGAGGGCATAGTTGACCCAAGAGCCGAGGGTGGGGAAGCCGGTGAAGCCGCGGCCGGTGACGAAGGTGAACTGGGCGGTGGAGTGGTCGATGCGGTCGGTCTGCATGGAGCGGACGAAGCTGACCTTGTCGACGACCTTTTGGAAGTGCGGGAGGAGGTTCGAGATCTCGCGACCGCTGCGGCCGGAGCGGGTGAACTCCCAGGGGCTGGCCATGACTTCCTGCGAGCCGTTGAGGGCTCGACCCTTGATTTCAAAGGGGGCGGGCTGGCCGTTGTACTTGCGCAGGAGCGGCTTGGGATCGAACATGTCGATGGTGCTGGGGCCACCACCGACGTAGATGAAGATGACGTTTTTGGCTTTGGCCGGGAAGTGAGGTTGGCGGGGGCGGAGCGAGTACGTGGGCGTCTCGGCGGCGCGGGCGACCATCGAGGTCAGGGCGAGTCCACCGAAGCCGAGAGCGGCTTCCTGGAGGGCTTGGCGGCGGGATAGGAAAGGCTTCATGGCTGTTCTCAGTAACTGTAGAGGAAATCGTTGGCCCCGAGGAGGGCTTGCAGGAACAGGCGGAGGCCTTCCTGGGGGTTGGGTTCGGCGGCGATCGCGAGTTGGCCGATGGCCAGTTCGCGAGGAGTGGGCGGACGGGAGTAAGCGGCCAGGAAGGCCCGGCGCAGGGCTTCGGCGGGGTCGCCCTTGCTCTGCTCCCAGACTTGGGTAGCGAAGGCTTGGCTGGCCCGGCGGATGAACGGCCCGTTGAGCATCGCCAGCGACTGCGTGGGCAGGGCGGAGCGGAAGCGCTGGGTTTGGTTATCGGCGGTCATGGTGGGCGCGTCGAAGGCGTGGAGGAAGGCGACGGGCCGGGTGCGGGACTGCATGAGGTAGAGGCTGCGGCGGTTGGGGTTGCCCTTGGATTCATCTTCGAGCCATTGGCCGTCGGGGCCACGTTTGATGGCCTGCTGGCGGCCGTACATTTGGCCTTGGAGGAGGCCGCTGACCTGGAGGACGGAGTCGCGAATGGTCTCGGCTTCGAGGCGCATGGGGGGCTTGCGCCAGAGGAGTTTGGAGGATGGGTCGGCGGCGAGATAGGCGGGGACCTCGGCGGAGGATTGGCGGTAGACCTGGGAGAGGACGATCGCGCGGGTGAGGCGTTTGAGGTCCCAGCCGCTTTCCTGGAAGTCGACGGCGAGGTGGTCCAGGAGTTCGGGATGGGAGGGGAGGTCGCCTTGGGTGCCGAAGTCGTCGACCGACTTTACGATGCCTTCGCCGAAGTGGAACTGCCAGACGCGGTTGACGAAGACGCGGGAGACGAGGGGGTTTTCGCGGGAGACGAGCCAGTTGGCAAGGGTGAGCCGACGGCCGGTGTGGTGCCAATCGGGATGGGCTTGGGGGTCGGGGAACTGGAAGGGCTTGGTGGGGTGATCGAGGACGGCGGGGAGCCCGGGCTTGACCTCGGCACCGGGGGCGAGGTAGTTACCGCGTTGGAGGATGTAAGTGGGCGAGGGGGTCTTCGAAACGTCCCAGGCGGCTTCGATGAAGTTGGGGTCGATCTCGGATTGCTTCTTGCGGCGATTGGCCTTCTTCACAGCGATATCGGCCTTCCATTGGGCGAACTCGGGGTAGCGGGTGTCGAGTTCTTTATCGGTGATGAAGTCGCGGACGGCGTTGCGGTCGACTTCGAGATCGGGATCGTCTTCGATGATCTTGCGCAGGGCAATGCGGCGTTCGGGAGGGAGGGTGCTGCCGGCTTTGAGTTCGGCGCGGAAGCGTTGGTAGGTGGCTTCGAGGAGGTCTTCGAGGTGGCGAAGAGTTTTGGCGTCGGAGCTGGTGACGTCCTTAATCCACTCGTCTCGTTTGGCCGGTTCGACATCGAGGACCATGCGGCTGGGCCAGGGGCCGAAGCCGAGGTTGGCAGCGAGCCAGTTTTCCGGGTCCCAGACGGCTTGATAGACGGCGGTGAGCTTATAGTAGTCCTTCTGGAGAAGGGGGTCGAACTTGTGATCGTGGCAGCGGGCGCAGCCAACGGAGAGGCCGAGGACGGAGGACATGCTGGTTTCCATGGCCTTCTGGAGGGCGTCGAAGTACTTGTCGACCTCGTAGATGGTTTGGTTGTCGGTGATGTCGGCGGTGGTCCTTAGGAAGCCGGTGGCGGTGATGGCTTCGACCTGCTCGGGGGTGGGGGTCGAGCCGGGCTTGTAGTTGACGAGTTGGTCGCCGGCGAACTGTTCGAGGAGGAAGCGGTTGATGGGCTTGTTGGCGTTGAAGGCTTTGATGACGTAGTCGCGGTACTTCCAAAGGGTCTCGCGTTCGGAGTCTCCGGCGTCGCCGCGGGTGTCGGAGTAGCCGGCAATGTCGAGCCAGTGGCGGCCCCAGTGTTCGCCGTAGCGGGGGCTGGAGAGGAGGCGGTCGACGACGGTTTCGTAGGCGTTGGGGGAGGGGTCAGCGAGGAAGGCGGCGGTGGCGGCGGGGCTGGGGGGTAGACCGGTAAGGCCGAAGTAGACGCGGCGGAGGAGGGTGACGCGATCGGCTTCGGGCTGCATTTGCCAGCCTTTGGCTTGGAGTCTGGCTTGGATGAAGGTGTCAATCGGGGTGGGCTGGGCAGCTTTGACGGGCGGCTGGAAGGACCACCAGCGGCGGGCTTCGGGGGTGATGCGGGCGGCTTCTTTCGCGAGTTGGGCGGCGTCGAGTTCGGCGGAGGGGAAGCGACCTTGTTCGATGTAGGTCCGGATGAGCTGTTTTTGGGCGGCGGTGAGCGCCCCGCCCATGGGCATTTTGCCCGAGTCGATCATGATCCAGAGGAGGCTGCGGGTGGGCTTGCCGGGGGCGATGGCGGGGCCGCTAGCTCCGCCGGTCATGAGGCCAGTGAAGGTTGTGAGGTCGAGGCCGCCCATTTTTTGGTCCGGGCGATGGCACTTGGTGCAGCTCTTTTCGAGGACGGGGAGGATCTCGTCTTTGAAGAGCGGGGCGCGTTGCGCTAGGGCTGGGAGAGCTACGGATGCGAGCGCCAGAACGTAGGGTAGACGGGACACCGCAACACTATATCATCTGCTTCCGTGGAGCGAAACGGGGCTTTCGCGGCGAGAAATTGGCTTCGAACGTAAATTTTGACGTTTCTTCTGTTTCCAGGAAGACTATGTGCTTATTGATCAATCAGATGAGACATTTTTCGCTGCCGACAAAGTGGCTTCGTTCGTAATTGTGCCGGGGATAGTGCCACTGCGAGCGACGACCCGCGAGGGAGGCCCGCCTTTTTGTTTCGCCGGAGGATACTGAGGCGGTGAATTCGGCATCGTGGCTTCGAACGTAACTTTTGCTCTCTTTTGTGTCCTTCCAAGGGCAACTTCGGACATTATGTTACATGGAATCCATAAGATGAGACGACTTGGACATTTTCAACAAGTGGCTTCGTTCGTAACTGCCGCAGGCTGAGGCCTCACTTGGCGGGATCCTCCTTTTCCTGTACTCTGTTTATCGTGCGTCAGAGAGCAACTACGAACCACGCCGAGCGGCGATTGGCGCGGAAGGCCTGTCTTTATTGGGCTTGGCGTGCACAACTTTATTTTTGTGGGTTGTGAACGCCTTGCTGGAGGATCAATCTTTCGAAGGAACGAGGCTTTCCGTTGTCCGCAGTAGTCTGCGGCCAGTGGGCTGATTTGATCGCGCGGTAGCAACTCGTCGATTCATGAAATCGGGATAGGGGGAAGCCTCGCGGCTCCTCCCCTCCCACACCACCGGACATGCGGGTCCGCATCCGGCGGTTCGGCGGGTTAAGCTATTGCCCGCCAGTTAGGCTCGGAATCCCGAGCGAGTCGAAGTAAGCATTGGAC
>JAPKZA010000078.1 GCA_026394015.1 Acidobacteriota bacterium
CCCACGGGCAATCTTCTTGGACAGGAGACAGTAACCCGAAAAACTAGACCTCAACTTTCCGAACTCAATTCCAACGGCTTAAGACCCATGTTTACAACACGTGTCGCCCGTTCTCGAGTTGTTTCGGACAGCAGTGATTTAATATAGATCCCTCTCCGACGTATGCTCCATGCTGGTACTCGCGATTGGGATCAAGGAAACTCTGAGTAGGGAAGGCGCTTTGAAATGGGTCTGGGTAGATGGTCACCGCGCTATCTAGGCAAACGACCGAGTCACTCGCGGGGTTCGAGGAAGCCCGACAACCGTTTCGATTCCCCGGTGTACCGGCAAATCTGTCTGGCACATTACATGCTCTTCCGCCGACGGCGAACCATTTCCCGCCGACCTGACTTGTATTCCAATTCAACCGAAGTTGAGCGAGAAATGGGCTGAGCATCGTTGCGGGGTCAAGGGTGGCCATTCCGAGGACATCTTTATCCAAATGACTCTCCATTTCCTGGGATTGTACATTACACTTTCCTGGGACAGTGAGGTCGAGGTTGAGAAACGGATAACCTAGATGAGGCGTTCCCAATGTAACTAGTCCGACCACAGGTGGCGCTGGCTGAGGCGGAGACAAGTTGAGTGCATATTCTTTTATCAGATTCAGCGCTAACATCCTTCGAATTATCAAACCGCCCATGCTATGGCCGATGAAAGCAAATCGATCACCCTGTCGAAACCTGGACGAAAGAACGTGGTTGGCAAGCCGCATAGCCCCAACGGAAATAGACAGGCAATCCTGGAAAGAGAAGCCAACATCAACGTTGTGTACAGCGTCCGGGCCCCACTCGGGTAGCCGATACAGATTGTCACGGAGGCGGGTAAAGGAAGCCGGACTATCAGATATTCCATGCACGATGAAAACTATCGTTCTGCTAAACATCAATCCGCCTTTAGAGCCGCGGGCGGTGATACTTTCAACCTTTGGCGGGCTCTTTGGCGCATAAGAAAAAGATCCGCTAAGACCGCGGGAGGTGATTTCAATCTCAAAATTACAGGTGACCGCGTTTTGAGGAACGGATTTCGTGAATGTTATTTGGGTGTCCCGTGCTGTTCCCGGCACCGGGCCAACGATGGAAACCGAATCAGAGCCGAGACAGGCGATTGTGTCAGAGTCCGTTGCCCTCAGCGTCACGGTTGGGTCGCTCCCGAATCCCTTGCCGTTTATCTGAACCGTAATCGTCTCGCCGGGCTGCCACGGCCTATCAGGCGTTACTGAAGTAATCTGCGGCGACGGATCTGTGATCCAGAAGAGGGCCCACGGAGGTGAGGCACCGATGGAGTTCGAGAGGGTAACAGACCTTTGCCCGGTTGGGGCGCTGGATTGTACGGAATAGCTGAGATTGACTTGACCAGAAGCAGGAGTGACGCTAGTAACGGCCCATTGGCTGATCCCAGTGTTAGGCGATATGGCGGAACCTGAGGGCACAAAAGTTCCCTGCACGTTGTTACCGTAAATCTGAAGACCGTCCCCAGAGCCGCCACGTTCGATTTCATTCTGGAGCCCAGTCGTATCGTCCCGAATTCCCGTAATCTGAGGTGCGAAACCAGCTCGCACGCAATCTGAGTTGACGGAATGGACTGAGACGACCGGTGTTTGATTCGGAGTGCTAGGGTTCCTCGCTGAAATCTTAAAAGACACCCTGAAGTAGTAGAAGCCGGGACCGAATGCCTGATCCGAGAGGAGCCTCGTGATCACCGGAGTCAAGAGCGTTTCGGTTACCGTACCCTGTGTGTAGGCAGAACCAACCTCATTTCCAAAAGCCGGGGAGCCAGTACTCTCCCCAATGGGGAAAGGATTTGGACACCCGCCTAACCGTCTCGTTTCCACGCGGAATTCACTGTAGCTAATGGTGGCGGAGGTGCGAGTGACATTGTTCAGTTTAATTGGACCGAGTTGCAGGGATGGCTGTGAAGGGTTGCTGGTGTAGTTGATAGGGAAAATGCCCGAGTATTCGGTGCACGAAAACGCGTTCCCACAGTTCGGATTGAGGCGTGAAATTTGATCGAAGGATGCGGCAGCATACCAAGTCCCTCGACTTGCCCAGCCAGAATTTCCGCCTTGGAGATCCTGCGCAGCCATAAAGATTTGTTTCGCCCCCGAACCTTTCATGTTAATCGAAATGGAAAGACGCAGGATGGCCCCCACTCGGCTGACGCTTACGTTTTCTCCCCGAACTTCACATTGATTATTGCTTCCCGAGGTCGCGGCGTTACCGGGGAAGATCGTTGCTATCGTCACTTGTCCACCAGGACCTGGATCCGTGACAAAGTACAGTACCCCCCCGCCACCCGCCGCCTGGGGATCAAACGTCAGGTTGCAGGCGTCTCGACTATCCAGCGGACCGTTAATCAGGATAGTGGCGGTATCGATATCAAACGCACCATTGGCGTCGGAGAACTCAAAGGCGAAACTTTCATAAATTCCGGTTCGAGTTGATGGGGCAAATGTCTCCGAATTGGGAGGAGGCTGGGCCGCAGGACTGCAAACGCGAATGCAGTAGAAGCCGCCAATATTCTTCACCCAGCCCGAGCTGTCGACTCCATCTAGCGCAGCCGACCAGAGGGGCTTGGTGCCCTGTGGCATCGAATTCGTGAAGGTGACCGAGATCCCGACGTTCCATTCGCCGCCCGGGCCTGGGGAGGCGTAGGAGCGTGAGCCTGCAATGCTACATTGGGCGTTCTGGAGTACACCGCTAGTGCCTGGAGCCATTGGCCCGACCGCGTTTCCAGCTTGATCAGCCAGGTAAATTGAGTTTGACTGAGGCCAGTACGAGAAGTAGCACCCATCGGATCCTGGACTGGTCTCGATGGCCATATAGACTGTTGAAATTGGCCTGAGCGTGACGGAGTCGGGCTGAAAGGCGAAGACGAAGGTGCCGCCATTGCCCTGCGTGTTGGTCGGAGGTACAATCCCCGTTGGATACGGCCGGGCGATTGCGAGACAAGGCAAAAGCAGAAGGGATATCCACGTAATGTTCGCTCTCATTTCGACTCCGCTGCCTTTATCGCTGCTGACGGACGTAGATCGCCACTGGTATAAATAAATGCCTGAAGCCGGTTTCGAGCCCGGATGTCGAGTGACCCGTTTAGGCGATCCATTCCCTCGCGAACTAGCCGTGACCGCTCTCGGCCGTAATTAATTGCAGCCTGTTCGGGCCTTGCCGCTGGACCCGCCAATCGTGCAGTTTCAACTTGCTTCGATTCCTGATCGAAGCGGGCGGCTTCCCGAAACACGTGCGGAAGGTCCCCCTTTACCAGCCCTAGCTCCCGCGCCAATCTTCTCAATTCTGCGTCGGCGACCTCCGGAGCCAACTTGGAAACCTGCTCATTTACTTGGGCGAAGCGGGCCAAGAATGCCCGATGCAGATCATCACTGGGTACCGCTAAGTGGAGCCGTGGGAAGACGTTTTTGTTGGTTGAGGATTCGAGAACAGGACCGAGGGTGGCGGCTGGAGTAGCTTGGCCATTGAGGGCAGAGCAGCCAGCAACTGCTACGGATAAAAACAAGAAAAGGCCCGAGTTACCTCGAGAGCGGGGGGGGGGGTGAGTCTCATAAATATAAACAAGTAGAAATCATTATTCTTGGAATTATGGTGGAAATGCTACCCGTGTGAAGATCGTACTTTAATCGTTTATAGAATACAAGCTCTTTTTTCGGTTTCTAGAAAGTCGCCATAAAGGCACCTTGGGGCAGAAAACAAGCCCGATATCGCGGAGTCGACGCGAGGCTGCTTCCAGGATCAAGCGGGATGACCAGTCAAGATTTATCAGAAAAAACGACTTCTATTTATTTCTGTGGACGACACAGTATATGCTGTGGAGCGTTCGCTGATGTCACACTTGACCAACTAACGGCATGGAATAGTCCTTCAGACTCGTGCTGCGGGCACGAGTTCTCTGCCCTCTTCTTTGGCTCGACCATCCAGAGGCAGCCCAGCCGAACGCGTCGCCGGGGGGCTTGGGTTCAGTCGCTGCGAAGGTTGTCCATCGGATCGACAGACGCGGCTTGGCGTGCTGGAAGATAGCTGGCGGTGGCGGCGGCGAAGGTGAGTGGGTCCAGCGTAGAGTAACGAAGCGAGGCCGCGGGAGAGGGCGGAGGAGGAGGCTAGACCGATGATTCCTCCGATGCCCGCCAACGCTAGGCCTTGGCGGACGAATAGCGACTGAATGCTATCGGGCGCGGCGCCGAGGGCGAGGCGGATGCTGATCTCCTGCTTTCGCTGCGCGACGGCGTAAGCGAGGACTCCGTAGAGGCCGATGATCGCCAGAATCAGAGCCATGGAACCGGCAATGCCAAGCAGAACCAGGGCGAAGGAGGTGCGGGCGGTGGAGAGGCGGTAGACCTCGCTGAGCGTCCGGACCTTGGCCAGGGGCAGGTCGGGATTGACGGCTTTGACGGCGGCGGTGACTTCCTGTAGGAAACCCTGGGTGCTGGCGCGCTCGCTGCGAATGGCAAAAGTTGCTCCGCGCGGAACCGACGGCGGGCGGCCGGGGCGGGTGAGCGGATCGACGCCTACGCGGAGATAGACCATGGTGGGGGCGGGGCGGTCCACTCCGTCCATGTGAACATTTTCGACGACTCCGACGACTTCTTACCCGGGGCCGACGCCGCCGACGCGGACCCGCTTGCCGAGAGCGGCGGCGGGCCCACCCCAGGTCTCGCGGGCCATGTTCTCGGAGACGGTGGCCACGGCGCGTTGGCCAAAGACGTCATCCCAGGTGAAGTCGCGGCCGGCGACCATGCGGGTGCCCTGGGCGGCGAGAAGGCCGGGGGAGAGGCGGCGAGCTTTTCGACGAGGTCGGCTTGCTGGCGGATGACCTGATGGGGGTCGGGGACCAAGGCTTCGGGAATGGAGAGTCGGACGGTTTGAATCTGTTCGGGATGGGTGAAGCCAGGCTGAACCGCTTGCAGAGCGAGGAAGGTTCGGATCATGAGCCCGGAGGCGACGAGGAGGACGAGGGCGAGAGCCACTTGGACGATGACAAGTCCGCTTTGCGCTCGGCGCTGGCCGGCCGATTGGGTGGCTCCGCGGGCGTTGCGCAGGCGACCGGGGTGCCCGAGTTTAAGAACGGCGGCGAGGCCGAAAAGGAGGCTGAGCACGAGGGAGCAGACGAGGACGTAGGCGACGGCGGGCGCATCGAGAGAGATCTCTTGGAGCCGGGGCAGCGTGCCGGGCCCGAGCTTGACGAGCAGTTGCAGGCCGAGGTAGGCGAGGAGGAGTCCGAGCGCGCCGCCGAGGGCGCCGAGGGTGAGGCTTTCGACAAGAAGCTCCCGGGCGATGCGGCCCCAGCCGGCACCGAGGGCGGCGCGGATCGAGAACTCCTGTCGACGGGATTCAGCGCGCACGATGACGAGGTTGGCGACGTTGGCGCAGACGAGGAGGAGCACGAGGCCGAGAGCGACCATAACGACGGCGAGGGCGGTGCCGATGTCTCCGACGACGTCGTCCTTAAGAGGGTGGAGGTTGGGCTGGACGTCCATTTCCTTGAGCATTTTCGTGAGTCGCTCGGATTCGGCCCAGGCGATCAAGATCCGATTGGTGTCTTGATTGGCGGCGGCGAGGGTTGCGCCGGGCTTGAGCCGGGCGATGCCGTTGAAGCCGAAGGAATCGGCCTTCAACCCGGTGGCGGGGAAACGTTGGGGGAGGAACACCTCGGGGGAACGATCGAGGAAACGAAAGTCCGGCGGCATGACGCCGATGATTTGGCGCGGGATGAAATCGATGGTGAGGGTGCGGTTGAGAATATCGGGCGCGCCGCCGAACTTCCGCTGCCAGTAGCCGTGGCTCAGGATGACGGTTTCCGGGGTGCCGGGGGTATCGTCTTCGAGGGAGAACCAACGGCCGAGGGCGGGCGGTACACCGAGGGTGGGGAGCACGCCCTGGGTGACGGTGATGGTGTTGATTTGCTCAGGGTTTCCGAGGCCCGAGGCGGTGGCGGCGCCGGGGAGCCAAACGCCGAACCTCTCGAAGACCTGCGAGTTTTCTTTGTAGGCTCCGTACATGCCGGGGGAGAGCTGGGCGTTGTCGAATCGGCGGCCCTGGACGACGAAGATGCTGGTGACGGCGATGAGCGATGCGGGTTCGGGGTAGGGCAGGGGGCGGATCAACACGCCGTTGACGACGGAGAAGATGGCGGTGTTGGCCCCGATGCCGAGAGCGAGCGAGAGGAGGACGGAGGCGCTGAAACCGGGCCGGGTGCGGATCATCCGAAGGGCTTGGCGGGCGTCGCGGAGGGCGCTTTCGAGGAACGTGAGCGTGTTCATGCGGTAGACCTCTTCGAGGATTTGGGTGGGGTTGCCGAGCTTGCGGCGGGCGGCGGCGCGGGCGGCGGCGGGGGCCATGCCGCGGTCGATGAGTTCCTGGGTAGTGAGGTCGAGATAGAGTTCGAGTTCGGCGCGCTGTTCGGCGTCGGCCTTTTCGCGGTGAAAGAATCGACGCCAGTTCATCCTTGCTTCTCTGGGATGGGTTTCATGATGCGGGCGATGGCGCGGACGAGTTCGTCCCAGCGGGAGCTTTGGGCGGCGAGTTGCTTTTTTCCTTCGGGGGTAAGCCGGTAGTATTTGGCTTTGCGATTGTTCTCGGAGGTGCCCCAGAAGGAGGCAACCCAGCCACGGTTTTCAAGACGGCGAAGGGCGGGGTAAAGGGAGCCGTGTTCGACTTGGAGCACCTCTTCCGAGCCGCGTTCGATGGCGTGGGCGATGGTCTGTCCGTGGGCGGGGCTGAGGAGGAGCGTCCGGAGGATGAGCATGTCCAGGGTTCCGGGCACCATTTCGGATTGGAGGGGGGATTCTTGTCGGGGCATGGTCTCGTGTCGATAATCGACTAGTGCGATCATGCCAAAATACGATGCATTTTCCGAAAGGTTCCGTTCTTTTCCGCTTATCGACAGGAGAGGTCGATGCCGACACTTCGAGCGGACTCTAGTGGTTCGCTCTTGCGAACGGGATATCGACCTCGGCGTAGCTGCCCGGGACGGCGGCGTCAATAGCGGTGACGATAGCGTTGAGATGTCTCCGCACAAGCTACCATGGCGAGTTCTCCAGAACTAGGAGTTCGCCATGGGAGATACTCTCCCTCGGCAGAGATGTGGCCGTGACGCCCCTGCCGGTGCGGAGATCGGACATTGCGCAAGCCTAAGGCGGAACCTAGTTGGACCAGTTGAGATCGATGTCGCGGATGGTGATACGGTTGACGGTGTTTTGGGAGCCCATTTCCATTTCCAACTCGCCGGTCATGCCGCTGGCGCGGACGCGGGAGTAGATGCGGCGACCCTGGCGGCGCTCGACAGCCCCACCAAAGACGATTCGACCGCTATCGGTCTGGAACTCGACCGTGAGACTGCCACCGTTCCGGACGACGACGCGGGCTTGGTCGAGACGGCGGGTGTCGCCGTTGCGATCGCGGTAGCTGCCGCTGCCGCGGCGGCCGCCGCTGAAGTTGAATTCGCCGTTGTTGTTCCAACCGCCACCGTCGCCCCAACCGTTGTTCCAGCCGCCGCGGTTGCCGCCATTATTCCAGCCTCCGCCGTTGTTGCTACCGCCGTTGTCGTAGCGACCGCCTCCGCCGTTGTTGTTACCGCCGTTGTCGTAACGACCGCCGCCTCCGCCGTTGAAGCCACCGCCGCCACCGCCGCGCCAGAAGATATCAAACGTGTAGCCTTCGCTGCCGCCTTTGCTGTCTTCGATGCGGATGATGGCTCGGCCGCCATTGTCAGCGCCGCGGACGAGGTCCTGGCGACCGCGACCATCGATCCCCTTGAAGCGGAAGTCGTTGGGGCGGAGGGGCATTTCCTGATTGCAGACGAACCGTCGAAACGTGGCGGGTCCGCCGTTGAGAGTGCGGATAGTGGCGTTACGGCCGATGATTTCTACTTCGGCGACGTCGTCGACCTCGACTTCGATGGTGCATTTGCCGTCTCCACCGCCGCCGCGGATATCGGCGGTGCGACGGTCGGTGATGCGCTGGGACCAGGCGCTCGTCAGAGCAAGTGTAAAGAGGAAGAGAGAGAGTTTTGTCATACGAGCCACTCGGCAGGCAGGAGCCCTTATTATATTATCGGCGGGGTGGTGGTGGGGTTGCCGTCGCGGACGGCAAGGTACAAGGGGGACATGATCTCGACCTCGGAGGCGTTGAACTCTTCCTGGATGTTTTTGTGGAGTTCCGAGTAGAGGTCGGCCATGCGGTTGGCTTCGTTCGTGTAGGCGTTGAGTTCGTAGCTGATGTGGGAGTCGCTGAGGCTGGTTTGGAGGACGAAGGGGCGGGGTTCGGGGAGGATGGACGGGGTGCGGAGGGCGGCGCGGATCATGAGTTCATAGACGGTCCGCCAGGGGGCGTCGTAGCCGAGAGTGACGGTCGAGTGGAGGATGAGGCCCTTCACCTGGGCGTGGGCGCTGTAATTGAGAATGTGGCCGCCGAGGACGGAGCTGTTCGGGAGAATGACTTCGACATTTCTGATGGTGCGAAGGCGAGTAACGAGGAGGGAACGTTCGAGGACGTCACCGGTGGTGTCGGCAATTTTGACGCGGTCGCCGACGCGGAAGGGGCGCATGTAAGTCAAGATGACGCCGGCGACGATGTTGCCCATGGCGGAGCTGGAACCTAGAGAGACGAGGACGCCGACGAAGATGGAGGCGCCCTTGAGCGCGGGGGATTCGCCGCCGGGGAGATAAGGGAACGCGACGACGAGGCCGAAGAGAATAAGGAGGAACTTGACGAGATCGTAAGTGGGCGCGGCCCATTCTTGATGGAAGCCATCGAAGGTGAGACCGCCGGATTCGAGGGCGAGCGAGAGTTGCTTGGCCACCCAGATGAGGGCGTAGACCATGGCGGCGAGGACGACGAGCACGACGAGGTTCGGAAGATAGGCGATGATGTTGCCGACGAGGGTGGCGACGAGGCTCCAGGCTTGGGCGGCGACGGCGGCGGAGATGCCGCTGGTGGCGGGGAAGAGGCCGAGGGCGTAGCCGATGAGGCCGAAGAGAATGGTGAGGCCGAGGGCTAAGAAGGCGAGGCGGAGGGTGAGACGCAGCAGGAGAATGAGCGGGGATTCAAAGAGACGGTAGAGGGCGGCGAGGCGGCCGGTGCGGGTTTGGAGGGCGATAGAGGCGCGCAGACGCTGGGCGTGTTCGCGATGGGCTTTGCGGAGGAGGATGAGGGCGACCCGAGCGAGGAGGAGGGCTCCGGCGGCGAGGGCGAGGGAGCGGAGGAGGTTCGGCAGGGCGCGGCTATTGCGGTATTGCGTGATGGCGTCAAGGACGAATTGGCGGCGTTCGGCGAAGAGTTCTCGGCGGGTGCGACCGGCGAGGCGGGCGTCTTCGTCGGTGACGGAGAAGAATTAGATGCGGCTCATGAAAAGGGCGGATTCGTCGGCGCTGTCGACTTCGCGGAGATCATTGAGGCCGCGGCGGTTATCTTCGGCGACGTGGATGATGCTGGAGCGAATGTCTTCGGCGCGGGGGGTGGCGATGGTCCAGAGGAGGCGTCTGTCGAGTGTGAGCGCCGCAGGCTCTTCGGCGGTGAGGGGGACGGCCGAACGTAGATGGGGGCTATTTATTGAGGCTGGCGGTCCAGTTTTGGATGACGATCTTCGGTAGATCGGTGGGAGCGTCTTTGGGTGGATCGAGGACGAGGAAGCGGCGTCCGTCGCGGGAGGGGCGATAGGTGGGGAGGCCACCGGCGTTCGAGACAACGAAAAAGGACTCGGGGGTTCCAAAGCGGGGACCGTTGGGCTGCCAGGTGACACTCGCGGCCATGAGCATGCCGCCGGGGCGGACCCAATAAATCTCCCGGCCGTCGGCGCGCCAGCGGGGGAACCTTCCTCCTTCGGCGGAGACGGGGAGCTTTCCCTGGGGAGTTGGAAAGCTTTGGACGTAGACTTCCCTTCGCCCGGACTCGTCGGAGGAGTAGGCCACCGAGTGGCCGTCCGGTGAAAAAGTCGCGTCCTGTTCGGTGGCCTTGGTCTGTAAAAAGGGGGTCGGCTTTCGGCTTCCTGTGAGGGGAAGCTGCAGAATGTCCGAGTTGCCGTACAAAAGAACGGTGCCGTCAGGCGAAACCGATTGGAGAAATTCCTGTTGTTGGTTCCCGGAGGCGAGGAGCAACTCGGGTTCGCTCCCCCCGTCGACGCTCTTGCGGGTTAAACCCTTTAGGGCGAGATAGTAGATGGACTTGCCGTCCGAGGACCACTGCATATTCCGTCCCCGATCGAAGGTGAATCGGGTACTCAGCCCACTCGCGAGTTCCCGGATCCAGACATCACTCGAACCTTCCGATGAATTGGCATAGTAGGCCAATCGACGTTCGTCCGGAGAGAGATCGAACCAGAGACGAGCGGGCACCGGAGTACCGAGAGTTTCCAGCAGTTTGCCGACCCTGTCTCGCCAGCCGAACTGCAACAATTGCCCCGCACCGTTTCGTTGCCCGAAGAGGAGAGTACCGTTGTTCGAGACCGAAAATTCAGCGTACCGGTTGCTGGAGGTGTAGCCGACTCCCTCCGCCACCTTCGCCGACTCTCCGACGAGCCTGGGAGGATCGAGTTCCAGTTTCTGGGCGAGAACGATGCCGGGCTCCCGCATGTAGAGGAGATGGCCTGAAGCAGCGTGGTAGACGGCCGAGGCAACCGAATCGATGAGGCGAGTTCCGACTTGGCTATCGAGAGACCCAAGGTAGAGGACAGAGGTTCTTGCATTGGTAGCGTCGTCGAGACGGGTGGCCAAATAGACAAAGCGTTTGCCGCCGGGCAAGAACTGGGGATAGTAATGGGATTCGTCTCGAATGGGCCCATCGAGGCGCGTGACCGGAGTGGGGGTGCCGCCGGAGGCGGGAATTCGGCGCAGTGGTGAGACTGTATCGCCGAAGAGTATGACGCCGTCTTCGTTCCAGGTGCCCCCGCGGGCAAATGCAACCTCGCACAAGACCACGGGCAGCCCCCCGGCGAGGTCAACCCGCTTGAGCTTTCGATTCGCATAGAACGCTAGGGATTTGCTATCGGGGGACCAGAACGGCCGTGCCGCGTCTTGCGTGCCGGGGAGCGCGCGGACGGTGCGGGAATCGAGCGCACGAAGGTGCAGCAGCGTTTCACCGTTGGGTGTGATGGCGATGAAGGCGAGGGTTCGTCCGTCGGGTGAGATGGCCGAGCCGCCTCCGTCGGTGATGGGGGCGAATTCGGTTCCGGCGGGTGGGGAGAGTTCGAGCAGGGACGGGAGAGAGGGGGCGGTGGCGGGAGCGGGGGCGGGAGAGGGGGGGCGGTGGCGGGCGGACGGAAGGCGACGGCGAGGAGGGCGACGACGGCGGCGGCGGCGGCGATGACCCAGGGCCAGAGGTTGGATTTGGGGGCGGCGATTGCGGGGGCGGCGGGAGGCGGCTGTTGGAGTTCGAGGAGGACGTCGCGGATGGACTGCCAGCGGTCTTCGGGATCCTTGGCGAGGCAGCGGCGGACGAGACGTTCGAGCCAGAAGGGGGTGAATGGCTGGACCGTCATGGGAGCGGGGTCGGCGGAGAGGATGGCCCCGACGAGGCTGGCATAGCTTTTGCCTTGGAAGGCTTTTTGTCCGGTGACCATT
>JAPKZA010000553.1:0-9795 GCA_026394015.1 Acidobacteriota bacterium
TACGGGGACGTTGGTCCAGTTGAAGGTGTAGGGGGCGGTCGAGACCGTGGCTAGGAGGCTGGCTCCGTTGAAGAATTCGACTTGGGTGATGGGGCCTGTCGTGCTGGCCGTTAGTAGAATGGTCGAGGGGGCGGTGAAGGAGGTAGAGAGGGCGATGGTGGCGACGGTGATGGTCGCGGGGGCGGTCGAGAGGGTTCCGTTGGCTCGGGCGGTTACGGAGTAAGTTCCGGGGGGGACGTTGGTCCAGTTGAAGGTGTAGGGGGCGGTGGTTACGGTGGCTAGGAGAGTTGGTCCGTTGAAGAATTCGACTTGGGTAACGGCGCCGGTGGTGGTGGCGGTGAGGGCGATGGTGGCCGGGGCGGTGAACGTGGAGGAGAGGGCGATGGTTGGGGTGTTGAGGATGTCTTCAAACGTGGGCAGGGGCTGGGGCCGGCCGGCGCTGCCGATGGCGGGTATTGTCGTGACGTCGGGGCCGTTTTGGAGCGGCAGTTCGGGATGGTCGAAGGGGGCTCGTTCGTAAAGGACACGGTCGTCGAGGAGGGCGGTCTTCATGAACGTGACGAGAGCCGCCTTTTCGAATTCGGCGAGGCCGAGGGGACGGATGTCGGCGTGGAGATTGGACGGAGTTCCAGCGAAGCCGGAGGAGTCGGTGCTGATGGAACCGGTGGCGTTGCCGCCGCGGTTGTAGAATTCGACCACCTCTTCGAGGCTGGCGGCGGAGCCGTTGTGGAAGTAGGGTCCGGTGAGGGAGACGTTGCGGAGGGACGGCGTTTTGAACGAGCCGTCGGCGGCGTCGCGGGTACCGGGGGTGAGGGGGGCGCAGGGGGTGACTTCAAAGGTGCAGGCGTCGGTGGTGAAGACGTCTTTGAGTACGCCGGACTTGGCCTGGCGAGAGAGGGAGAGGGGGTTGCCGAAGGGGTCGAGACCGCCGGTGCCGAGGTCCTCGGTGGTGGGTCGGACGCCGAGGTTGTAGTAGCCGAGATCGTAGGCGACGGGGTCTCCGTTGCGGTTGCGCATGTAGGAGACGAGGGCACCGATGGCGGCGGCTTCGCGGGCGGGGGTGGCGGCGTTCGAAAGCTGCGGGCCGTGGTGGCAGGTGATGCAGCGGCCTTTGCCGGTGAAGACGTTGAGGCCGGTGAGGGCTTCGGGGGAGAGGGCGCCGGGGTTGGCGACGGTGGTGGCGGGATAGGGGGCGAGGTAGTTATCGAGGGGGGCCTGGTCGGAGACGAGGGTCGCTTGGTAGAGCTGGACGGCGAGGCCGAAGAAGAGGGAGAAGTTGGCTTGGAGTTGGGTGTAGTTGCGGCCACCGATGGCGATGGGGGTGGCGGAGGCGTGGAGATCGTCCTGGAAGGCGGCTTGGATGAGTTGGGTGTAGGAGTTGTTGAGGCCTTTACCGGAGACGGTGGCGTAGGTGCCATGGACGGAGTCGGTGGGGAGAACGGTTTGACGGGCGAGGGGGGTGGCGGCGGCGAGGCGGCGACCGATTTCCGGCCAGGTGCGGCCGTTGCAGGACATTTCGCCCCCGTTGAGGGCGGGGGTGAGGGCTTGGGAGGCTAGGCTGGCGTTGTCGAGATTGATGGAGACGGGGGCGGGGACGGTGCCGCGATAGATGACGGCGGCGGTGTTGCGGGGGCCGAAGCTATCGACGCCGTTGAAGTTGGAGTTGGCGCGGCCGTCCCAGAAGTTGCGGAGGTTGAAGACGGAGTTGATGACCGAAGGGGTGCTGCGGCCGGTGGAGCGGCGGAAGGCGCCGAAGACGGGGTCGGCGACGCTGGCGCAGGCATCGTCAGAGGTGGGGGAGCCGGAGCCGGGGGCGGTGTAGTCGCGGAGGAAGACGCCGTGGGAGCCGATGACGTCCTTGGTTTGATAGACGACGGTGGAGTTGGGGTCGTTGGGGTTGGAGAGGACGTGGCGGGGGAAGTCGGCGCGTTTGAGGGTGTAGTTGGGGCCGTTGGGGGAGCCGGTGCGGGAGTTTTCGAAAGTCTGAGCGGGGTTGCCGGTGCGGAAGGTTCCGGGGTTGGCTTGGTTTTTGATGCGGGAATCTGAGCCGGCGTGGAAGTGGCAGGTGGCGCAGGCGATGGCGTTATCGGAGGAGAGCTGGGTATCCCAGAAGAAGGCTTTGCCGAGGGCGATGGCGGCGGCGCGATTTTTGACGAAGCTGGTTAAGGTGGTGGGTTCGGGGACGGGGACGCTTTTGAGGGATTGGAGCTGGCGGGAGAGGACGCGTACGGTTAAGTTAGCGTTTGCTAGGAGGCCGGCGGAATCGATGGCGCGGGCGGTGAAGGTGTAGGTGCCGGGGGAGAGGTTATCGGCGGAGAAGAGGAAGGGGGCGGAGGTGGATTCCGAGAGTTTGACGGCACCGTTGTAGAATTCGACGCGGGCGAGGTTGCCATCGGGGTCGGCGGCGTTGACGGAGAAGGAGACGCTGGCGGGGGAGGGGAAGGTGGCACCGTTGACGGGGCTGGCGAAGGAGACCGAGGGGGCGACATTGGCGGGGGGGGCGGGGTTGATGGTGATGTTGACGGGGGTGGAGTTTGTGAACAGACCGGCGGCGTCGAAGGCGCGGGCGGTGAGGGAGTAGGCGCCGGGGGGGATGTTGTTCCAGGCGAAGGAGTAGGGCGAGGTTGTATCTTCGCCGAGTTTGGTGGCTCCGTTGTAGAACTCGACGCGGGCGAGATTGTTTTCGGGGTCAGTGGCGTTGGCGGTGAGGTTAAGGGAGATGGGGGCGGTGAAGGTGGCTCCGTTGGCGGGGGACGCTAGGGAGACAACCGGGGGAAAGTTGGTGATGACGGAGCCGAAGACTTCGACTTCGGCGAGTTGGAGGACGGTGGTTGCTTCGAGTTGGACGCGGACGTAGCGGGCGGAGCGGTTGAGGGGGAGGGTGGTCGAGGTGGGGGCGATGCCGGGGTAGGCGATATCGACGACGCCGGGTTGGGCTTGGGATTGGGCTACGGTTGTGCCGGTGAAGGGTTGGTCGGAGAGGAAGACGTGGAAGTTGGTGAGGGTATTGGTGCTGCCGTCGGTGCGGTTCCAGAGGCGGACGGAGGTGAGGAAGGCGGAGGCGCCGAGGTCGACCTGCCAGAAGGGTTGCGCCTGGTTGCCGGTGACGGCGACGGAGTTTTGGAAGTAATCGCCGTTGGTATTCTCGTCGACGGCGAGGGAGGCGACGGCGGTCGGGGGGGTGGTGGAGGACTGGGTGGCGAGTTTTCCTTTGGCGAGGTTGGTTTCACCGGCGACTCCGCCGGGCCAGGTGGTGGGGGTGTGCATCTGGATGGGATAGCCCATGGAGGGCGTACCAGCGGCGTTGAGCGCGAAGAGCCAGTACATGCCGGGGGGGAGGACGCTTTGGTTGGCGTCGAGGGTGAGGTCGTAGTTGCCGGTGGAGATTTTGGAGTAGTTGACGGGGATGTAGCGTTGGTCGGAGTTGATGCCGTGGGTGGTGGCTTGGAGGCGGATGAGGCGGAAGGCGGTGATGTTGTCGGAGCCTTTGAGGCCGAAGGTTTGGCCGGGTTTGAGGTCGGCGGCGGCGAGGTCGATGGAGGGGCGGGGGGCGGGGGTATTGTCGGCGTTGAAGAGGTAGGTGGGGGAGTAGATTTGGGAGTCGGGGTGGTCGGCGGAGCAGCCGCAGAGGCCACCGCCGGAGATCATGACGCGGCCATCGCGGAGGAGGACGGCGGCGACGTGGTAGCCGCGGGGTACGGATTGGGGGGCGACGGTGCGCCAGAGGCCGGAGGTGGGGTTCCAGATTTCGGGCACGGTGACGCCGCCGGAGTCGGAGAATTTAATGCCGGAGGTGTTGCCGCCGAGGACCATGACTTCGCCGCTCGGGAGCATGACGAGGTTTTGGAAGGCGCGGGCGTAGCTCATGCTGGCGGTCGAGGTTGTGACGGGAGTACCGGAGGTGGCGTCGATGACGATGGCGGAGTTCCAGACGGAGGGGGAGTAGCGGTCGTCGCGGCCGCCGGTGAAGAGGATTTTGCCGGGGAGGAACTGGACGGAGGCACCGAGTTTGCGGTGGCGGTTGGCGTCGGGGGTGCGGAAGCCGATGTCGACGGCGCTGCCGACGCCGTTGAAATCGAGCCAACGCATGGTTTTGAGAGGTCCGGCCATGAGGATCTTGCCGTTGGGCATGAGATGGAGATGGGGGAACCATTGGTTGTCGTCGTCGACATTGTCGTTCGGGTCGGCGGTGGAGAAGAGGGAGATCCCCGAGAGGGCGGACCAGGTGTTTGTGTTTTGATTGAACGTTTCGGTGAGGGTGCCGCCGGAGCGTCCCCACATGGTCATGAGATTGCCGGTGGGAAGGGCGATGGAGGAGTTGTACCAGCGGCCGGAGAGCATGTCGCCGAGGCGGGCCCAGGATTGGGCATTTTTGGGGATGATGCCGAAGGTGGAGGTGGTGCGGACGTCGGAACCGCCGCCGGAGGCGATGATGCGGCCGTCGCCGGAGGTGGCCAGGCCGGCGCAGAACATGTCGTGGGCGGTGTTATTGAGGGAGGTGATTTGGCCGGTGGTGGGATCGTAGACGGCGGCGTAGGAGAAGTTTTCGCCGGCGGGGAAGGTGGTTGGGCGGGTAGAGGACCAGGCGACGATGCGGCCGTCGGAGAGATGGGCGAGGCTGATGGGGACGAAGGGCCAACTTTGTAGCGGAGTCCACTGGCCGACTTGGCTGGGTTGAGCCGAGGCGAGGGGGAGCATCAGGACAGACAGGAGGACGAGCCGAGTAGACATAGGCATAGGAGGCGAGAGAGACTACGGTCCCTTGCTTACGAGTTTGTGGTTTTGATTTGTTTTGGCAAACAGAACAGAGGGTCTAGGACGCCGAGCAAGGATCCAGGACCGTGATTCTGCTGAATGGGTTGAGAGAACCCACTTTCGCACAAATTATGGTGGATTTCCTTCGCCCGTACTATGCCATGGGGGGTAAGGAGGGGGACTTTGGTTATTGTGCGGCTAAGGCGGCGACCACTAGTTCGAGGGTTTTGGGGGAGGTATCACCGAGGAGTTTTTTATCGGGGGCGGTCCAGTTATCGCGGGAACCGTCGTAGGTGTAGGGGACGGGGAGGCGGGTAAGGGCGGGGTCGTATTGGCCTTCGGTGCCGCCGAGTTTGAAGACGACGAGGTCGAGGGAGGGGACGATGAAGATGCCGTGTCCGCCGGCGCCGCCTTTCCAGAAAGCGTCTTTGGGGAGGCCGGCGACGTGGGCGTCGTCGTTCGTGTTGAAGTTGAAGGAGTGGGTGTAGTGGGGGTTGTATTTGACGGATTGTCCGCAGAGTTTGACGAAGTCGGCGGGGACGATTTGCTTGCCGCCCCAGCGGCCCTGGTGGAGGAGGAGGTAGCCGAAGCGGAGCATGTCGGTGGAACGGACGGCGATGGAGCCGCCGCCGGGGGTGTGGAGCATGCGGCCGTTCGAGTCGATGCCGCCTTTGAGTTTGGGACGGTACATGGCGTAGCCCCAGGTGCCGAAGCCGACGGGCGTTGTGAGGTACTTCCGCATAAAGTCTTCCATTTCGATGCCGGAGACGTGGCGGACCATGGCGGCGGGGATGTGGCTGGAGGCGGTGGAGTAGGAGTAGCAATCGCCGGGGGCGCACCAGAGGGTTTGCTTGAGGGCGAAGCCGTCAGTGGTGGAGTAGGGGCCGTTATCTTCGGTGGGATTTTCCCAGGTTTGGCGGGCACCTTTGACGTAGACGGGATTCGTGCCGCGGATGCCGGCGGCCATGGAGAGGACCTGGCCGAGGGAGATTTCGGCTTTGCGGGGATCGTTGAGGGGGAAGGCTTCGGCGGGGAGGAGTTTGGGAGAGAAAATTTTGGTGTCGAGGCCTTGGGGGAAGAGGGCGGGCTTCTGCTTCATGACGATGGCGGTGGCGAGGGAGGTGAAGGCTTTGCCGGTGGAGGCGAGTTCGGGAAGGGCTTCGCGGTGGCCGCGGCCGAAGTAGCGTTCGTAGACGAGGTGGCCTTTGTGGACGACGAGGAGGCCGCCGTGTTGGGTCGAGCGTTGGACGTAGTCGAAGACTTGGTCGAGCTTGGCGGTGAGGGCGGGGTCGGACTTGGTTCGCCAGCCACCCTTCGCATCGGGGGGAGGGAAGTAGTCGGCGGCGAGCAGGGAAAAGGTGGTGAGGGCGAGGAGGGTTACGATGCGCACGGGGACCATGATACTTTAAAGCACGATGAATGACGAACAACCGATTTTGACGAGTGAACTGGACATGGAGATTCTGGTGAATTTTCATGGGCCGAACGGGGAGATGGAGGCCCGGGCGGTGGAGAGCGTCTTGCGGGCGGCGGGGATTGCAGCGGTGGTGGAGGGGGCGATTGGATTTTCGAGTATGCCGTTTGAAGTGAGCGTGGCGCGGAACCGGGTGGAGGAGGCGAAGGCGGTGTTGGCGGCGGCTTTGGAGGCCGGTGCGGCGGGGGCGGAGGAGGCCGAGGATGAAAGTGAGAACCATTAGTTGGGAGTGAGCCACCGGTGGAACTGGTCGCGGGCGTCGCGGAGGTAGGTGGGCATTTTGAGGGGGTCGCCTCCGATTTCGAGGACTAGTGCGCCTGCATACTGGATGGCGCGGAGTTGGGCGAAGAGGCGGGGGTAATCGACGAAGCCGTGCTGGAGCGGCTTGTGTTCGACCCAGGTGGCGGGGTCGATGTCGTGGACGTGGAGGTGAAAGACTTTGGAGCCGAGGCGGGAGATGATGTCGAGCGTGGTGTCGTTGTAGGCCTTGATGGAGGCTGGTTTGGCGCGGTCCTCCGGCTGGACTTGGGCGATGAGTTCGGCGTAGCGGCCTTGATGGCCGACGTCGATGGTGGCCCCGACTTGGGGATGGTCGACGGCTTGGACGAGGCCGACGAAGGCATCGATGGAGTTTGGGAAGCCGGTTTCGATGGCGAGGCGGAGGCCGAGTTTATGGGCGCGGTCGGCCCAGCGGCGGATGAGTTCGATGTACTCGGCTTGGCGCGGTGGGAAGGGTTCGCTCGTTAGGGTTTGGGGATGGAGGACGGCGAGGCGGGCGCCGCAATAGGCGGAGCCTTCGAGCGCCGTGTCAATGGTTTGGACGGCTTTCTGTTTGATGGCGGGATCGGGGCTGAGCCAGTTGAGACCGGTGTAGGGGAGGTGGGTGGTGATGAGGCGGAAAGGGCGGAGGGCGGCGCGGAGTTTGCGGCGGTCGGCCGGGTTGAGTTCGTCGAAGCGGAAGCCGGGGAAGGCGTTGGGGGTGGGTGCGGTGCGGCCCATGGGATGGATTTCGATGACGGGGAAATCGAGGCGGCGGACGAGGTCGATGGCTTCGTAAAGGCCGTAGCCCTGGACGGCGGTATTGGCACCGAGGAGCCAGGGGCGGGGCGTGGGGGCAAGGAGGGAGAGGAGTTGGCGGCGGGTCATGGGGTTCCGGTGATATAACAGGTGCGTGCGAATTTCCTTTCCATTCTCTATGATTGTCGTGGCGCTGGTTTGTGCGCCGATTTGGGCGCAGACGGCGTCGGTGACGGGCCGGGTGACGGACGCGTCGGGCGGGGTGGTGCCGGGGGCTACGGTGACGGTGGTGAACCAGGCGACGGCGCTGGAGACGCGGGCGATTTGTAATGCCGAGGGGTACTACACGGTGTCGCTGTTGCCGCCGGGGGCGTACCGGTTGGCGGTGGAGAAGGCGGGGTTCAAGCCGATTCGGGAGCGGGATCTGCAACTGGCGGTGGGTCAGGTAGCGCGGTTGGACTACGTGCTGGCGGTGGGGAGTGTGAATGAGGCGATTGAAGTGAACGCGCGGGCGATTTTGCTGGATTCCGAGACGTCGTCGCTGGGGGCGGTGATTGGGAGTAAGCAGGTGACGGAGTTGCCGTTGCTGGGGCGGAATAGCTATGCGCTGGCGATGCTGGTGCCAGGGGTGAGGCCGTCGTCGGGAGTGAATAACCTGGTGATTGATCAGATCTCGACGGTGTCGTATTCGATCAACGGGCAGCGGGCGAGTTCGAACGAGTTTCTGTTAGACGGGGCGCCGAATTCGGCGGCGGCGCAGAACCAACCGGTGATCAACCCGAACCCGGACATGGTGCAGGAGTTCAAGGTGGAGACCAATAGCTTTTCGGCGGAGTTTGGGCGGGCGGCGGGGGGGGTGTTCAACGTGGTGACGCGGGGCGGGTCCAACGATTTGCATTTCACGCTGTATGAGTTTTTTCGGAATGAGAAGTTGAACGCGAATGACTGGTTTGCGAACCGGGCGGGGCGGCAGCGGCCAGGGTTTATGATGGCCGGAATAAGACGTTCTTCTTCTTCAACAGTGAGACGGTGCGGTTTATCCAGGGGATTACGTTTACGGCGTCATTGCCGGACCCGCGGCAGTTGACGGGTGATTTTTCGAATTTGCGGCAGACGAACGGGTCAGCCGTGACGTTGTTTGATCCGGCGACGACGACTTCAGCGGGCCCCGGGTTTACGCGGACGCCGTTTCCGAATAACGTGATTCCGGCGGGGCGGATTAATCCCGTGGCGCGGAATTTGGCTCGGCTGATGCCGCCGCCGACGGTGTTGGGCGCGAACTACGGGGCGATTAATTACGCGCGGACGGACGGGAACATTGTGAACAAAGATTCGTTCAGTCCGCGGGTGGACCATAATTTCGGGGACAAGAATCGGCTGTTTTTCCGTTATTCGTACGATGATACGCCGTACCTGCGGGCACCGGTTTATGGGCAGGAGCGGAAGAATATTGCTCCGACGGCGGGTCCGCAGACGTTTACGCGGTGGAATAGTGTGATTGAAGATACGCACATTTTTTCTCCGACGACGATTGCTACGTTGCGGTATTCGGCGACGCGGCTGATCAACTTCCGGCGGCCGTACTCGGATAACTTTGATATCGAATCATTGGGGTTTCCGACGAACTTGCGGCAGGGGATGGTGGATCCGGTATCGCTGCCGGCGATTACGATTAATGGGTTGAGCGTGGCGGGGTCGATTCCGAACATCATCGTCGGCGGGATCATCGGGGCAACGGATTTGATTCGGTTTGGGAATACGCAGCAGAATTTGCAGGGGGCGGTGACGCGGAATTTTTCCAAGCACACGGTGAAGATGGGCGGGGAGTATCGGGTGATTCTGTTCAATAACTGGCAGACGAGCGACACCGCCACCAACTTTTCGTTTGGGCCGAATTTCACGCAGGGGCCGAACCCGGCGTCGCCGACGGCGAACACGGGGTTAGGGTTGGCGACGTTTTTGCTGGGGATTCCGGGGGGCGGGGTGAATCCGGTGCCGGCGTTGGCGCAGACGAACAAGTACATGGCCGGTTATGTGCAGGACGCTTGGAAAGTAACTCCGAAGTTGACGGTGAATTTGGGAGTTCGGTATGACTTTGAGACGCCGCGGACAGACCGATTTAATCAACTGACGAATTTTGATTTTGCGGCACCTTCGCCGTTGAAAGTAACGGGTTTGGATTTGAAGGGCGGGTTGACGTTTCCGGGGGTGAACGGGCGGAGCCGGTACAACTCGAAGCCGGACCGAAACAACTTTGCGCCGCGGGTGGGCATCGCGTGGCGGGCGAATACGAAGACGGTGATTCGGGCGGGCGGCGGGCTTTTTTATGCGGGGTTGACGGGGTTGGGCGGCGGGACGGGGCCGTTCGGGATCAGTGGTTATCAGGCGCCGACGAACATTGTTTCGAGTTTGGATGGGGTGACGCCGATTGTGTCGTTGAGCAACCCGTATCCGAACGGGTTCAATAAGCCGACGGGGAGTTCGGCGGGGCTCTCGACGCTGCTGGGGCAGGGGGTGCAGTTCTTTGACTATGGGAACTATACGCCGTA
>JAPKZA010000553.1:9833-13113 GCA_026394015.1 Acidobacteriota bacterium
AGCGGGAGTTGCCGGGGAGCGTGCTGTTCGAAGTGGGATACGCGGGTAGCCGGGGGGTGGGGTTGTTTGAGAATCGGCAGTGGAACCAGCTTGACCCGAGTCAACTGAGCCAGGGCGACGCGCTGCGGCAGCAGGTGGCGAATCCGTTTTTTGGGCAGATTGCGGTGGGAACGCTGGCGAGTCGGACGGTGGCAAGGGCGCAGTTGCTGCGGCCGTTGCCGCAGTTTGACGGGGTGGGTTCGCAGAACGCGAGTTGGGCCGCGTCGAGCTATCACGCGCTGGAGATGAAGGCGGAGAAGCGGTTTGCGAGCGGGATGAACGTGATGGCTTCGTATACGTACTCGAAGACGATNNGGACTATGGGTTGGGGACGTTTGGCGGGGAGACGCTGGGCGGGGGCGGGGTGCAGAACTGGTATAACCTGGCGGCGGAGTGGAGTTCGTCGACGATCGACCAGACGCATCGGTACATCATGAACGCGGTTTATGAGCTGCCGTTTTTCAAGAAGCAGACGGGCTTTTTGCCGAAGGTTCTGGGTGGGTGGCAGATGGGCGGGATTTGGATGGGCTTTTCGGGCGGGCCCTTGGGGATTGGTTCGAACGTGAATAATACGTTTTCGCAGGGGGGAGGGCAGCGGCCGAATTGGAACGGGACATCGCCGTGTGTTGCGAACCCGACGGCGGACCGGTGGCTGGATGCGGCGGTGTTTTCGAATCCGCCGGCGTACACGTTTGGAAACCTGGGCCGGACGATGAATGGTTGCCGGAGCGATGTGACTTCACAGATCGATATGACGCTGACGAAGAACACGCGGATTAAGGAGAAGCTGAACGTGCAGTTCCGGACGGAGATGTTCAACATCACGAATACGGTTCGTTTTTCGCCGCCGAATCAGACGTTTGGGAATCCGCAATTTGGGCAGATTGCGGCGCAGAACAATCAGCCGCGGGTGATTCAGTTCGGGCTGAAGCTTATTTTTTAGCCGGGAGGGGTTTCCAGGTATTGGCGGGCAGGAACGGGACGGCGGGGCCGATGGGCTTGCCGTCCTGTTGCATTTGGAGGGTGTTGACCTGGTCAGGGAATTCGGCGGCGAGGGACTGGAAGCGGGCGCGGCGGGGCGAGGCGGGGGAGGGCCCTTCGAGGAAGAGGGTGACGAAGTGCGTCGAGACTTCCATGCCGATGCAGCGGAGGCGGAGATCGTCAAAAGCGACGGTTTGGAGGACGTAGGCGCAGGCGAGGCGTTCGGCTTGGGGATCGCGATCGAGTTCGAGGCCGCGGCCCTGCTGCTTGCGGAGCAGGGCTTCGAGATCGTCGGCGTGGAGACGGACAGTTAGTTCCAAGGCTCGGCTGTGGGAGTTCCAGTTGGCATCGAGGTGGCCGAAGTGGAACTGGTGAGCTCCGAGGACGAGGGCGCTAATTATTGCCGGTAGGAGAAGCCTCGGCATTGGACTTTCCTTCGTTCATGGGGTTGCGCTTGCCGTCGCGTTCTTCCTTGAAGAGTTGGAACTTGCTTTTGACGGGCTTGCGGGGCCAGTTGTTGTTGCTCAGGTCGGCGTCGGCGGTTTCGCGATGAGGATCGAGTTCGATGGACTTGATCTCTTTGCGGGTGGGGATGAGCTTGGTGACCGAAGTGCTGAGACGCCGCCAGATTTCGGCGGGGATGCGCATTTCTTCCTTCGAGCCGTCGGTGAATTCGATGGCCAGAATGACGGGCATAATGACTCCGCCGACGTTTTTGATTTCGAGGGCGTAGAAGTTCATGGTGGGGTCGAGGAGTTTGCGTTCGTCCTCTTCGAGGGTTTTCCCGTAAGTTTCGAAGGCCTTCTTTTCGGAGGGGAGGGGGGCGAACTCGTCCCACTTGTTGTAGAAATCGAGGAGTTCGGGGAAGTCGTCGGTGCGCTTATGGAGGGCTTTGTTGCGTTGGGCGGAGAGGGTGAGGGGCTCTTCGTCTTTGGCTTTTTTGGAAAGCGGTTTTTCGACTTCGGGGTTGCGGGTGTCGATCGTGAACTGGGTTAGTTTTTCGAGGGAGATGTCGACGGTTTCGTTTGAATAGAACCAGCCGCGCCAGAACCAATCGAGGTCGGTGCCGGAAGCGTCTTCCATGGTGCGGAAGAAATCAGCGGGCATGGGGCGCTTGAACATCCAGCGTTGGGAGTATTGTTTGAAGGCGAAATCGAAGAGTTCGCGGCCGAGGATGGTTTCGCGGAGGACGTTGAGGGCGGTGGCGGGTTTGCCGTAGGCGTTGGGTCCAAGGGAGATGACGCTTTCCGAGTTGGTCATGATGGGATCGTGATCGGGGCTGGTCATATATTCGACGATTTTGGAGGGTTCGCCGCGGCGGGAGGGGTAGTCGGGTTCCCATTCCTGTTCGGCGAGGTACTGGAGGAAGGAGTTGAGACCTTCGTCGAGCCAGGTCCATTGGCGTTCGTCGGAGTTGACGACCATAGGGAAGTAGTTGTGGCCGACTTCATGGATGACGACGCCGATGAGGGCGTATTTGGTGCGCAGGGAGTAAGTGCCGTCTTCGAGGGGGCGGGGGCCGTTGAAGCAGATCATGGGGTATTCCATACCGCCGACGGGTCCATTGACGGAGATGGCGATGGGGTAAGGGTACTGGAAGGTGTAGCGGGAGTAAACGTCGAGGGTGTGGATGATGGCTTGGGTGGAGTAGCGTTCCCAGAGGGGGTTACCCTCTTTGGGGTAGTAACTCATGGCCATGACGGGGTTCGAGCCGACGTTGTGGCCTTGGGCGTCCCAGATGAACTTGCGGGAGGAGGCGAAGGCGAAGTCGCGGACGTTTTTGGCGTGGAAGATCCAGGTTTTTTTGCCGGTGGGTTTGCCTTTTTCGGCGAGGGCGGCTTCGGCGGGGGTGACGATGAGGGTGGGTTTCTTGGCGGTCTTGGCTTGGGCGAGGCGCTGGATTTGGGTGGGGGTGAGGACTTCCTGGGGGTTTTGGAGGACACCGGTGGAGGCGACGATGTGATCGTTGGGGACGGTGATTTTGACTTGGTAGTCGCCGAATTCGAGGGTGAATTCGCCGGTGCCGAGGAACTGTTTGTGCTGCCAGCCGGTGACGTCGTTATAGGCGGCCATGCGGGGGAACCACTGGGCGATTTCGTAGATCCAGTTGCCGTCTTTTTTGAAGAACTCGGCGCCGGTGCGGCCGGAGGTGCGTTTGGAGTTGTTGATGGGATAGTCCCAGGCGATGGAGAAACGGAAGGTTTGGCCGGGGGCGAGGGGGGCGGGGAGGTCGACGCGCATCATGGTGCGGTTGATGGTT
>JAPKZA010000403.1 GCA_026394015.1 Acidobacteriota bacterium
GGGCCATTCGCGGTCCCAGCCTTCGCCGGTTTCGATCGCACGGGCAACCAGGGCTTCCACTTCAGGGCGGGCCGACGGATGGTAAAAGTTGATGGCGGCTTGGAGGTCCAGTTCGAAGTCGTCCTCGATTTCATGAATGCGATAGACCTGTTCTGTCCATAAGGGAACCATTCGTTGCAGGTCAACCTGCCACCCGCCGACCTTCGAAAGTTCGGACATACGAGTGAGGAGGCGGGCGTTTTCCTGAATTCTCTGCTCGGCCAGTTTGCGGGCGGAGATGTCGAGCTGGATGGCCATGTAGCCCGTGATACAGCCTTGGGAGTCGGAGAGGGGTTGGACCTCGATGCTGATCCAATAGCTACGGCCGGTTTTCGTGTAGTTGAGGACCTCGACGTTGAAGCCGCGATGGGAAGCGAGGCAGGCGCGCATGTGGGCGACCGCGGCGGGGTTGGTCTCCGGCCCCTGCAAGAAGTCGCCGGGTTTGCGGCCCATTGACTCGGCGAAGGAGTAGCCGGAGATCCGGGTGAAGCTTTCATTGACCCATTCGATGCGGGCAGCGAGATCGGTGACGATGACACCGTTGGTGGTGGAGGCGGCGATACGGGCGAGGCGGGAGAGGTCCGCCTGCATTTCCTTTTCGGCGGTGATGTCCCGGGCGGAGGCGTAGACGATGCCTTGGGCATCCTGGGTGGCGGACCAACTGAGCCATTTGTAGGAGCCGTCGGCGCAGCGGTAGCGGTTGTCGAAGCTCGTGACGGGAAGGCCCGAGGCGCGAAGGGCAGCGGTCTGAACGGTAGCGGCACGGTCTTCGGGATGAACGAGTTTGAGAGACGGAATTGCGCGCAGTTCCGCGGCGGAATAGCCGAGCGTCTGCTCAAAAGCGGGATTAACCCAGAGGAAGTAGCCATCCGGCGACGCCGTACACAAGAGAGCGAGTGAGGCGTTACAAAATCGTTCGTAGTCAACGAGGGGAGGACCGGACATTGTTGGCTACAACTCCTAGGTTGTTTATCGGACAGATTTCTGGTTACATGACCGGGCCGATCCGCCACGGCACGAATTCCTGGTGGCCGAGGCGTTCGGCGCAGGTTTGTTCGCCGCTGGCGACGCGGAGGATCATATCGAAGATATCCTGGCCGATTTGTTGGACGGTGGCTTCGCCGTCGGAGATGCGACCGGCGTTGATATCCATGTTGTCGCGCATGCGGCGGAAGGTGTTGGAGTTCGTGGCGACCTTGACGACCGGGATGGTGGGGAAGCCGATGGCGCTGCCGCGGCCAGTGGTGAAGCAAATGACGTTGCAGCCGCCGGCGGCGAGTCCGGTGAGAGAGACGGGATCGTAGCCGGGGGTGTTCATGAAGCCGAAGCCCGGTTCGGTAATGCGCTCGGCGTACTCGTATACCTGATTTAGGGTAGACGTGCCGCCTTTGGCGACGGCACCGAGGCTTTTTTCCAGAATATTGGTGAGGCCGCCTTCCTTGTTGCCGGGGGAGGGGTTGTCGTTGAAGTTGGAGTTCGCGAACTGATTTAAATAAACCTTGTACTCGGCGATCATGCGGAGGAGCTTTTCGCCGGTGGCGCGGTTGCGGGCGCGTTTGACGAGCAGGTGTTCGGCTCCGATGATTTCGGTGGTTTCGGCGAGGATGCTGGCGGCGCCGAGTTCGGCGAGCAGGTCCGAGCAGTGGCCGAGGGCGGGGTTGGCGGTGATGCCGGAGAAGGAATCCGAGCCGCCGCAGTTAAGGCCGAGGGTGATGAGGCTGGCGGGGAGTTCGGTGCGGTGTTCGGCGGAGAGGCCTTCCATCTGCTCCAGGATGAACTTGCGGGCGGCTTCGATGGCGCCTTTGGTGCCGCCGGAGTTTTGGAGGGTCATGCCCATGAGGCGGTCGGTGCGGGGGGCGTTGGCACCGAGGTAGTGATCGATTTGATTCACTTCGCAGCCTAGGCCGAGGATGATGGCCGCGCCGACGTTGGGATGGCCGAGGACGCCGGCGAGGGTGCGGCGGAGTTGCTCGGTATCGGGGCCGATGGTGTGGCCGCAGCCTTCGCCATGGGGGAAGGCGATGACGCCGTCGACGTGGGGCGGGAGGGAGGATTGATCGAAGCTCGCAGCGATGAGTTCGGCGGTGTGGGCGGCGCAGTTGGAAGCGGCGACGACGGCGACGTAGTTGCGGGTGCCGGCGCGGCCATCTTCCCGCTTGTAGCCCATGAAGGTGGGCATTTTGGCGGGGGCGGGGGGATAGGGGACTTCGCCCGAGGGGAACTCGTAGTTGAAGTGCTGTTCTTCAAACGCTACGTTCTGGGTGTGGATGTGCTGGCCAGGCTCGATGGTATGTTTCGAGCGGCCGATGATCTGACCGTAGCGGTAGATGCGGTCGCCGGAGAGGATGGTTTTGAGGCAAACCTTGTGGCCGGCGGGGATGGGGTCCTTCGTCGTGAGGGTGATTCCACCGACGCGGAGTTCAGTGCCGGGGCCGACGGGGACGCGGAGGATGGCGACGTTGTCGGAGGGGTGGAGTTGGATCGCGGAGTTTTCCGCGGTGGGGAGTTTTTCGATTTCTACAAGGCTCATCGGAGTAGGACTGTTTCGGTGGTTTGTTCTTTAACGTGAATCTTCAGACGGTTACCGACGGGGTGGACCCAGAGGCCGGTGCCGTCGCGAGGAACAGGAATTTGGGAAGGGTGGTTTACGAACAGGGTGATGCCCGTGTCGACACCGCGCAAAAGTTTACCGACGTGGATGTGGAGGTGGCACTGCGTGCGCACTTTGACTCCATTGTATGCCAGGCCCCATTCCGGGCCCCAGAGCGACTTGGCTTTGGCGATGGCTTCGGTCCAAAGTTGGGTTCGTTCGGCGGGGGAGAGGTCGGCGAGGGTTTGGATGGAGTCGGGTTTGAGGCGGGTGGGGAGGATGAGGGTGCGGTTGGGCTTGCGGGGGCTCGCATCTTTCAGGAAGAAGAAAGGCGTGCCGGGGGGCTGCTTGATGGCTTCGTTCGTGAGGGAGCATTCGCGGACCTGGAGAGAGGCCGGGTCGGCGGGATTGCAGGCACAAGCGCCGGTTTCGGCGGAGAGAGAGAGGGGGAGGAGGAGAAAGAGGCCCAAGCGGCGCATTGAGGTCATTATACTGACATAGAGTGAGATTCCTATGGGTGGCCTTGGCGGCGGTGGCGTTGATCGTGCTTTTCCTGGCGTGGCCGGGGGCGTTTGGGCTATTTGGCCCGGATGAGCCGCGGTATGCTTCGATTGCGCGGCACATGGCGCAGAGTGGGGATTGGGTGTCTCCGGTGTTGGACGGGAAGGCGTGGTTAGAGAAGCCGGCGCTGTTGTATTGGCTGGGTGCGGTGGGTTTCAAGCTCGGATTGGGGCCGGAGGCGGCGGTGCGGTTGCCGCTCGGTTTGCTGAGCGCCGCGTTTTTGGTTTGGTTTGGATGGATGGTGGGGAGTTGGCAACGGGCGGTGATGCTGGCGACTTGCGCGGGGTGGATTGCATATTCGAACATTGCGGTGACGGATGTGCCGCTGGCGGTGTTTTTTGCGGCGGGGATGTTTTGGGGTGGCAATTTTGGCGAAGGGTTTGGTGCCGGTGGTGCTGGCGTTGCCGTTGGTTTGGTTTGCGCGGGGGCGGTGGCGGGCTTGGTGGAAGGTGGTGTTGGCTTCGCTCGTGGTGGCGGGGCCTTGGTACTGGATGGTGACCGCGCGGCATGGGTGGGCGTTCATTAATGAGTTTTTTATTGAGCACCACTTCAGCCGGTTTGCGAGTGGGGACTTGCAGCATGTGCAGCCGTTTTGGTTCTATGGGCCGATTTTGGTGGGGTTGCTGTTGCCTTGGGCTCCGTTGTTGTGGAAGGGAGACTGGAAGGAACGGACCTTCTATGTGGCTTGGTTGGTGTTCGGGTTCGTTTTCTTTAGTGCGTCGAAGAATAAGCTGCCGGGGTATTTGATTCCGCTGTTGCCGGCGGCGGTGATGGTGATGCGGATGCCGGGGCCGCGGTATTTGGTGGGGGCGGCGGGGTTGATGGTGGCTCTGGTGGTGACGGCGAAGGTGAGTTACTTGCCGGCGCGGGATGCGGAGCTGACGGGTCGGGTGATGGCGCGCGGGGTGGCGGCGGATAGCTGCGCGAATCAGATTCCGCGGAGTTTGCGGTATGGGGTGCATTATTATGCCGGGAAGGCGTTGGGGGAGTGTTGGGAGATGCCGGGGGCGGTGCCGGTGCCAGCGGGATTGAAACGGGAGAAGGGGCTGCGGTTGCGGGTGACGGGTGGGTCTGGCGATGGTCGGTTGTTGTTTTTTGCGGGGCCGCGGATGACGGAGGGGGATTGGGTGGTTCCGGTGGAGAAAGGGCCGAATTTGGTTTGGATTGGGGCGCGGGAGGTGATGGATTGGCAGGCGGGGACGACGGTGGCGTTCGATCCGTTGGCGATTGGGTTTCCGGGTTCGTTTCGGGGGGCGGGGAAGCGGGATTGGGTGTGGAATGTGGTGTTGGTGAAAGACGGGGCGGTAGTGGCGCGGAGTGAGACGCAGCGGCAGGTGGGAGTGGATCCGGCGGAGGAACGGGTTTGGGATGCGCGGTTGGAGCCGGTTTCGGGGCGGAGTTTGGGGCGGTCGGGGCGGCCGGCGGTGGCCGAGTGGGCGAAGATTTGGCGGATTCAGCAAGACCCGCAGAAGGGGCGGGTGGTGACGGTGGAGGCTCCGGCGGCGCTGGATTTTTCGAATTTTTACGGGGTCGATTTGACGCGGCGGCCGGGGCAGATTTTTCTCGATGCGAATGGAAAACGGTTGCCGCATCCGACGATTCCGGAGTTCACCATCGCCGAATGGGCGCTACAGGATTCGGTGATCGACCCGCACTACGGCGTTTGGGGGTCGATGGAGTATCAGTTCGGTCCGCCGACGCCGGAGGGTTTTGAGCGGCCGCTGTTCCACCGGGGGACGGGGGAGACGGACCCCGTCGTCTTGGAACATTGGCTAAAGTTCGACTTGGCGCGGCTGTTTGTCGAGAAGAAGATCGATGCGAGCGGGATCACGATTTTGAAGCCAGACGCCTCGGCGCTGAGCTTCTGCAAGAAGACCGGGGCGCGGTGCGTCGTAGACTAGGGTTTAGTGTCCTTGAAGAAATTAACGGCGCATGTGAAAGCGGCTGGTTGAGCGAGCAAATTGAGTCCAAAGGTTTTGGACTACGTGCTGGCTGGACTGCCGCGGCAAACTGATCCGCGAGTCATGATTGGCTTCGAGACGTCGGACGACGCCGGGGTCTTCGTGCTGACGCCGGAGTGTGCGTTGGTGCAGACGGTCGACTTCTTCACGCCGATCGTGGATGATCCTTATACGTTCGGCCAGATTGCGGCGGCGAATTCGCTGAGCGATGTCTATGCGATGGGCGGGGTGCCGATTTCGGCGCTTTCGATTTTAGCTTGGCCGCGGGACGGGGATTTGGAAGACCTGCGGGCGGTGTTGCAGGGCGGGGCGGAGAAGATGATCGAGGCTTCGTGCAGCGTGATCGGGGGGCATTCGATCGCGGATGCGGAGCCGAAGTTTGGGTATGCGGTGACGGGGACGGTGCACCCGGCACGGGTGTTGGCGAACGGCGGGGCGCGGGAGGGGGATGTGCTGGTTTTGACGAAGCGGCTGGGGACGGGGATTGTTTCGACGGCGTTGAAAAAGGGCCTGGCGAGCGAGGGGGATGTGGCGGCGTCGGTGGAATCGATGACGACGTTGAACCGGGCGGCTTGCGCGGCGATGTTGCAGTGCGAAGTTCATGCCTGCACGGACGTGACGGGGTTCGGGTTGCTGGGCCATGCGCGGGAGATGGCGGCGGCTTCGGAGGGGGTGACGCTGGTGATTGAGAGCGGCCGGTTGGAGTTGCTGCCGGGGGTGGCGGGGTACGTGGCGGCGGGGGCGGTGCCGGGGGGATTGGGGAATAATCGGGAGTTTGTGGCGGGGCACGTGACGGGGGAGGCGGGGGCGGTGCTGTATGATCCGCAGACTTCCGGCGGGCTGCTGATGGCGATGCCGGAGGCGGACGCGGCGAAGATGGAGAAGTTGTACGCGGGGGCGTATCGGATGGGACGGGTGGTCGAGAAGCGGGCTACGCTATTAGAAATCGAATGAATCCGATCATTATTGCGCTGGATTGTGAGACGACCGCGGAGGCGCGGGGAATTGTGGACGCTACGGCGGTGGAGATCGACTTTTATAAAGTCGGACTAGAGCTGTATACGGTGGGGGGGATGGGGTTTGTGGAGGAACTACTGGGTCGGGGGAAGAAGGTATTTCTCGATTTGAAGTTTCATGACATTGGGGAGACGGTGAAGCGGGCGGTGAAGCAAGTCGCCAAGAGCGGGGTGAGTTTGTTGACGGTGCATGCGGAGCCGGAGGTGATGCGGGCGGCGGTGGAGGGTCGGGGGGATGCGGCTTTAAAGCTATTGGGCGTGACGGTGTTGACGAGTATTGCGGAGAGCGATTTGCCGGCGATGGGGTATGGGTGTTCGTTGGCGGAGTTGTTTGCGGTGCGGGTGAGGAATGCGATGGCGGCGGGGGTGGATGGGCTGGTGTGTTCGCCGCTGGAAGTGGGGGCGTTGCGGGTGCAGGTGGGGCCGGGGAAGGTGTTGGTGACGCCGGGTGTACGGAGCGCGGGAGCGGCGGTAGGGGATCAGAAGCGGGTGGCGACACCGGCGGCGGCGATGGCGGCGGGGGCGACGTATTTGGTGGTGGGTCGGCAGGTGACGCGGGCGGGGGATCCGGGGGCGGCGGTACGGCAGATTTTGAACGAACTGAACCCATAAAAAAAATTCATAAGAGGACTTGATTTTGTCACGTAGTTGTGGTGGTGAGAGGGATAAGGGTTTATTCTTCTAGCACTTGCGTGTGCACTGGGGTGAAAGGGTATCGGGCTGGGGTGAAGCGCGGTAGGGAAGGGTACCCTTTGACTCCTGGGCGGGGTTTTGCCAAACTGCAACCAATTCCGGTTCGGTTGTCACTCAATTGTCTTAAGGGGAAATTTTAGATGCAAAGACCATGGTTAGCCCTCGTTGGCTTACTGGCGGTAGGTACCACCAGTGTTTTTGCCCAGTCAGTCAGTCTCGTCACTGGCGGGCGTGGTTACCGATCCTACGGGCGCGGTAGTGCCAAATGCGGCGCTCGAATTGAGCAGCAGCGAGACGGGATTGAAGCGCGAGGGTAAGACCGACGCCGCTGGCCTGTACTCTTTTTCGCAGGTGCCACCGGGGGCGTACAATTTGTCGGTGAAAGCCGGTGGGTTTGCTTCGAAGGCGGTGAACGGCTTGCGGTTGCTGGTGGGATCCCCGGCGACGGTGAATGTGCGTTTGGAAGTGGGCCAGATGACGGAGACGATTTCGGTGTCGGCGGAGTCGATTCAGATCAATACGGCGGATGCCTCGCTGGGCAATAACTTTGGGACGAAGCCGATTTTGCAGTTGCCGTTTGAAGCGCGGAACGTGGCCGGGTTGCTTTCGTTGCAGCCGGGTGTGACGTTTGCGGGGGCGAACGCTCCGAATAGCTACCGTGGCGGCAACGTGAACGGCGGCAAGAACGACCAGGCGAATGTGACGCTGGACGGGGTGGACGTGAACGACCAGCAGAATCGCGACCCGTTTACGAGCGTGCTTCGGGTGACGTTGGATAGCGTGCAGGAGTTCCGGGTGGTGACGACGAATGCGAACGCGGAGTTGGGCCGTTCGTCGGGCGCGCAGATTTCGCTGGTGACCAAGAGCGGTACGAATGATCTGCATGGGTCGGGCTACTGGTTTGTGCGGAACAAGTTCAGCAACGCGAATTCCTTTTTTAACAATCAGAACGGTGTGCCGCTGGCTAAGTTGAACCGGAACATTTACGGTGCGTCGCTGGGCGGAGCCTTAATTAAAAATCGGTTATTCCTGTTTGGGAATTATGAGGGCCGGAAAGATCGGCGGGAGGATTCGGTGCTGCGAACTGTGCCGACGGCGTCATTACGCGAAGGGAGTGTAAAGTACATTCGGCCTGACGGTTCGATCGCGACGTTGAGCCCGGCCGACATGCGGACTCGGATAGACCCGTTGCAGATTGGACCGAGCACGGCGGCACTGAACGTTTTGAGGGCGTATCCCTTGCCAAACGATTCGGCGGCGGGTGACGCGATCAACACCTCGGGCTTTCGGTTTAATGCTCCGGTGAAGCTCGACTGGACGACCTACGTTGCGAAATTGGACTATGCCGTGGATGGGGCCGGTAAACATAACCTGTTTGTTCGCGGCAATTTGCAGGACGACAAAGACACGTCGACGCCGCAGTTTCCGGGCCAGGCACCGAACAACACGAACCTGTCGAATACGAAGGGAATGGCCATTGGTTTGACGAGCGTGTTGACGGCAAACGTCGTGAATAATTTCCGTTGGGGATTGACCCGGGTGGGCCTGGAAAACTCGGGTGTTTCGCTGCTGCCGTTTACGACCTTCCGGACAATTACGGCGCTCAACGGGACAAATCGTCCGTTCATTCGAACGACACCGGTCCATACGATCGCCAATGATTTTAGCTGGAATAAGGGCAAGCACGACATTCGCGTGGGCGGCGTGATGCGAGTGATTCGGAATAATCGGACGAACTACGCGAATTCGTTTTCGACAGCTTTTACCAATGCGTCCTGGCTGACCGGTAGCGGCAATCAGTTGGAAGCGCCGCTGGGTACCGATATCCGGTCGACGGCTCGCGTGGCTTATCGAGACGCTGCGATGGCGGTGTTGGGGGTGGTGAGCCAGGGTACGGCGAACTACAACTACAACAAGGATGGCTCTGCCCTGCCGGCCGGTGCGCCGGTGCTGCGGCAGTTCAACGCCGAGGAGTACGAATTTTACGCGCAGGATACGTGGAAGATGACGCGCTCGCTGACGTTAACCTATGGGTTGCGCTACTCACTGATGCCGCCTATTTACGAGGCTAACGGTATTCAGACGGTGGCGAAGGAATCACTCTCCACTTTCTTCGACACGCGTACTGCGTTGGCCAGCGTGGGAGCGCCGCAGTTCCTGGTGAACCCGGTGACCTATGTGTTGAAAGAGCAGCCGGGTGGGCGAGACCTTTATCCGTTTCACAAGAAGAATTTCGCTCCGCGGTTTGCGTTAGCGTGGTCTCCGGAGGGCCGGAGCGGCCTATCGAAGTTCTTGTTCGGCGGTGAAGGCAAGACTTCGGTGCGGGCGGGATGGGGCATGTATTACGACGTGATGGGTAGCGGGTTGATAACCAACTACGACGCTTCGGCGCTGGGCTTGGCGACGAGTTTGTCCAATCCTTCGGCACGCTTGACTTTGTCGACAGCACCTCGCTTCACGGGGTTGAATTCTATTCCGGCCTCGGTGCTGCCGGCTGCCCCGGCGGCTGGTGACAGATTACTGCCGCCATATACGATGAATATGAATTTTTCGGTGGGCCGGGAGTTCAAGGGTGGAGTTTTCCTGCAAGGATCGTATGTGGGTCGTCTATCGCGGCGGTCGTTGATCAACGAAGATATTTCGATGCCGACGAATCTGAAGGATCCGGCGAGCGGTCAGACATATTTTGAAGCAGCGACGGCGCTGGCTCGGTTGGCGAATGCCAACACGCCCGTGGCGTCGGTGGGTCGGATGCCGTTCTGGGAGAACATCTTCCCAGGGGCCGCCAATGCGACATTGACGGCCACGCAGCGGGCGTATCAGAGCGTTGCCAATAACGCTCCTGACTACTCTTACGCCTTGTATGAGATGGACGTAGAGTGTCGGCCGAGCTGCAGTAAATTTGGTCCCTACGCGTTCTACAACCGGCAGTTTAGCTATCTCCAGACTCTGCGGTCGGTAGGGAGTGGCAGTTACCACGCCATGCAATGGACAGCTCGGAAGCGTTACTCGTCGGGTGATCAATTGGAGTTCAACTACACTTGGTCGAAATCAATAGATTTGGCCTCGCGGCCGGAGAGTACGACGGGGTTTAACGGCGTGATCATAAATGCGTTTGACCGACGGCAGTTCCGGGCACCTTCTGACTACGACACCCGCCATCAGTGGAACGCCAATTTCGTGTACGGTTTGCCTATGGGCAAAGGCAAGAAGCTCCTCGACAAGGGTGGCTTGATGAACGCAGTGGTGGGCGGTTGGCAGTTGAGCGGGCTGTACCGGCAATCAACTGGCTTGCCGACCGGGGTGGGCAACGGACGGTTCTGGCCGACCAATTGGAATCTGACCGGGAATGCGACGGCGATTTCTACACCGGTGGTGGGGACAACTCGTAACGCGCCAGCGCCTCCCGGAGGTACGGGTGGGGTTAATCTATTCCCGGATCCGGCCAAAGCAATCGCGGCTTATGATTACACGATGCCGGGACAAGCTGGCGGGCGAAACCAGATTCGCGGCGATGGCAACTTCAACCTGGACTTGAGCTTGGGCAAAAGCTTCAACATGCCCTGGAGCGAGAACCATAAGTTGCAGGTTCGTTGGGAGGTTTTCAACGTGACGAACTCGACCCGGTTTGACCCTTTCTTCACCTCGGCCGACCTTGGCAGTCTGGGTTCGTTCGGCAAGTACACGGATACGTTGACTCTGCCGCGCGTGATGCAGTTTGGTTTGCGCTACGACTTCTAAAGCGTAGCCCTTAGGATGGACGGCGGCCTACTTTGTGGGCCGCCGTTTTTTTTGGTAAGGTCAAGACGGATGGCAACGAAGACCCTCATCACGGAAGAGAAGTACCTGCGGACGAGCTTCGAAGGGCCGGACTGCGAATACAAGGATGGGGAGGTGGTGGAGAGAGGTATGCCGACTTACCTGCATGGCCTGATCCAACTCCGACTCGGAGCCCTGTTTCTGGCGTTGATGAAGTCCCACAACTTGTATCCATCGAGCGAGGCGCGGCATCGGGTGCGTCCGGGGTTGGTTCGGATTCCCGATGTGGCCGTTCACTTGGGGATGCCTGTTGAGGCACATCCTGATTCCGCACCGTACGTGGCAATAGAAATCCTGTCTCCGGATGATAGAATGGGAGATTTGGTACAAAAGCTGAGAGAGTATCGATCATTCGGTGCAGCTCATGTTTGGGCGGTTGACCCAGACGACCAGACTTTGTACGTGTATGATTCGGACGGTCTGCATCAGGTCCGGTCGTTGCAGATTCCGGAGTTTGGGATCAATTTTTCGTCGGCGCAGATCTTCGAGAAGTGACTATGGCGGAAGTTGAGTACTGGCGAACCACGCACGAAGCCCCAGTCCCGGAGTTTCGGGACGGCGAGGTGCTAGAGCGGGGAACGCCGACCTTTCGCCATGGGATGATGCAAGGGGCCATGGCGGCAGTTTTCATGCCTTATAGTAAGAGCCACTCCTTGTTTCCGTCCATTAGTGTGTCGCATGTCCTCCGTCCCGGGTTGATTCGCATTCCCGACGTTTCCGTTCACCAGGGAAGGCCAACGATGCCGTACCCGGACTATCCGTCCTATGTGGTGATCGAGATTTTGTCCTTGGATGATCGAATGACCGCGGTTGTGGGCAAGCTGCGCGAGTATCGGGATTTTGGCGTGGCGCATGCCTGGGTGGTGGATCCAGAGTTGCAAGCGCTCTACGTCTTCGACTCAGATGGACTGCATCAAGTGCGGTCGTTGCAGATTCCAGAGTTCGGAATCAACCTGACTCCGCAACAGATCTTCGAGGTGTAGCGCGGTCGTGTCAAAATAGAGGGTTAAACCCTCATGACTGGCCACGACGTTCGTCAAAAGTTTCTAGACTATTTTGCAGCGCGCGGACACCGCGTAGTGCGATCTTCTTCCCTGGTTCCCGCCAACGATCCGACGTTGCTGTTTACCAACGCCGGGATGAATCAGTTCAAGGACATTTTCCTCGGCATGGAGAAGCGCGATTATTCGCGCGCCACCACGTCGCAGAAATGCGTCCGGGCAGGGGGCAAGCACAACGACCTCGAAAACGTCGGCTATACCCGGCGGCATCACACGTTCTTTGAAATGCTCGGGAACTTCTCGTTCGGCGACTACTTCAAGACCGAAGCCATCGACTTCGCCTGGGAGTTGATCACGAAAGAGTACGGCCTGGATAAAGAGCGCCTTTACGTGACCGTGTTCCGTGAAGACGACGAGGCCGAAGAGCTGTGGCAGAAAGTGACCGGCATTCCGAAGAGCCGGATTTTCCGACTCGACGAAGCCGATAACTTCTGGCAGATGGGCGATACGGGGCCGTGCGGGCCGTGCTCAGAAATCCACTACGACCTGGGCCCGGAAGGGGCGGAGCCGGGGCGGGAAGGGGAAGCGTTTCCGCTCGACGGCGGGGGGCGGTTCGTGGAGATTTGGAACCTTGTCTTTATGCAGTACGACCGGTCGGCGAGCGGGATTTTGAATCCGCTGCCGCGGCCTTCGATTGATACGGGCATGGGGCTGGAGCGGTTGGCGGCGATCATGCAGGGGAAGCTTTCGAACTACGATTGCGACCTGATCAGCCCGATCATCGACCACTTGGCCGAGATGATTAAAGTGGACCCGGCGCGGGATGCCAAGACCGGGGCCGTGCTGCGGATCAACGCGGACCATGCGCGGGCGGCGGCGTTTTTGATTCATGACGGCGTCGTGCCGTCGAACGAAGGCCGGGGTTATGTACTGCGCAAGATTATGCGGCGGGCGCTGCGCAACGCTCGTCTGCTGGGCGTGCAGGATACGTATTTCCATCAGTTGACGCAGTTTGTGGCGCGGTTCATGGCACCGGCTTATCCGGACCTGACTGAGAATATTGATCGGGTGACGCGGGTCGTCAAAGAAGAAGAGCACCGGTACGCGACGACGTATCAGGTGGCCGAGCGGATCTTCGTGGATGAAGCGAAGAAGGCTGTGGGCGGGTTGCTGCCGGGCGCGGCGGCGTTCAAGCTTTACGATACCTATGGCTTGGCGCTGGACGAGCAGGAAGACATGGCGCGGGAGTTCGGGCTGAGCATTGACGGGCCGGGCTTTGAAGCGGAGATGGACAAGCAGCGGGAGCGGGCGCGGGCGTCGTGGAAAGGCGCCGAGAAGGCGCATGTTTCACCGGTGTATGGGCAGGTGCAGAGTGTCCATGGGCGGACGAAGTTTTTGGGCTATGAGAGTTTGACGAGTGAATCGTCGAAGGTGTTGGCGATTCTGGTGGACCAGAAGCAGGTGGATTCGGTCGAGGCCGGGGTGGCGGCGGAGCTTGTGGTGGACCAGACGCCGTTCTATGCCGAGTCCGGCGGGCAGGTGGGCGACCAGGGTGAATGGCTCGTGAAGGGCGAAGCCGTAGCGACGGTTTCGGGGACGTATCCGGCAATTCCGGGGTTGAGCGTGCATCGGATTACGACGCTGGCTCCGCTAGCGGTGGGAGCGGTGTTGCAAGGCGCTGTGAAGACGGTGACGCGGTCGTCGACGATGCGGAACCATACGGCGACGCACTTGCTGCACGCGGCGCTGCGGCAGGTGTTGGGTTCGCATGTGAAGCAGGCGGGATCGATTGTCGACCCGGGCCGGCTGCGGTTTGACTTTGCGCACTACACGGCGATGGATGCTGAGGAAGTGGCCGATGTCGAGCGGATCGTGAACGAGGAGATCATGCGGAATACCGCGGTTTCGACGGATGTGATGGAGCTGGATGACGCTCTGTCAACTGGGGCGATGGCGCTGTTCGGCGAGAAGTACGGCGAGAAGGTTCGCGTCGTGAAGGTGCCGGGCTTCAGCAAAGAGCTTTGCGGCGGGACGCACGTATCGCGGACCGGCGATATTGGGCTTTGCAAGATTGTGTATGAGGGCTCGATTTCGGCGGGTGTTCGACGGATTGAAGCGATAACGGGATCGGCGGCGCTGGAACGATTCCAGGCGGCGACGGCTTCGTTGAACCGGGTGGCGCAGGCGGTGCATGCGAGTGAGCCGGAGTTGCTGGAGCAGGTGGAGAAGATGCTGGCGCATCAGAGGGGATTGGAGAAAGAGCTGCAGCAGTTGAAGCAGCAGATGGCGCAGGCGAAGTCGGGGCAGGTGGAGACGCTGGCGCGGGAGATGAAGGGCGCGATGGTGCTGGCGGCGCGGGTGGACGGGTTGGATCGGGACCAGATGCGGAGCTTGGCCGATACGCTGCGGAACAAGTGGAAGTCGGCGGTGATTGTGCTGGGCGCCGCGGACGGCGAGAACGTGGCGCTGGTGAGCGCGGTGACGAAGGACCTGACGGGCAAGGTCCATGCCGGGAAGTTGATTGGCCCGGTGGCGCAGGCGGTGGGTGGCAAGGGCGGAGGCCGACCGGACTTGGCGGAGGCCGGGGGCAAGGATGCTGCGGCGCTCGATGCGGCGCTGGAGAGCGTTTACGCGGCGGTAGAAGGCTCGCTGTGAGCGATGTGGTCATTGTCGGAGCGGGGCCCACGGGCCTCGCTTGCGGCATTGAGCTGAAGAAGCAGGGGGTGAGCGCGGTCCTGATCGAGAAGGGTTGCGTCGTAAACTCTTTGTTTCACTATCCGCAGAATATGGTCTTCTTTACGACGCCGGAGTTGCTGGAGATCGGCGACATTCCGATGACGTCGTTGAACGATAAGCCGAACCGGGTGGAGGGGTTGAAGTATTATCGGCGGGTGGCGGACCACTACGGGCTCGATATTCGGCAGTATGAACGGGTGGAACAGATCACGGGGAGCGATGGCGCTTTTGTGACGCAGACTTCTAAAGGTGGGCATGCGTCTAAGAAGGTGATTCTGGCGACGGGGTATTACGATATCCCGAATTTGCTGGGCGTGCCGGGCGAGGAGCTGCCGAAGGTGATCCACTACTACAAAGATTCCCACCCTTACTACAACCAGGATGTGCTGGTGGTGGGGGCGAAGAATTCGGCGGCGATTGCGGCGCTGGAGCTTTGGTGGACGGGGGCGCGAGTGACGATGGTGCACCGGGGGGTGGAGGTGCATAAACACGTAAAGTATTGGATTAAGCCGAACATTGAGAATCGGCTGAAGAATGGGGAGATCAAGGGGTATTTTTCGTCGCATGTGAGGGCGATTCGGGAAGGGGAAGTGGAGCTGGAGACGCCGGAGGGGCCGGTGATTTTGAAGAACGATTTTGTGTTCGCGATGACGGGTTACCGGCCGGATTTTGCATTCATGGCGGCGCATGGGATTACGCTGAACCCGGAGACGGGGCGGCCGACGGTGAACTCGGAGACGTACGAGAGTGAGACGCCGGGGATGTATTTGGCGGGGGTCGTGGTGGCCGGGGTGCATACCAACGAGATATTCATTGAGAACGGGCGGTTCCATGGGGGAGCAATCGCCAAGGACATCGCGGCGAAGCTGCAATGAAGATTATCCACCTCGACAGCGGCCGGGAGATGCGAGGGGGGCAGTGGCAGGTTTTGCAGTTGATTGAGGCGTTGGCCGTGGCGGGACATGAGCAGGTTTTGCTGGCACGGGTGGAAGCTCCGCTGGCGCGACAGGTGAAGATTCCGGTGCGGAGTTTTACGAGCGCGTGGAAGGAGCGGGGGGACGTGTTTCATGCCCATGACGCGCGGAGCCATTCGCTGGCAGCGTTGACGCTGCGGCGGCCGTTAGTAGTGGCGCGGCGGGTGGCGTTTCCGGTGAAGAACGCCTGGAAGTATCGGTTGGCCGATTGCTATATAGCGGTTTCGGAAGCCGTGGCGGAGGAGCTGCGGCGGGCGGGGGTGGCGGAGGGGAGGATTCGGGTGGTGTACGACGGGGTGGCGGAGATGCCGCGTTCGACGCGGACGGGGCCGGTGATCGCGGTGGCTTCCGATGACCCGATGAAGGGTTCGGCGTTGATTCGGGAGTCTGGCGTGGAGTGTACGTTTACGAGCGACTTGCGGCGGGATTTGGCAACGGCGTCGGCGCTTTTGTACATTACGCATCAGGAGGGGTTGGGGTCGGCGGCGCTGCTGGCGATGGCGGCGGGGGTCCCGGTGATTGCGTCGCGGGTGGGTGGGTTGCCGGAGATTGTGAAGGATGGGGAGACGGGAGTTTTAGTGGAAAATACGGTGGCGGCGATTCGGGGGGCGGTGGCCGGGGAAGGGAAATGGTGCGGGAGCGGTTCCTGCTGCGACACATGGTGGCGGCGACGTTGAAGATCTATGAGGAGCTGGTTCGATGATGGAAGCCTTGGTGGCCGGGTTGCTCGGCGCGTTGATCGGCAGTTTTTTGAACGTTTGCATCTATCGGTTGCCGCGGGATTTGTCGGTGATCTCGCCGGCGCGGAGCTATTGTCCTGGTTGCGAGCGGATGATTGCGTGGTATGACAACCTTCCGATTCTGAGCTACTTGCTGTTGCGGGGGCGGTGCCGGGGATGTCGGGAAAAGATTCCGATTCGGTACTTGCTGGTAGAGTTGCTTTGTGGTGTAATGTTCTTTTTGACGGCGTTGAAATTTGGACTGAATTTGTATGCGGGGAAGTTAATGATGTTCAGTGCAATGAATATTGGGCTGTTTTTCACGGATTGGGAAGAGCGGATTTTGCCGGACGAGTTTACGAAGGGCGGGTTCGTGGCGGGGCTGGTGTGGGCGTATTTCCTTGCCTTGCCGATGGGGTTTACGATGTTGTTTTTGCCGGTGGAGACTCCGCCGCCGTGGATATCGGTGGCGGAGGCGGCGTTTGCGGGGTTGTTGGCTTATGGGGCGTTTTGGAGTTTGGGATGGGCGTATGAGTGGTTTCGCGGGCGAGAGGGATTGGGGATGGGGGATGTGAAAATGGTGGCGATGATGGGTTCGTTTTTGGGTTTGATGTCGATGCTGGAGGGGATCATGATTGGTTCGGTGCTGGGTTCGGTTTTAGGATTGATCTTCATCAAATGGAAGGGGGAGGACGGGAGCCAGTTTGAGATTCCGTTCGGGTCGTTTCTGGCGGTGGGCGGGCTGGCGGCGGCGTGGATTGAGGCGCTGCGTTAACTTCGGCAACGGGGTAGAAACATGTTGCGATACACTGGGAGATTACGTCGATGAAAGCGCTCCTTGCAGCGA
>JAPKZA010000472.1:0-47436 GCA_026394015.1 Acidobacteriota bacterium
GGGCAGTTGGACGGCGCGCACCGTGGGATCAAGGGTCGCGAACATTCTGGCGTCGGCGAAGACGCCGGCGTTCGTGAGCCGATTGAAGAGCGACGACTTGCCGGCGTTGGTATAACCGACGAGGGCTACGGTGGCCAGCGGAACGCTTTGGCGCTGGCTGCGCTGGACGAGGCGCGTGTTCCGAACCGTTTCCAGAGCCCGTTCTATTTTGGTGATCCGGAGGCTGATCTTCCGGCGATCGATTTCCAGCTTGGTTTCGCCGGGGCCGCGGGTGCCGATGCCGCCGCCGAGGCGGGACATCGCGATTCCTTTTCCGGAGAGCCGAGGAAGGAGGTACTTGAGTTGGGCGTGCTCGACCTGGAGCTGGCCTTCGCGCGTGCGGGCCCGCTTGGCGAAGATATCGAGGATGAGCTGGGTTCGATCGACAACGCGGGTGTCGAGCTTGGCTTCGATGTTGCGGAGCTGGGTGGGGCTGAGCTCATTGTCGAAGACGACGAGATCGGCCTTGCAGGCTTCGACCGCAGCGGCGAGTTCTTCGAGTTTGCCTTCGCCGACGAAGTGGGCTCGGTCGGCGACGTCGCGAACCTGTGTATAAACATCAACGATCTCCGCCCCGGCGCTGGAGGCGAGGGTGCGAAGCTCTTCGAGCGATTCTTCGGGAGTAAAGTCCCGCTTCGCCCGTCGACGAATTTCAACGGACACCAGAATCGTCTTCTCAGGGCCGGACTGCGTAAGCTCTAGGTTACGACTCAAGCTTCGCTGGGTTCCCCTGGGAAGCCGGGTGCTCCGACAGCGGCCGCGGCCGCTTGGGCGGAGGCGGCATGGGAGTGAACAGGTCGAGAGACTACGACCGTGGAGATGGCGTGCTTGAAAATCAGTTGTTCCTGATTATTGGATTCGAGCACCACGGAGTACTTATCAAAACTCTTGATTCGACCGGAAAGCTTCACTCCACTCATGAGGTAAATCGTGAGGAAAGTTTTGTCTTTGCGCGCGTTGTTGAGAAATGCTTCTTGTATGTTTTGCGCCAGTTTGTCCATAAATGTCCTAGCGCCCGAAGGCGTCGAGACTCCTCAGATTCGAAAAAGGTGATCTAAGGGATTATCCATATTGTAGCATCCTGCGATCCACCGGCCACCGTCGAATTGGCCGGTTCAGGCGAGTGTCAGGAGGGCTAGACCGGCGCAGAAAAGCACCAGTGTGGCGGCCAGGAGCGTCTTTACTCCGCTGGATGCGCCGGCGAACTCCTTCCATCCAAGCAAGCCCCATGTGACGGCCAGGACGGCGGCTGACTGACCCAGAATGTTGCAAAGAGCAGAGCCGATTCCTACTCCTTTCGGCGCGCTGGCGGCGGCGAGGTTGGCGACGGTGCCAACGCACCAAATGGCGCCGCCGACGAGTCCCCAGCCGTGCTGGCCGATGGTCCCCTTCCCGTACTGTTTGAACGAAACAGCGTCACCCTGAACCGGTAGATTCATGAAGTAAAGACTGTAGAGCAAGCTGCTTAACAGAATGCCGAGGGCGAAGAATACGATCGCGGCGTAGACGCCGAGGCCGATGTCGCCAGCACGGCTGGACGCCAGGACGGGAGGGAAGGCGCTCAGCAGGAGTCCGCTGAAAAGGCTCAGCAGGATTCCTTTGATACCCCCGCCATGCTTTTTGGTAACGGCGGTTTCGATGGTGTGTTGGCGATGCGCCAAGGCGTCGGCGATGACGGCGCCGAGCAGCAGCGCGATCCCGATGAACAGAAGGGAGGGGTTTGCCGTCGCGGTGGTGAAGTAGCCGACGACAGACGTCACGACAAGAGCGAGGCCCAGGGCGATGGGAAAGGCGACCGACATGCCGGCGATGGCCGAAGCAGCGACCAGCAACATGTTCCCGAGATTGAAAATCGCTCCGGCGGAGAACGCCATCGCCATTTGCCTCTTCCCGGAGATGGTAAGGTTGTCCTCGAATGTAAGGTTGTCGCTAAAGGTTCCAAAGGTGAGCGCGAGAACCAGCGACATCAGCAAAGCGCCGATCGCGAAATCGAAATAGTACAGCTCAAACCGCCATTTGCCGACTGCTTTTTGGGTGCTCGCCCAAGAACCCCAACACACGATGGAGAGAAGAAGGGCGAGTAGGGTGAGTGTGTAAGTGTTGGGTATCATGCAACTCCGCCTTAGAAGAGTAACCTAGTTTCGCTGTTCATGGCAAAAAGTGCAATTCAGTGGAGCCTTCTTTTGCCGGTGGCACGTCATGCAACCGCCCATGGAGATATCGGTTTCCCGCTTGAGCACCTCCGAGGTGGTGACCGAGCCGTGGCACTCCTGGCAGGTGGTTCCGGTCTCGGTATGGGCGCGATGGGAGAAGAAGACGTAGCTGGGGATCTGATAGACGCGGACCCATGGGATCTCCCGCTTTGTTTCGAAAAACGTTTTCAGCTTCTGGATGGGTTCGGCGTCGGTTTTGACGGCCTGGTGGCACATCATGCACTTGGCCGCGGCGGGGATGCCCATCGTTTCACCGGGATCTTTGTTCTCGTGGCACATGGCGCATTTGAGTTGGAGCTTGCCGGCGTGAAGGGCGTGGCTATAGGGAATCGGTTGGACAGGGCCGGGGACCGGAGCTTCAGCGATGAGCAGGGCGGCTAAAAGCAGGCCCGGAACAAGAAGGAAACGCATACCTATAGTTTGCCCTGTTTTTTCTGGGCGAGGAGGTACTCGGTGGCTCGAACCGTAAGGGCGAGGATCGTGAGCGTCGGATTCTGAACGCCTCCGCTGGGGAACGCGCTGCCATCGAGGACGAATAGGTTTTTGACGTCGTGCGCCTGGTTGAACGAGTTCAGGACCGACTTCGTCGCGTCGGCACCCATGCGGCAAGTGCCCAATTCATGGATGGATTCGCCGGGGGGGACCATCTGGGAGTGAGCGGCGAGGACTTCGAACCCGGCTCCTTCGCACAGGGCGACGCCGGTTTCCATGGCGTCCTTGGCCATGTTGTGCTCGTTGTCGGTGTAGCGCTGTTCGATGTGAGGTGCCGGAATGCCCCATTCGTCCCGGAGCGTCGGATGGATGGTGAGCTTGTGTTCGAAGCGCGGCAGGCTTTCGCCCATGGTCGTCATGGAGAAGCCGGCACCCTGCACGTCAGCCATGGTCCGGGCGAGTTCGTCGCCCCACTGCGGAAAGAGTTCGGGAGAAGGGGTGCCGCCGCTGCCGAAGTCCCAGGCCCAACCGCGGAGGTAGTTCTTTTCCGGTTTGCCGGGTTTGAGGTTGGTGAAGCGGGGGACGTAGCCAGCGCCGCCCATGAGATTGCGCGGGCCCTTGCCGCCGCGCGCTTCGGGGACGATCGCCGTAACGGTGTTTTTGACGTAGAACTGGTCAAACAGATAATGGCCGAGGACGCCGCTTGAGTTAGCGAGTCCGGTGGGATATTGGCGGCTTCGACTGTTGAGGAGGAGGCGGGTGGATTCGAGCGTGGACGCGCCGAGAAGGAGGGTTTTCGCGGGGACGGTGTATTCGCGCTTCGATCGCCGGTCGATGTAATGGACGGCGTTGACGAGGCCGGTTTTGGGGTCGACGCCGATTTCGCGAACGATGGCGTTGGGGACGATGGTGAGATTTCCGGTGGCCTGGGCCGCGGGGAGCAGCAGATTTACGGAGCTGGCGAGGGTGCCGGTGGCGCGACGGGGTTTGGTGGTGGGAACGCCGAGTTTTTTCGCGCTGGCCAGAAATCGCTCCATGCTGAGGGATTCGGTGGAGTCGTCGGCGAGGAGTTTGCCGTCCGGGAGTTGGGGCCAGCCTTCATTGCGGCCCGAGACGCGGAAGAGCGGTTCGACGCGGTCGTAGAACGGGGCGAGGTCGGCCAAGGTCAGCGGCCAGTTTTCGCCCCAGCCGTCGTGATCTTTGCCCTTGAATTCATAGTCGGAGAGCCGCCAGGAGGCCCGACCCCAACGCAGGGTTTTGCCGCCGAGCAGGCGGATACGGACCCAGTAGTAAGGATCGCTCTCCGGGTGGGAGTACGGGTTCTTCTTTTCGTCGGTCCAGAGATTGGCGTCGAATTCGGAAGCCTGGGTGATGTGGGGGAAACGACCGGGCTCGCCGAAACCGCGGAAAGGCAGATCATAAACCGCTTTCATCGAGCGATGGCGGGTGAAGTCGACCATAGGTCCGGCTTCGAGCATCAGGCATTTCACGCCCGCTTGGGCGAGGATGTAGGCGGCCATTCCGCCGGAGGCACCGGAGCCAATGATGACGACGTCGTGGTTGAAGGTTGGCATGGGTTCGTTTCGCTACTCGATGACTTGCCAGTAGGGGTTCAAGCCGGTCGCGCGGCGGCGGCCGGCGATGTTGGCCTCGGCGACGGCCCGCGAGTTGGTGGTGGCGCGGATGATGTCGGCTTTGGCGGCGCGCAGAAAGGCCGCGACGGGCTCAGTGGGAGCCGCATAGGTCCATTTGACCTTGAGGGGGGCGAGAAGGGCGTTGGCTTCGGTCGGGCCGAGTTCGGAGAATGCCTTTTGATGTTTGGTCCGGGCGGTGCGGTTCAGGGTGTCGAGGCTGCGTTGATAGAGCACTTGTCGGTCGCGGGGCGACTTCGCGAGCAGGAAGTCGAGAAAGGCGGCGGCTTCGGCATCCTTGGCGCCGGGGCGGCCATCGAGCGACGGGGCGATCAGATCGGCCAGCGTTTGCAGGGTGGCGAACTGTTCGGGGGTGAAGAAGCGGCGCACGGGCAGACCGGCGGATTCGGGCGAGACGACAGTGAGGACGACGTTCTCATCTGGCGACGGATTGGTCTGCTGGGCGGGTAGCAGAGCAGGAGTTGCCGCGAGAGTTTGCAGCAGGTGCCGACGTTTCATATACCTGACACGGTATCGTTCCCGGAGGGGCTATCGCAAGCGACGAGCTATTTTTGGGGGAATTCGCGCTTGGTGCCTTTCGGCAAACTGAGGGCGAGTTCGGCGTCGCGGACCGCCGGGTTGATCTTGACGTCCGTATAGGCCGAAAGGAAGTAGTCGCCGCTGGGCTGAAAGAACTTCTGTTGGATGGGGTTCCCGTCGGTGAGCGGGATCCACATTTCAACGCGCTTCAGGTGCTCTCGGACGCTGGCGGACTTCGGGACCAGTTCGATCCGAGTGGTCGCTTTGCCATCGAGGGTTTCGGCGCTGAGCACCTTCATGTCATAACTCTTGAGGAGTTCGCGGGTCGGGGTTCCGAAGCCGAGGAGCAAAAACTGATCGACCAGGCTCCGATACTTGCCCAGGTCAAACTCCTGCACGGTGGCAATTTTCGGCAGGTAGAGTTCGTACTTGTTGCGGCTGAGGGCGATGGCTTTGGTATCGGGCTGGGTGATATCCATGCGAACGCGGAGGTCACCGGTCTTCACTTTCTTCAGCGTAAACGTGCCGCTCTCCGATTGGGTGTCCTTGATGACGGCGGTGTAGGTGACTTTGCGGACTTTGGCGGTGAGGGATTGAAACGCTGCCGCGGCGGCGTCCATGCGGACGGACAGCTGGTCCAGTGTTTCGGCGGCTGTAAGGCTGGCGGCGGCAACGCAAATGAGCAGGATCGGTCGCATGTCACTCTCTTGGATGTTTCCGGGGCGGTAGCGGTTACCTACTTCCGAAGACGGGTGTACGCCATGAAGCCCTTGATTTCGTTTTCGCTGTCGTAGATCGGGGTAAGGCGCTGGAGGTCTAGCTTCTTGCCGTCCTTGTTTTTGAGCAGATCGGCCGCTTTGGCGCGTCGGCCAGCATCGTCGAGGTTGGCAAGGAGATTGGGTTCCAGGTAGAACACTTCGTCTGCGCCCTCGCTGGGGAGGAGGACGATGGAGGCAGCGCGCGGCTGATCCTTAAAAAAGTCTCGAGGCGTAAAAAAGATGAAGGCCACAATGAGTAGCACCATCACGTCGTATTGCCAGGAGGCGCGCGGGTAATCCCACAGGATGAAACGTTGGAAAGCCGATGCCATGGTGAGTAGTTTAGCGAACCGAGGCGCCGAGCGTGCCGATTCCTTCGATCCGCGCGCGAACGGTGTCGCCGGATTTGATACGGGCCCCTTTGGGGCAACCCGTGGAAATGATGTCGCCGGGGTAGAGCGTCATCGCCTGGCTATGAAAACGAACCAGTTCGAGCGGCCGGTGTTTCATGTTGCGGACGTAGTCTCGGGACCAGACGGTGCCGTTGTGCTCGGTGATGACTTCGAGGTCGTCAACGTTGGCGATTTCGTCCTTCGTGACGATGACTGGGCCGAAGCAGAAGAAGGTATCCATCGACTTGGCGCGGGTGAGATACCGGGGGTTCTTGGCGAGGACGTCGAGGGCGGTGAGGTCGAGAGTGGTGGTGTAGCCGAAGATGGCGTCCTGCGCTTCGTCGAGCGAGGTGAGGCCTTTTACCTTCTTGCCGATGATGATGGCGAGTTCGCCTTCGGCGTCGACATCGTCAGAGACGGCGGGCGGAGGCAGAATGATCTCGCCTTCGGGCGCGAACATGCAGGAGGCGGGCTTCATGAAGCTACCTGGTTGTTCGGGTTGCACGGCGTTGATATCGAGGGCGTGGGAGTGGTAATTGAGACCGATGCACCAGATTTTGGGCGGGATGTCATAGGGGAGGATCGGGGTGACATCGGCCAGGGGGATGGGGGCACCGGCTTGGACCGGGTGGGCGCCGGCTTCGATCAAAGCCAGCAGGTCGTTCGAAGGGAAGGGAAGGACTCCTTCGGGCGTAAGGGCTCCGACATGAATCTGGTTATTGTGGCGAAAGCGAAGGAGTTTCATAGTTGTTTAGCGATATCGACGAGATCGGAGAAGAGGCCGTAGGCGGTTTGCTCGACGCCCGGGGAGACGGAGACGATGCCTTGGGTGCCCATGAGATCGGTGTGCAGCAGCAGGACGTTGGAGGTGCCGTTGACGTTGGCTAAGAGATCGTCTTCGGGCAGGCGCTCTGGTTGGGTGCTGAGCCGCAGCGTGCCGTCGGGTTGACGGGTCGCGCGGCTGACGAGTGTGATGACGAACCCGGTGGCGGCGGCTTCCTGGACCTGAGCCGGGGTTACGTCGGCGATGCCGGTGCGTTCGACCATTTGCGGCGTGACGTCGGCGCCCATCAGCACGTTGGCGAGGGCGGCTGTTTTTGCGGCGGCGTCCCAGCCGTCGATGTCGTACGACGGGTCCGTTTCGGCGATGCCCATTTCCTGGGCCAGGGCGATGCCGGCGGCGAGCGAGTTGCCCTTCGCCATTTCGGCGAGAACGATTTTGGTCGTCGAGTTCAGCACTCCGCTGAAGCCATTGATGGTGATGCCGGGCAGGTTCTGCTGCACCATATTGAAGACGGGCGAACCGTCCATGACGGTGGATTCAAAACGAAAGAGAATGTGGCGGGCGGCGGCTTCGGCGCGGAGGGCGGAATAGGCGTGAGCGATGGGCCCCTTGTTCGCGGTGATGACGGGGATGCCGCGGGCGAAGGCGGAACGAATGTGGCTGATGGCGGGTTCCCCGTCGACCGGATTGAGCGACGTGATTTCGATGACGACCTCGGGCTGCGCAGTGTCGAGAAATTCGTCGACGGTGGACGCGGGGCCCCAGGTGGGACTGACGGGCAGTCCCTTGGGGTCATACGCGGTGGCCTTGCGGGTTTGGATTGCGGTGATACGGAACGGAAAGCGTTTGCGTTGGCTTTCGAGGAGCCGCGCAAACGCTTTCCCGACACTGCCGTAGCCGATCAGCGCTATGCGCAAAGGGGAGCCTCAGAAGGTAACGGTCGCCAGAAAGCCATTCAGCTCTGATTCTAACCCACCCTTCTTCTGCCGTTCTGCCTGGGCCTGATCGCGGAGTTCCACGATTTTGGTTTCGCGGGCGGAGAGGTCGCTGGCGTAGCGCTGGACCTGCTGCGCCTGGCCGCTGACCGAGTTCAACGAGCGAATGTTTTCCCGGAGGCGCTCCTGGTCCTTTTCGAGGCTGGCCGACTGGGCTTCGGTCGTGCGCAGGCGGCGGTCGGATTCGGCGATCTTGCTCTTCAGCGACTGGATTCTTTCGAGCGCCTGCTTGCCGGCGGGCGACAGGTTCGGGTTGCGCAGAAAGATGCTGATCTGGTCCGGCGTGCTGGAGGAGATGGCGTAGGACCGATCGTAGACGTACTCTTCCTTGACGACGAATTTCTCCTCGGAGTTGGGCTTCAGGTTTAGCGAGAAGCGGTAAGCGGTGGCGGTCTTCTCGGTGGGGGTGAGGCCGATCAGCTTGTAGCCGCCGCGGAGGGGGTGTTCAATGATGAGGGTTTTGGCGCGCGGGTCGACGTTCTTGATGGTGTAGGTCTTGGTCTCTTCCGTGCTCGCTTTGGCGATGATGAAGCCGTGATTCGCCCGGATTTCACGGATTTGGCGCTGCTCGCTGTCGAAGTTGGTGGTGATGCGGGTGCCGAGATCGATGCCATAAGAGATCAGCCGTTTGTCCCCGGCTTTGACCGTTTCGACGAGGGCTTCGCCGGCGTAGGCTCCGTTGTCGAAGACGGTGATGGGGCCACCGTCGAGCGTTTTGCCGGTATTGTTGGTGATTTCCGAGGCCGTGCGGGGATTGGCCTGGGACTCGTCGTTGTAGATGAGTAGCTTGCGGGTTTCCAGCTTTTGCTGGAGAAAGGGGAGCATGGCGGACTCGTTCTTCTTTACCGTTACGGGGGTCGAGAAGGCGTATTCGAAGAGTTCCCCCAGGTCTCGACCGGCTGTGTTGACGACGACGTTGCTTTGGGCGGGGGCGAAGGCGGCGTCAGCCATCATTTCAGCGCGGGCCATGGAGCGTTTCGCCATCGGTGCGGCCATAACAGGCATCGGGGGGGGCGACGGAGGCCCGCCGCTGCCGACGCCGCCACCGAGACCGGCGGCGTAGACTTCGGGGGCGGCGGCGCGCTCCTCGGCGAGTTCGGCGAAGGGGCGCTCGATGAATTTTGGGTCGTAGAGCCGGCTTTGGAAGCTGACGGGCTTGCCGGAGACGAGCGCGAGACTGATACCGGTCCAGTCGCTGTCGGTGGTGTTGTCGACGATCGCCCAGCCTTCCAGCATGGGGGCGGCACCGAGGATGAGTCGATAGCTGGATTTCCAGATTGGCGTAGGGAGTAGATAGCTGGCGCGGATCTGCCGGGAACGGGTGGATTCGCCGTCGATGTAAACGGCGCGCTGTTCCTGCGTCCGCAGCCCCGCCATGGACTGGAGATACTCGCGGAGTTTGAGTTGAAGGAGCGGGTCCGTAAGTCGGACGGAGTTGGCGCTTGCCAGATCCAGGGTGCGGAGGTCGCCCGCGTCGGTGAGCAGGACCATCAGCTCCTGCTGTACTTTCTGGTCGGTCGCCGGGACCACGCGCCCGCTCAGAATGGCGCCGGAGATTTTGCCGGATACGAGTTCGACATCCACTTTGGCACCACGCAGGGTGTCGAGGAATTTGGCGAGGGCCACTTCGTTGTCGACGGTCAGCGAACTGCGGGCTGGTTTGGCCGAATCGTAGCGGACTCCGGTGACGCGGCCGCCGCCCTGTTCGTCCAGGACTAACGACTTGAGCACGTCGTTCATCTCGTTGGGTTTAAATTCGAGACGGGCGGTTTGGCCGCTCGGGACTTCTCCGGAACGTTCAAAGTAGCCGACGCCGTGCTTGTAGAGCACGACCCGTTTTACAGGGAGTTCGGCAGCGACCAGGGAGGTGGCCGCGAGTACAGCGGGGACGATTCTGTTTTTCATTTGTTCTCCGTTCAAAGGGGGATTTCGCCGGGAGGGAGATCCTTTCGCGGGAATTTGACGTTTCGCCATGATGGGATTCGCCTCGATGATGACGCGTTTCGCAGAATTAGGAAAGGAGTACTATACCTTTTTGGCGTTCTAAGGTACTTTCTTGGTAAGTTATAGGGATTGTTCGTGATCGGGCGAAAGGCTAAGCTCCTTCTTCTTAAAGGTTCTGCCTGAGTCTGCCGATGCCTACCTTAGGGAGTTTGCGTTTTGAAAGTTTTGGTCAGACTATGCTCCGTGTGTGCCGTGGCCGCGTCCCTCTGGGCGCAGGATTCAACCGTCGGGAATTCTTCCAGCACGGATTCCTCCTCCGATAACTCTGACTTCACGAATCGACGTTCGGTTCGGGTTGGCTTGGCCGGCGCTGAGTCTGTGCCCATTTCCATCTCAATGAGCGTAAGCGGGTCTTATGACACCCTTCTTGGGGCGTTCCGGACCGATAGCAACGGGAACTTGGCTCCCTCCGCAGGATCTTACGGCGTCGAAGGCGGCTTCACCGTTTCGGGTCAGAAGCGACTGCGGCGGTCTGTTTTGGGGATCTCCTACATCGCCAACTACGCCCACTTCTTGAACGTGAAAAATTTCAATGGAACCAATCAATCCATCAATTTAGCGTACTCGCGACGGTTCAACAAGCGGACCGACCTAGTGTGGAATACGGCTGGGAGTATCACGAATCGAGTTTTGGGGAATCCGATCAATCTCCAGTCGGACACATTGGGGTTTTTGTCGACACCGGTGAACGAGCTGTTCGACACCAGAATCTACTTCCTCCAGTCGAACATGTCGGTTGGCTATCTTTTGAACAATCGTTGGCAACTACAGTTTGGCGGCAACGGCGGCATCGTGCGTCGTCAGGCCCGAGCCTTGGCTGATACCAACTTGTACGGCGGCACGGCGGGAGCCAGCTACCGTCTGAATCGTCGGTCGACCCTAGGATTCACCTACATTTATTCCCATTTTGACTTTGGAAAACAGTTCGGCGAGTCGGATATTCACGGCGTTGCGGCGAACTATACAAGGGGATTCGGACGTGGTTGGTCTGCTACGGCTCAAGTATCTATATTCGACGTGCAGACGATTGGCGTCCGCCGGGTTTCGTTGGATCCCGTGATTGCCGCCTTGCTAGGGACCGATCAAGGCTCCGAAGCGTTCCAAAGCAAGAAGAAGACTCCGGGTTTTGGGGCGAGTGTCACAAAGCGCTTCCGAAGAACCTTGTATTCGGTGGCCGTCGACCGCGGTATCCAGCCTGGAAACGGCTTGATCTTGACGTCCTTGTCGACAACGTATTCGGCGTCGATGAACTACGAGCTGAAGGCGAAATGGACCCTCAGTGCTGGGGTGAACCGAACGGAGCTCGCGGGAATCGGAGCTGGGACAACGTTGGGAAAATTTACTAATGAAAGCGCCCAGCTCCGATTTTCCAGAATGATCACGCGCGAGATCGGATTCACCGGCGGAGTTGAGTATCGCCAGTTTAAGCTTGATCGTTCGGTGCTCGATCGCCGCGGTACCCGGGTGACGTTCGGGTTAAGTTATGTTCCGAATTCACTTCCGTTCGGGAAGTAGGTGCTGAGACCGGAGGAACCGTCAGCGATGACGGAACAGACTCGAGTCCAACGCGTGTTGGTCGTTGAAGACGATCTCCAACTCTTGCGCCTGCTGGTTCGTTATCTCCAACGGGCTGGGATGGAAACGGAGGGGACGGAGACCGTTGCTTCGGCAACGGAGCGCTTTGAACCCGGCGCGTACGCCTATGTTTTGGCGGATCTGACTTTGCCCTTGGCGTCGGTCGCCTTGATCGTCACCGAATGGGATCCGTCAGCGAGGTCATCCGACGGCGCGACTGAGAACGGGCCACCGTGCTCCAGAAGCCGTTTTCGCCGCAGGAGCTTTTGGCCCGGTTGCGGCCTTAGCGTTCGGTGAGGCCCTTGGGTTCGGTGAAATTGAAGCGACCGCCGACTGATGCCGCCGAGGTGTTGACGCGGAGTTCGAACAGGTCGGGGCGACCATAGTGCCCGGTTACATCGAGGTCGAATTGCGCTTCCGTGATCGAGGCGAGATCGAGGTCGGCCAGCAGAAGGCCCTCTCCGTCGCGTTTGGGCCCGGCGAGCACTTGGCCGAGCGGCCCGATGATCGCACTGCCGCCTTGGATCGCCGCCCATTCGCCCTCGAGTTGCCATTGGTTAGCGCTGAGAACAAAGCAACGGCCCTCCATCGCGATATGACGCAGAGTGGGGAGCCAAGTCTCCCGATCGTCGACCGTTGGGGCGCAATAGAGCTGGATGCCCTGACTGTAAAGCGCCAAGCGAAGTTGAGGCATGTAGTTTTCCCAGCAGATGGCGGAGCCGAGGCGACCGTGGGGGGTGTCGATAACGCCTAGGGTGCTCCCGTCGCCGAAACCCCAGATGACCCGTTCCATCGCGGTCGGCATCACCTTTCGATGTTTCCCGGCGACGGTTCCATCGGGTGCCAGGTAGTAAACGGAGCAATAGAGCGTGCCACCCGCTCGCTCAATCGCGCCGCCGACGAGCCATACGTTGTGGGCGGCGGCTACGGCGGCAAGCGGGGTGGGGTCGTTGAGAGCGCATTCGGCGTACCGAGCAAAGAGTTGGCGGCCCTCCGGGGTGCGTCGACCGACGGTGACGCCGAAATCGAGGCCCTTCGGATAGCCTCCGATGAAAGCCTCCGGAAAGACGACGATCTGGGCCCCGGCCGCGGCGGCGGCACCGGTCCAATGGTCAAGGCGTAAAAGGGTGGCAGGGGTGTCCCAGGGGACCGAACCGGCTTGGACCACGGCAACGCGGAATGGCATCGTTCTTAAAGATACACTAGGGAATTGAAGCGACCGTTGAAAACGTTAGAGCGTGTGATCTCCAAGGCCGGCTTGGGCTCCAGAACCGAAGCACGAAGCTGGATCGGTGCCGGGCGGGTTTCGGTGAATAAGCGGGTGATCCAAAACCCGGACCACTGGATCGACATGGAGCTGGATAAGGTGCAATTCGACGGCAAGCCGCTCGAGAAGAAAGAGCACGTCTACCTGATGCTCTATAAGCCAAAGGGCTACCTTACGACGTATAAGGATCCCGAGGGTCGACCGACGGTCTACGACCTCTTGCAAGACGTCGGTACGTTCGTGGTCCCGGTCGGTCGACTCGATCTCGACACCAGTGGATTGCTTCTCCTCACCAACGATACCCAGTTTGCTGAGCGGATCATGAACCCGGAGTTCCACGTTGCCAAGCGCTACCTTGTGAAGGCAAATCGGCTTCTTTCCGATCAGGACCTGGGTCGGTTGCGGGACGGGCTGGGACTCGATGACGGCCCCACGCGGCCCGCGTTCGTCAAGCGGGTGCGGGACAGCGAGAAGTATACGCACTTCGAGATTACGATCACCGAGGGGCGCAATCGGCAGGTCCGCCGTATGGTGGAGGCGCTCGACTCTGTGGTGTTGAAGTTGGTTCGGGTGGCGATTGGCCCGCTGGGCATCGGCGAGTTAAACGTCGGGAAGTGGCGGTACCTCGAGCCCGCCGAGCGAGCCCGGCTCATGCCTCAGCGGAGCTTGGCGCGCAAAGCTTCGACGCGCTTGACGTAGGTCGATTCGAAACTCCGTCGGGGAACGGCCAGTTTCTGACGCATGAGCGGTTCTTTCAATAGCTTTTTGCTGCCGGCGGGAAGCCGGTCGGCGGCCCGCTGGAAGCTATTGGCCTGAACGTTCTGCCAACCTGCCATCGCACGGAAATACCCGAACTGGTTGTCCACTTTCTTGCAGCCTTTCAGCAGGGCGTCCAGGATTTCGGCTCGGTCGCTGTCGGTAAGCAGCGGACTGCCGCCGATGACCGCTCCCCACTCATCGAAGAAGGGGCCGAGCGGCAGAAGCAGGGTCGGGGACTGGCGAAGCGGCTTGATTGGCCGGAGCGGGTAGTGGCGATGGCCTTCAGCGCTCAAGCAGTCCTTGTACAGACCGGCTACGTGCTGGAAGATGCCCCCGTAGGCCAGTTTGTTTTCGTGCGCCAGGCGATTGAAGCGCTGCTTTTGCTCCGAGTGCAGAGCGGCACCCTCCCAGAAGCCGATGCCCTGGTCGAGGTCTCCGACGTTGTGTGTGATCGATACGACCAGCAGCATGGTGTCGATCTCGCGACCGGGGGTGTGTAGGGCGTTGAGAAACGCCTGCGCTTCGCGCTTCAGTTCCGCGTCTATCAGGTCGGTAAACGGCTCGTCCATCCCCAGTTGGAGGAACCGGCCCAGTCCACCGCTGGCGACGGAAAACCACTCTCCGTTGTGGCCCGAGACCCGGCCCAGTTCGGGGTCGATCGTGACTCGTTGCGAAATCCCGTCCAGCGTCCAATGTTGCATCTCCATGGCGAACTTCGCCATCTTTCCCAATACCTCTGGGTTCCTCGTCTCGTTCCAGAGAATCCCTCGAATCTTGCTGTCAACATCGGTTGGGACAAAGGTCGCAACGGTAGCCTGGTGGGCGGAGCAGCAAAGGGCGAAGTAGTCCTCCACCGTTCCGATGTCTTTGGCCGAGGCGAGGACGTTGAGGAATCCGTCGGGCGGGCCGCCCATGGCGATCAGTGGGCCCGGAAGGGGATGCAGGCGCGAGGCGAGGAAAGGAGCCGTATTTTGAACTTGTTCAAGAATCGTCTCCGGGTGAATATATTTTGACCATACCGGTTCAGCCATTCGATCCTTCAGTGTAGAGTATCGGGATGATCCGTCTCTTGTGTTTGTTCAGTGCTGTCGGGATCGCCTGGGGCATCACCCGGGAAGAGGTCGTCTATCGGGCGACTCCGCAAGGCGAGTTGAAGATGACGGTGTTCTATCCGGACGGCTGGAAACCGACCGATGCCCGACCCGGCATTGTGTTCTTTTTCGGAGGCGGCTTTCTGAATGGAAGCACACAGCAGTTTTATTCAAAGGCCGGCTATCTCGCTAGCCGAGGCATGGTCGCCGCCAGCGCCGAATATCGAGTGAAGAGTAAACACAACACCACCAAAGAAGACGCTCTGATCGATTGCCAAGCCGCCTTCGGCTGGCTCCACGCCCACGCCGGAGAGCAGGGGATTGATCCGGCGAAGTTGTCGGCGGGCGGGGGATCGGCGGGCGGCCTCTGCGCAATGTCGATTTTCGACAAGGGTGCCAGGCCGGCGTCGATGGTGCTCTTCAATCCGGGTGGCTTGGCGCAGGCGGAACCCGCGGCCGGAATGCCTCCCACAATCCTCTTTTTCGGTTCGGCCGACAAGATGTACCCGGAGGCGCAAGCCTACTGGCAAAAGGCCCAGGCTAAGCGGCTGCCGGTTCAACTGTACGTCGCCAAGGGTCAACCGCACGGTTTCTTCAACGATCGAGGGGATGGATCGTGGCATGCGTCGACCACCTATCTGGCCGACGACTTCCTGCGGTCGCGAGGGTTCCTGCAGGGCAAACCATCCATTGCGATGCCGCAGGGCAGCAAGGCGGCGTTGTTCGCCGAAGGAGCGATGAAAGCCTCGCCACCATCGCAGCAACGGCCTATCCCGGACGGCATTGAGTCGCACCTGAACGTAGAATACGCTCCCGGTCTGCTGCTCGATGTGTTCGTTCCGAAGTCGAAGGCCGCGAAGCCGCCGCCGCTGGTCGTCTGGATTCACGGTGGAGCCTGGCAGAACGGATCCAAGGAGAATGCGCCATCGCTGCAACTCGTTCCCAAGGGGTTCGCGGCAGCGAGCATCCGGTATCGCTTGAGCCAAGTCGCGCCGATGCCGGCGCAGATTGATGACTGTCGGGCGGCGATCCGCTTCCTGCGCAAAAACGCCAGCAAATACGGTTACGACGGAACGAAGATCGGCGTCTGGGGATCTTCCGCCGGCGGTCACCTGGTCGCACTCCTCGGCACGATAGGGGAAGGCGAGGACAAGGTCCAAGGTGTCGTCGACTGGTTCGGGCCGACCGCGCTTCGCCGCATGTCGATGTACCCGTCCCGGATGGATCACGACTCGCCAGAGGCTCCGGAGGCGCGTCTGCTTGGAGGGCCGGTGCAGCAGAATGCGGAACTGGCGGAGAAAGCCAACCCGATCTTCTATGTGACCAAGGACGATCCGCCCTTTCTGATTCAGCATGGCGACGCTGATCCGCTGGTCACCATCGAGCAGAGCGAACTGTTGCGGGATGCGCTGAAAAAGGCTGGCGTGCCGGTGGAAATGACCACCTTTCACGGAGCCGGCCACGGCGGGCCAGCCTTCCAAACAGCGGAAAACCTGTCGAAGATTGCGGCGTTTTTTGAGCGCGTACTGCGTTAACGGAACAGTCGGCGTTCACGGCGTAGGAACGCGGGGGTGTCGACGTCATCGAACGGATCGGCGGGCTTGGGCGCTTCCGCCGTGGCCGGCTCAGCGGCCTGCGGAGGGGCTACCCATTCCGCTTCGGGAGTGTCCAACTCGGTCTCGGAGAACGGCTCCCGCTCGATCGGCGCGATCGGGGGCGGCGGGGTGGGAAGTTCCATGAACAGGGCCGGGTCGACGGCGATCGGCTGCGATCCGGCAGACTTCCGGCGTTGAATTTGGGGCAGGGTCTGGCGTTCGAAGCCAGTGGCAATGACGGTGAGTTTCACGGTTTCGTCCATGCTCTCATCGGCGACGACGCCGAAGCTGATTTGGACATCATCGTTTTGCGTCGCCTCGCGAACCAGGGTGCACGCCTCGCTGACTTCGAGCAGGCCCAGGCGACTGGATCCGGTGATGTTGATCAGGATGCCGCGAGCGCCTTCCACACCGCCCTCTTCGAGCAGCGGCGAGTTGATTGCCAGGCGCGCCGCTTCGATGGCGGCGTCCTCGCCGGTGGCCGTCGCGGTGCCCATCATCGCGTAGCCCATGCCGGACATAATGGCCCGGATGTCAGAGAAGTCCCGGTTGATAATGCCCGGGGTCGTGATGATATCCGCGATGCCCTGCACGGCTTGGCGCAGCACGTCGTCGGCCATTTGCAGCGCTTCCTGGAAGCTCGTGTTTTTGCCCGCCAACTTCAGCAGCTTGTCATTCGGAATGGAGATGACGGTGTCGACGACGCCCGCGATCTCGGCCAGACCCTGCTCGGCCTGCTTCATCCGACGCGGCCCTTCAAAGCTGAACGGCTTGGTGACGACGGCCACCGTCAACGCCCCCAACTCCCGAGCCAGCGACGCGACGATCGGCGTGGCCCCGGTTCCCGTCCCGCCGCCGAGGCCGGAGGTGATGAAAACCATGTCGGCGTCCTCGAGAATCTCGATGATGCGGTTGGTGTCCTCCATCGCCGCCTGGCGGCCGATCTCGGGATTCGCGCCGGCGCCCAGACCTTTGGTGATCTTACCGCCGATCGGCAGCTTATTCGGCACCGGAGACGCCTGGAGCGCCTGCATGTCGGTGTTCAGGACGTAGAACTCCACGCCTTGCATACCGGCGTTCATCATGCGGGCGACGGCGTTGCAGCCGCCGCCGCCGACGCCGATCACCTTGATCCGGGTGCCGATTTCGGCCTCTTCCTGAATTTGAAACTTGAGTTCTGCCATGGTGATACCTTCCGCGCTTAGCGCATTAAAAGATTAAGAAAAGGGGGGCGGGGCTTCCGCCCGTCGCGGTGTTGTTTCAGGCGGCCGGAGTACATCGCCAAGCCGGCAGCGGTGGTCCAACTCGGATTGTTAAGCCGGCTCGGCCAGTCCTGGATGCCGACCGGAAGGCCGTTGCGGGCGGGGCAATTCAGCACGAGTTCGGCGACGTCGCACATGCCGTTGAGCCTGGCACCGCCGCCGCACAGCACGATGCCTTCCAGCAGAGACCGATCCATGTCGGCTTCAATCACCTTGTGCTGGAGGTACTCAAACAGAAACTGCGCTCGCGCTTCCAGCATGTCGTTCAACTCTCGCCGGGGCGCTTCGCGGGCGGGCCTGCCTTCGGCTGACGGCACCTCAATATAAGTGTTGTCCGCCGTCAAGCCCAGGATCGCACAGCCGTATTCGATCTTAAGCCGCTCGGCGTCGTCGTGGGTGACGTGAAAGCCCGCGCTGACATCGCGGGTGAAGTGGTCGGCGGAGACCGAAATGCTGGTTGCCTGCACCATCGCTTCGCCGTCGTAGATCACCAGTTCGGTCGAATGCAGCCCGATGTCGGCCACCGCCACGCCCTTGGCCCGCTCTTCCGGGAGTACGCAGGCATAGGCCGCCGCCATCGCCTCGAACACGGTTTCCTCTACTGCCAGATGGGCATGATGAACCGCGCTGACCAGCGCTTGATGGTCGATCGCCGAGGTTGTCACCACGTGCACATTCGCTTCGAGGCGCGAACCGCGGATGCCGCGCGGATTGAGGATTCCCGTTCGGCCGTCGACCGTGAAGTCCTGCGGCAACACCTGCAGCAAAATCCGATCGTCTTCCAGGCGCACCCGGCACGCCAATTCGACGGCGTAGCGCATGTCCGAATCGTCGATCTCGCGCGGTCGCCCAAACTCGTAGACGCCTCGCGCATTGGCACCCTTCACCGCTTCGCCGCCCAAGCCCACCACGGCCGCGTCGAACGAAATCTGGGCCTGCCGTTCGGCTTCGCGGGCCGCTTGGCGGATGCATTCCGACATCACGTCCCGGTCCGCGATCCGGCTCTTGGTCCAACCCTTCGACTCCACTTCTCCCGACCCCAAAAAGCGGATCTTGCCGTCCTCGACGACGCACACCACGCAGCGAGTGTAGGCACTTCCGGCGTCCAGTCCGACCGCCAAACGGACCCGGCTACCAGCCATGGGCGATCCCTCCGTACAGCGCCAGTCCCGCCGCGACGGCCCAACTGGGCGCGGAGAGTTCGAGCGGCCATTCCGCCACGCCGATCACTTGGCCCAATCGCACAGGACATTGCAGCAACTCTTCGGCGAAGTCGCACAAGCCGGGCAGGGACGCGCCGCCCCCGGTCAGGATCAGTCCCCCCGGCGGCGGCAACTGTCCGGCGAGCTCTTCGATTCGAAACTCAAGCATGTGCAGATACTGTCCGGCTCGCGCCTCCAGGATCTCCTGCAAAGGTGTCGGCTTCTGTTCTACGCCGAGTCGGCCAACGCTCCCCTCGGCCAGCTTAAGATGTTCGGCTTCGGCCATCGGCAGGTCAAACAGGCTGGCGATATCTTGCGTAAATTCGCGCGAGCCAACATCAACGCTGGCGGTCCGAACACCGCCCGTCAAATCGCTGTAGGCTAACTCCGTCGCGTCAACGCCGATCGCGGCCGCGCTGATTCCGCTTTGCCGCATCAAGTCGGATGTGGTCGCCAGTAGAGCCGCCTCGCTCTCTACCGCGAAGTCTGCCACGCGTAAACCGCTCCGCTCGATCGCCGCGTTCAACGCCTCCATCTGATTAAACGCATCGGCATACCCAACCGTGATCGCTTCCACTGAGATGCCCGCGCGGATACCCGCCGAGAGGGCGGCGGCCGAGATGGATCCCGCCACGGCGTCGGAGTTTCGAATCCGGCCGTCCTGCCATCCCTGGGAGGGAACGACGCTGGCGCTGCGCAAGCGCGGTCGTCCGCTGATCCACTCAATCACCACGCAGCGCGTGTACACGCTGCCCGCGTCAAGTCCGGCGCGCAGGAGTGGTCCGCTAGACTCCACGTGGAACCTCTACCCGGATGATTTGTTCGGCTTGGCCGGGTTCTTGGGGTACCGAGAGGATACTCCCTTCGATCCGCAAATCAAAGATACTCGACTCCGGAGCCCGCTTCTGGATTTCCGGGAAACTTAACCGGAACTTCTCGAGGCGCCGCTTGAATTGCCGATCTCCCAAAAGGAGCGTCACGACGCGACCGCTTTCATCCTGCATCACCTTAAGGTTACCCGGATCCGTGGCGTCAACTTCAGATATTTTTTCGGCCAACGGGCCAGCGTCCTGCAGCAGCTTCACGAACCGATGGACGCGCAACTTGCGATCCTCTTCCCCCTGGCGAGGCGTTACCCCGGCCAACACCGGAAGCTTGAAGTCTCCCGGCTGCTGCAGATGCAAAATGTTGCCGTCTCCATCGATCAGCGCCGGTCTGGCGGAATGGTCTTCGCTCGGAATCTGGATCCACGCCACCGGTGCCCGCTCCGTGATGTGAACCCGTACCCGATTCGGCCAAACGCGGGTCACACTCGCCTCGGCGATCCAAGGATTTTCGAGCAATTGCAGGCGCCTCTGCCGAATCGGCACCATGTAGAGGCTGCGTCCGTAGTCGGAGTTGAACGGGGCGGCCACTTGGGCTCGGGCCGCATTTTTGATCCCATGGATTTCGAGATTCGGACTCTCTTCACCCAAGTCTGGTGGCATCGCGACGCGGAACTGAGCGTCGCGCAAAAGATAGTTCTGCGTCTCTTGCCATCCGAGAAGCAGGCCGACCAGGGCGGCTGAAAACAGCGTGGCCCAAACAAGACCTTTGCGTACGGTGCGATAGCGAGCTTGGCGATCTTCGGTGCGGACAGGGGCGGGAGAGGGCTGTTTGCGTGCCATGAAATTCTTCCTCTTACTGCAGTCGGGCCAGGAGTTTGTCGCCAGCCTGCCAGACGTTTCCGGCTCCCAGCGTAAGGATCAGGTCGCCCGGTTGTGCCGCGGCCAAGACCGCCTCGGTGGCCGCCTCAATCGTGCCACAATACTGCGCTCCGCGGTGCCCGAAATCCTGCAGGCGGCGGACCAGCGCTTCCGCGGTGACGCCCGTAATCGGAGCCTCCGACGCCGCATAGATGTCCAGCAGATACACCGCCTCGGCTTGATGGAAACTGCGGGCAAAATCGTCCATCAGGTGCTGCGTGCGGGTATACCGATGCGGCTGAAAAATTACGTGAATGCGCCCAAACTTGCAGAGCCGCGCAGCCGCGAGCGTCGCGCGGACTTCGGTCGGATGATGGCCGTAGTCATCGATTACCGTTACGCCGCCTTCCATGCCCTTCAGTTGGAATCGCCGATCAACGCCCGTGTATTCAAGCAAACCCCGGCGGATGACATCGTGCGGTACGTCCAACTCGTCGGCGAGCGCAATCGCGGCCGTTGCATTCAAAACGTTGTGGACGCCCGGCACGCGAATTTGAAAGGTGCCGAGGTCTTCGCTGCGCAGACGCAGCTTCCAACTCGAAACAAAATGGCCGCAGTCGGCATCGAGAATCTGCAGATCGGCTTGAGCGCTGAACCCATAGGTGATCGTCCGGCGCCTCACGTCGGGCAGGATTTGCTGCACGTTCTCATCGTCCAAACACAAAACCGCGGCACCATAGAAGGGAACCTTGTTCACGAAGTCGCAGAACGCGGCGCGGATCTCCTCGATCGAGTGGTAATGATCCAGATGCTCCCGGTCGATATTCGTCACCACCGCCAAAATCGGCGCGAGCTTCAGAAACGAACCATCGCTCTCATCGCTTTCCACTACCAGGAAGTCGCTCTGCCCCAGTCGCGCATTGCCGCCGCCTAACGTTCCCACTTTGCCGCCCACCACCACCGTCGGGTCGAGCCCCGCATAGGCCAGAATCGCCGCCGTCATCGAAGTCGTCGACGTCTTCCCGTGGCTACCCGCAATCGCGATGCCATACTTCAACCGCATCAATTCGGCCAGCAGTTCGCCGCGTGGAATGATCGGGATGCCCAGCCGTCGGGCTTCAAGCAATTCCGGGTTGTTGGCACTCACGGCGGAGGTGACGACGAGTGCTTTGGCACCCGCCAGATTCGCCGCCGCGTGGCCCTCGTAAACCTTAATGCCCAGGTTGGCCAGCCCTTCCGTCGTCGCGGAGAGCTTTTGATCAGAACCCGTGATCGTGTAACCCAGATTGTGCAGCACCATGGCAAGGCCGCTCATGCCGATGCCGCCGATGCCGGTGAAGTGAACGTGTTGTGGCTTGAAAAACATTTCGCCCTTCTATTGTTTCAATACTCCGACACATTCCTCAAGCAGATCGGCCGCTCGCTCGGCTGCGCCGGGCCGGGCGAATCGTTTCGCCGCGGCACTCATCGCCTCTAACTTGCCCGGCAACAGCAGTGCCGCAATCTCGTCGCGCAGCCGTTCGGGGGTGCATTCCCGGTCGAGTACCATCCTTGCCGCGCCGGTTCTTTCGAGCGCCGCGGCGTTTTTGGCTTGATGATCGTCGGCGGCGTAAGGGTAGGGAACCAGGATGGCCGGCTTGCCGGCGGCGGCGAGTTCGGCTACCGCCCCGGCGCCCGCGCGGCAGATCACCAAATCCGCGTCGGCAAAAGCGCCCGGCATATCGTCAACGAAAGGAACCACCGTTACGCCCGGAATGTCTGGCGCATCCGCCCCGGATTGCAGCAGGATTCGCACCGGTTGGCCGTCCAACAGCGGCCATAGTCCGCTCACGGCCTGGTTCAGTGTCCGCGCGCCGCGACTGCCTCCTGTCACCAGGATGCTGACAATCTGGCCACGCTTTCGGGGAGCTAAATTGAAAAACTCTCGCCGCACGGGCAGCCCTGTCAACTCCGCGTTTCCCGCCGGAAAGTAAGCCAGGGCGTCTTCAAAGCTCAAGAGCGCCTTGCGCGAGAAGCGGGCCATGTACCGATTGGTCAGGCCCGGCATCGCGTTCGGCTCCATCAAAATCAACGGGAGCCGTCGCAACGCCGCCGCCACCCCGACCGGCCCCGCCGCATACCCGCCCATGCTGAAGACGGCGGATACGTGGTATTGCCGCGTCAGCGCCAGACAGCGCAGGATGCTCCCTGGCATCTGCAGCGTCGTCTTCAGTTGGTACCACCGCCCCTGACCCTGCAGGCTGCCGATGTCGATCAACTCCAGCGGAAACCCGGCGGCGGGCACAAGTTTCGTTTCCATTCCCCGCGCCGTTCCGACGAACACAGGCTTGTGGCCGCGAGCAGACAGTTCCCGCGCTACCGCGATGCCGGGAATGACATGTCCGCCAGTGCCGCCTCCTGCCATGAGAAATACCATTAGTGCGAACGCTCGCTTACGCTGAGCAGGAGACCAACCGAAAGTAGCGTCGCCAGCAGCGAACTGCCTCCGTAGCTGATCATCGGCAGCGGAATTCCTTTCGTCGGGCCGAGGCCCGTAACCACTGAAATGTTGAAGAGGGCTTGAAAGACAATCATCGTCGTCACCCCAAGTGCTATATAGCGTCCGAAATCATCCGGCGCCATCAGAAACGTTCGATACCCCCGCCAAAGGATGACAAAAAATCCGACGAGCAAAGCCGTTGACCCCAGCAAGCCAAACTCCTCCCCAATCACCGCAAAGATGAAATCGGTATGGGGCTCCGGGACATAAAACAACTTCTGTATGCCATCCATCAACCCTAGGCCGAATAATCCCCCCGAGCCAATCGCGATCTTCGATTGCAGCGCTTGGAAGGCAGGGTCCGACGGAGCCGTGGAACTCTTCACGTAGGTCATCACCCAACCGTTCGGATCAATCACGTTCAGAACCTTGTGCTCCGGATCCAGCATCACGACGACGCGTCCTACCCGGTACGGCTTCGCCGCCACCCCGACGATCATGAACAAGATTGCCACCGGCACGGCGCGCAGCAGATAGCGCCGATCCAAACCGGCCACGAAAAACGTCAACGCGGTCGTGGCGATGAGAACCACCGCGGTTCCCAGGTCGGCCAGCGAGACGAAGAACACGACGAACGAGAGGACGAGGCCGCATCCGGCCAGCGTAAACCGGGCGTTGTTCACCGCACGAATCCGGCGGGAAAGAAAGAAGGCCAGGAACAGAACGAGTGCCGGCTTGGCCAGTTCACTCGGTTGCAGCGATCCCACCCCCAGCTTGAGCCAGCGGTGTTTCGCCGTGTCGGTGAAGAAAGCGACGATGAGCATCATGAGGACCACGCCAATTCCCCCGAACGCCCACGCGGGAGTATTGAAGACGTGATAGTTCAACCGCTTCAAGATCATCAGGGCGAGAAACGAGACCACGGCCCAGCCCAATTGGTGTAGGAAAAAGTAATTCGCGCCCACGTCATACTTGCCTTGCACCGCGATGATCGAACTCGCGGAATAGACCATGATCAGGCCAAAGGTGACCAAGGCCACGACGGCATAAAACAGAATTTTGTCGGTGTAGAGTCTCTTTCCCATCGTCGCTTCCTACTCGAGGTTTTGAACCAATTCTTTGAACACGCGCCCGCGATGCTCATAACTTTGAAACTGATCGAAGCTGGCACAGGCCGGCGCCAGCAGGACGGTGTCACCACTCTGCCCCTCGGCGTGACCGACGCGAACGGCTTCTTCCAGCGTGCCGCAATCGAGGAAGGGAAGTCCCGGTTCGACCTCTTCCAGCTGCCGCCGAATAATCTCCGCGGCCATGCCGATTAGCAGAATTCGGCGCGCCTTGCGGCGCAAGCGACCGGCCAAGCCTCGGTAGTCACTCTGCTTGTCCTTGCCCCCGAGAATCACCCATAGCCCGCCTTCAAAGGCGTCCAGCGCCTTTTCCGTCGCGTCGACATTGGTCGCCTTCGAATCATTGTAGTAGCGGATTTCGGCCAGTTCGCGGACAAATTCCAATCGGTGTTCCACTCCGGGAAAGGTACGGATAGCGGCTTCAATGTCGTCAAGCGCCACGTTGGCCAGCCACGTTGCCGCTGCCGCCGCCATCACGTTCTCCACGTTGTGTTGACCCCGCAGCGGGATCGCCGCCACTGGGAGCAGCGCCTGTTCATCCACCGAGATTACCCCATCCTTCTCGGCCACCATCCAGGGACCCGGCTCTTTGGCATTGAAGTAGACGACCTGGGCCCGGGTCCGTTTGGCCAAGCCCGCGGTTAAAGGATCGCCGGCGTTCAAAACCGCCACGTTCGCGCGCGTCTGTAACTCGATCAGGCGGGCTTTCGCGTCGACGTAACGTTCCATCGTGTGGTGCCGATCCAGGTGATCCGGCGTAAGGTTCAAAATCAGCCCGATATCGGCGCGGAAACTCTGAATCGTCTCCAGTTGAAAGCTCGATAGTTCCAGCACGTTCCACTGCCCCACTCGCGAATCAGCGACCATGGCTGTCGGTGGCGTCCCGATATTGCCCCCCACCTGCGCCGGCACCTGAGCGTGCTTCAGAATGTGTCCGATCAAGGCCGTGGTCGTTGTCTTGCCGTTCGAGCCGGTAATCCCTATCGTCCGGCCGTAGAGCAGCGGTGCTGCGAACTCCAACTCCCCCGTGACCTTGGCACCGGCAAAAACCTTCGCTTCCAGCGGTACGCCCGGCGATTGAATCACCAGGTCGAAGCTGGCGCCCACCGCTTTCCCTTGGGGCAGATAGCTCACTCCTAACTCCGCTACCTCGGCGGCAAAGCGCGTTTCGGCCAACGGCTTCTCGTCGCATACGGTCACCTGCGCCCCCATCCGCAACGCCAGACGCGCCGCCGCCAGGCCACTTTTGCCCAGACCGACGACGAGAATTTGTTTGCCAACCAGTTCCACAACCGTCTCCGTTACCGCAACTTCAAAGTAGTGAGCGCGCACAGCGCCATAATCAAGCCAAGAATCCAAAACCGGGTAATGATCTTTGTCTCGGTCCAACCGACAATCTCAAAATGATGGTGCAACGGGGCCATCTTGAAGATTCGTTTCTTTCGCAATTTGTAACTGCCCACCTGCAAGACGACGCTCATCAATTCGATGATGTAGACGCCGCCGATAAAGATCAAGAGCAGCTGTTGTTTGATCAGGACCGCCACCGTTCCCAGCGCGCCGCCTAACGCCAGCGAACCCACGTCGCCCATGAACACTTCGGCCGGATGAGCGTTGAACCACAGGAAACCGAGCGACGCGCCCGTCATGGCGCCGCAGAAGACGGTCAGTTCGCTTGCGCCGGGCAAGCGATTCAGGTCCAAGTACTCAGCGAACGTACGGTGTCCGCTCATGTAGGTCAGCATCGTCATCGCACCGGCCGCGATGATCATCAAACCGATCGCTAAGCCATCCAAACCGTCCGTCAGATTCACCGCGTTCGACGACCCAGCCAGCACGATAATCAGAAACAGGAAAAAGAACCCGAACGCGAGCGGATAAGTCCAAGGGTTGCCCAAAAACGAGGTCATGAGTAAGCTCGGCTTGAACGTCTTGAAGAAAGGCACGTTCATGGCCGGATCGTAGCCTCCGCGCGCATGAAGGATCAGCAGCATCACGCCGATCACGCAGCTTGCCACCACCTGCCAGAAAAATTTCTTGCGCGCCGTGAAACCCAGGTTTTGCATCTTCTTCACTTTCGCGTAGTCGTCGAAAAAGCCGATGGTGCCAAAACTCACCAGGCCGAACAGCGCGATCCAGACGTAAGGGTTGCGAAGATTGGTCCAAAGCAGCGTTGGTACCACGATCGAGATGATGATCAGCAAACCACCCATCGTCGGCGTCCCGGCCTTCTTTTGGTGGGCGGTGACCTCAGCCCGGATCTGCTGCCCAAACTTGAATTCACGGAGTCGCCGGATCAACCATGGGCCCAGGAACAGCGAAAGAAATAGCGCGGTCAGGCTCGCAAACGCCGTGCGAAACGTCACGTACCCGAAGAGACGTGCGGGTCCAAAGACCGGAGAGATTTGTTCGTAGAGTAACCAGTAAAGCATCAGCCGGCCTTATACCTTTCGAGTGCGAGTTCCATCCGCGTGCTGCGGGAGCCTTTGAATAGCAGCAAATCGCCCGGCTGTGTCAGGCCGAGCAGCGCTTCGCCAGCCTGTTCCGGAGTCGGGAAAAAGAGGGCTTCGACCCCTGCGTCCTGCGCCCCGTCGGTCAAATGCGCGGCATCACCTTTCACCCCAACTACGAGATCGAACCGGAGTTCGGCCGCGCGTTCCCCCACTTCCCGATGCAACGCCACCGACCACTCGCCGAGTTCCAGCATCTCCCCCAGCACGGCAATTCGCCGCCGCGCGGGCAAAAGCGCGGCGTAGTCCAACATCGCCTTTGCCGCGTCGGGGTTGCTGTTGTAACAGTCGTTCAGAATGGTCACTCCCTTGTGTTCCTGGCGTTCCCCGCGCATCTTTCCGGGTTCCAGCAGCCGCGCCCGCTCGGCCATCTCGGCCGGCCTCACGCCCAGCAGGCTGCCGACCGCCACCGCGGCGGCCACGTTGAGTACAGAGTGTTTTCCCGCCACCGGTGTTTCGAAAAGCGTCTTGCCGATTTGAAACCGCGCGCCGGCTTCGGACATCGTCAGGTTCTCCACCCGAAAATCGGCCTCTCGCTCCAGGCCATAGGAAACCGTCTGCCCGGGATGAATCTCGCCGAACCGCGCCACCCGCGCATCATCGGCGTTTACCACCGCGATCCCATCCGCCGAAAGGCTCTCCACCAGTTCCCGCTTGGCCAACGCAATCGCTTCGCGCGAGCCGAGATTCTCGATGTGCGCCGTGCCCACGTTGGTCACCACCGCAATCTGCGGCCGCGCGATCGAAGCCAGGAATCGAATCTCGCCCAGGTGATTCATCCCCATCTCGAAAACATAAACCTGCTCGGCCGGGCTTTGCCGCAAAATCGAGAGCGGCAAGCCGATATGGTTGTTCAGATTGCCTTCGTTCTTGCCGACCCGCAAGGAGCCGCTCAACAGCGTCGCGATCGTCTCCTTCGTCGTCGTCTTCCCCGCGCTACCGGTCACGCCCACCACCGTACCCGTCAACCGCAACCGTGCCCGCCGGGCCAACTCCTGCAACGCCACCAGCGTGTTCCAAACTCGAAAGCACGGAATCGCCAAGAGCGCGACTTCGCGTTCCACCAACACCGCCACCGCGCCATTATCAGCCGCCGTCTCGACGAACTGGTGGCCGTCATAAACCTCGCCCGGCAGGGCAATGTAGATCGCCTCCTCGCGCCGCGTCCGCGAGTCGATGCTCCAGTCGCCCACGCTCCCCGCCGGAGCCGGCGAGCCACTTCCGGTGGCCGCCACGATCTCGGCAAAGGTCATGCGCATGCCGACATCCCGAAGCCCAACTTGGCTAACGCCTGCCGCGCCACCACCCGGTCGTCGAAATCGATCGTTCGATCCTGCAGAACCTGGTACGTCTCATGGCCTTTTCCCGCCAGAATCACGATATCGCCCGCCCGCGCCCGGCCCAGCGCGAGCGCAATCCCGGTCGCCCGATCCGGCTCCACCGCGTGCGGCGTATCGAACCGTCTCAGGCCCACCAACACGTCATTCAGAATCGAAAGCGGCTCCTCGGAACGAGGGTTGTCGCTCGTCAGTACGACGTAGTCGCTCAGCTCTCCCGCCGCCATGCCCATGCGCGGGCGCTTGGTTCGGTCGCGATCTCCCCCGCAGCCGAACAACGTAATTAACTGACCACCGGTCAGTAACTGGCGCGCCACCCGCAGCGTGTTCCGCAAGGCGTCATCGGTATGGGCGTAGTCGACAATGACGAGAAACGGCTGGCCAACATCGACTCGCTCAAAACGGCCCGGCACGCCGGGGCAGGACGCAATTCCCGCCAGCATCGTCTCCCATTCCAGGCCGTAACTCAGCCCGGTACCGAGAGCGGCCAGGATGTTGTAGACGTTGATCTCGCCAACCATGGCCGCCTTCACCTCATGTTTCTGTCCGGCGTAACAAGCCAGAAAGCGCAGTCCCGAAAACGAACTCTCAATGGCCTCGGCTCGCAAGTCGGCGTCGGCGTTCAGACCATAGCGCAGGGTTGTCGTGGCCGGACCCGGGGTTATCTGCTGCCCGTACGGATCGTCCGCGTTGATGACGGCAAACGCCGGCGTAAACTCCCCTTCGAACAGTTTGCGCTTGGCCGCGAAGTACTCTTCCATCGAGCCATGGAAGTCCAGGTGATCCTGCGTCAGGTTCGTGAAGACCGCCGTGTGGAAGCGAAAGCCCGCCACCCGGCCCTGCGCCAAGGCATGCGACGAAACCTCCATCGTGGCGTAGCGACCGCCCGCGGCCAAGGTGCGCAGAAAAATCTGTATCAGTTCCAAGGACTCTGGCGTTGTGTTCGCCACCGCTTCGGCCACTCCAGCTACTTCGCAACCGATCGTGCCGACCCGTGCGGTCGTCTGTCCAGCCGCGCGCAGCACCGCGTCGATCAGGTACGTGCAGGTCGTTTTTCCATTCGTACCCGTAACCCCTGTCAGGCCGAGTCGTTCGTCCGGCGCATCGAAGAAACGCTTCGCCGCCGCCGCCAACCCTCGCCTTCCGTGTTTTACCTGAATCCACGGCATCGTCAAGTCGTCCGGCCGCGGGGCCTCGCTCACCACCGCGGCGGCACCGTTGCTCATCGCTGTGGCTGCGAATTTTCGTCCGTCCATCACCGCGCCGACAAATGCAAAAAACAAGTAGCCGTTCCGAACCTGTCGCGAGTCATACGCCAGTCCCGCGCAGGGCTGCTCCAGCACCGTCGCATCACTCGTCGAAAGAATGGCACTGGCGGCCAGGACGTCTCCGATTGAGGTCGTCACCTCGAAAACACCACGCGAATGCGGCGCTCCTGATCCAACACCGCTCCTGCCGGGGGTTGTTGCCGCTTCGCTACTCCAGACCCGACCACGTCCACCCGCAAGCCCTCCGCTGCCGATTTCTGCAAAACCGCCCGTAAGGTCATGCCCTTGAAATCGGGTACTTTCGGCCCGGCGACCACACGCGAATCCTGTTGGGCGACGTTGAACTGGCGCTCCAACTCTTTTTCTTCCTGCTCCTCGTCGGCCTCGGTCTTGTTCGAATCCCGCGCCGGTGCCGGGTTCACTGCCTCCGTCTCCGGGATGTCCTTCGGCACGCCGAGAATGCGCAGAGCATTCTGAGCCACATCGCGAAACACCGGACCGGCGATCCCACCAGCTTTCTTCGTCGTTCGATTCAGGGTCACCACCACCACGATCTCCGGGTTGGCCACGGGAGCAAAGCCCATGAAGGTTGAGTTGTACAGTCTCTGATATCCCTTGCCGACTTCGAAAATCTTACCCGTGCCGGTCTTTCCGCCGGAGGTGTATCCCTTCAGCTTCGCGGCCTTGCCCGTTCCCTCCAGCACAACCATCTCCATCATCCGGCGCATCGCGATCGCCGTCTCCGGCTTAATGCGTCGCTCGGGCACCGCCGCTGGCTCCTTTTCTATCGCGCCGCCCGGAGATTGCCGATGCAAAATCAACCGAGGCTTAATCAGCATGCCGTTGTTGGCGATGATCGAACAAGCTTGGGCCAGTTGCAGCGTCGTCGTCATCATTTCATGCCCGATCGAAATCGAAGCGATCGAATCCGGATTCCACTGCCGCGCCGGTCGCATCACTCCCCCGGATTCCCCTGGCAGTCCAATCCTCACCGAATCGCCGAACCCGAATAGCTTCATGTAGTGGTACAAATTCTCTTTCCCCACCCGCATGCCAATGTTCACGGAGCCGAGGTTCGAAGATTTTGCCAGTACCAGTTGCATCGGCAGCACCCCATAGGCGTGCTCGTCGTGGATGTCCCGGCCTAATACCCGCATCACCGTGCCGCCGCAAAGAATGGGCGTCTCTGGACGCAAATTCGTCGTTTCGAGCGCCGCCGTAATGGTCATTACCTTGCATACCGATCCTGGTTCAAAAGGAACCGTCAGTGCATTGTTCACGCGGCCGCTGAACTCGCGCTTGTCTTGAAAGCGCACATTCGGATCAAACGTCGGCCAACTCGCCATCGCCAAAATCTCGCCGGTCTTTACGTGCAACACCACCAAGCTGCCGAACGGAATGTTTTCCCGTTCCATCGCCTCGCGCAGCGCCTTTTCGGCGATGAACTGGATCCCTTCGTCCAGCGTCAGCGTGACGTCCTGCCCCGCTGCCGGCTCGCCTTCGTAGCTCCGGTTGTACCCCCGGCTTCGCGAATCGCGATGCACAATCAATTGCCCGTCGAGTCCCGCCAAGTCTTCTTCGGAACCAAGTTCCAAGCCGCCCTCGCCCCGTCCGTCTCCATTCAAAGAGCCGACCACATTGGCCGCCAACGTCTGCTTGGGGTAGATTCGCTTGCCCACCGCTTCCACCGTCACATAGTCGAGCTTGTAAGAACGCAGACGGTCAACCTGCTCCATCGTGGCGTGCTCTTTAATCCGTAAGTAGCCCCGTCGAGCCGTTCTCGCTTCCATGATGCTTACTTCCAGGTCGGCCACCTGTAAGTCCAGCGTCGAGGCCAGCATGCTGGTCGCGAAATCAACATCCGGAATCTGCATCGGGTTGATGCTGATCGCGTCCACAGGCACGCTCATGGCCAGCTTGCCCGCGTCGCGCATCAAAATCTGTCCGCGGAGCGCGACGACTTTTGTTTTCTTTGATTGTTGAGCCTGGGCGCGCTTTGAAAGCTCCTCATGCTCGAAAACCTGGAGCTGCACCAATCGCCCGAAGATAATCAATCCCCAAACGAGCGCACACCAAGTAACGACAATTAGCCGCTTGTGCGATTGCGGCTCTGCCGTCGTTTCCATGTTGCTGTCCATCGTAATAATTCCGCTGGAAACCGGGCGAGCGTGTCGTTGGCCTTACTCACTAGTGCAGTAAGCACGCCCGCCCATACTTCCAGGGCCTTGCGGCCTTTCCTTCGGGGGAGGAAGTTCAAGTACAAAAATCAAAAGAATCCGAGGGCGGCTGTTGCGCGAGCCGAAATTCGCGCCGGGGGAGTAGGAACGGAAGGCAGCCGCCCCCGGCATGGAAAAACTGTTTCTACTTCTTCGGAACCTGATTCATCGCCAAAGCGGTCGACCGGTCGACGTTCAGCGCAACCATCGTCTCTGGCGATGCTTCGACGAACTTCTGGTCATCCGCAATCCGCGCCAGCGTCGCCGGGCTCAACAACTGAGCTTCCGCCGCTTCAAGCTGCGCGATTTGCTTTCTCAGCCGCGCCTGCTCTTCCCGCGAACGCTCAATCTGGTAGCCGGCCAGCTTTCCGTATGCGGTCGGGACGATCATCCCGACCGCGACGATCGCCGATAAACCGGCCATCCCAATCGTCCGCCAACAGGTCGCCGTCGCCTGCTTGTCTTCCGTGCGGATGACGTGGTTGTTATCGATCCGCTTGATAAAGATATGGATTTCCTCATTCGGCATCGCGCGCAAAGCGCACGGCTCAGTCCGAGGCGTCATCCGTTCCTTGCCATCGTTCCGTTCGCTGCCCGCAATCAGCGGCAGCACTCGGTTAAAAACACTTGCAAAACTTGCCATTTCCTGCTTCCCCCCTCGACATTCCCAACTAACTTATTTATATTAATTCCAGTACGCGGAGCGTGGCACTGCGGCTGGCTGAATTTTCAAATACTTCCCGATCCGTCGGTTTGACGGCATGTTTGGTTAATAGTCGCGCCCGCCCTTCCTTGTGCAAGCGTTGAAAATACGTTTTGACAATCTTCGCTTCCCCCGAATGAAAAGCGATTACGGCGGCTCTCGCGCCAGGCTTTAACAACTCGGGCAGCGCTTCCATCAGCGCGGTAACTTCGTCCAACTCTTGATTGACAGCCATCCGAAGAGCCATGAACGTCAAAGTAGCCGGGTGTAACTTGTGGCTCGTACGTGGAACCGACCGGGATACAATCTCCGCTAACTGCAGCGACGAATATATTGGTCGGTTCCTTACGAGTGCTCTGGCTATGACGTAACTCCTCCTTTCTTGGGCTAAGTTGAACAACAAATTCGCTAACTCTCGTTCCGGGAGTTGATTGACTAACTCCGCTGCTGTAACTCCCTGGGAAGCATCGAGCCTCATGTCCAAGGGTCCGTCCGTCGAGAAGGAAAATCCTCGCTGACCCGTTAACTGCACCCGCGATACGCCCAGGTCTGCCGTTAGTCCGTCCAGCTTGCCCACACCCCGCTCCCGGAGCACCCGTGGCGCCTCCGAAAATGCCGTGTGGATAAATTCTATGTTTTGCGGTCCGTCCGCCAAATTCGCTCTTGCCATCGCCAGCGATTCGGCATCCCGGTCCAGCGCATACACCGTCCCCGGTGCCGCCCGCTCCGCCAGCGCCCTTGAATGAGATCCCATGCCGCACGTAAGGTCCGCATACACGCCGCCCGGATGGATATTCATCCATTCCATGGTCTCCGACAGTAGTACAGGGTAGTGCATGCATCTGATTTCGGTTAGAGCATCCGCGGGCCATCCGGCCGGGATTGTTGCTTATTCGTTGCTGCTTCAGCGTCGCGCTGACGCTGTTCATAATCGGTTTTCAGCATCCCCCGCAAAGTGCCCTGGTGGTTCATCATGATCAACTCGGCACCCTTCAGGTTCATCGCTGTTCGCAATGTCTGGCTCGGCGTGAGCCGATACTCTTTGTCGAATCCGGTCATCACGCCGTAATGTTGCATCGTGATGCTCCAGTCTTCGTAATCCTCTTCCGACTTCTCCCGGAAGGCAGTCGCGTTCTGCTTAAACCAAACCTTCCGCGGAAATATCTTCAACCAGCCCTTCTCGAAGGTGATGAAAAACTCCTTCTCGTCCAACCTGGCAAAATACCGATCCCATTCCCGAGGAATGGCCAAACGACCTTGACCGTCCACCTTGAGAGAAAAACTCCCGGGCGGCGCTTCAAGCAGTATTTGGCTGAGCTCTTCTTCGGTCACTGCTATACTCTTTTTGGACTTCTGTGGTCCTTTCGAACCACTTTGGAGGTGCTTTCTGGCTACTAAAAGCGGCCATGAATCGAGAGTACACCGCCTTTGGTCCCTACGCAAGCGTTTTCTCGGGAAAGTTGCTCATCACTTTTCGCCGCTAAACTGCTGTTGGCAAACGTTTTAAGGAATTGTCCGGCCCGGCCGGGCGATAGAAAGGCGAAGCCCGAATGGATCCCACAACCCGTTGTAGTCGCCCCCCTCGCTCACCCCAAGACAACCCTCCTGCTTCCCTTCACTAACCCCGTTTTGCTACCCTGAGCAGGTGCACTCGCCCCTCAGCCTCTATGACATGGAACCGGGCCCGGACTGCCCCGAGATTTGCCGCGCGATCGTGGAGATTCCCAAGAACTCCGCTAACAAAATCGAATACGACGGCAAGCTTGGGATCTTCCGGCTCGACCGCGCTCTTTACTCGCCCATGCATTACCCTGGCGACTACGGCTTCATCCCCGGCACCCTCGCCGAAGACAACGACCCCATGGACGTCCTCGTCCTCGTGCAGGAGCCCAGTTTTACGGGCTGTCTGATCGAGGTTCGGCCCGTCGGGGTGCTCAACATGGTCGACGCCAACGAAGGCGACCAAAAGATCCTCGCAGTGCCCACCAAGAACCCCCGCTACGATCAAATCCACACGATGGACCAGATCTTTCCCCACGTCCGCCGGGAAATCGAGCACTTTTTTTCCATTTATAAGGAACTCCAAGGTTCCATGCCGAAAATGGACGGCTGGGGTGGCCCCATCGAAGCCCGCAAGGCCATCATCGAGAGCCGCAATCGCTACCTCGAAGTGAAAAAGGCCGCTGCCGCCGCGGCACCAACCGAATACGTCGTGTCCGAGTGCCGCCGCTATCTCGTCCGCGGCCGGGTGCAGGGCGTCGGTTTTCGCAATTTTGTTCAGCGCGAGGCTGTCACCCGAGGCCTCCGAGGCTGGGTGCGCAATCTCGACGATGGCCGCGTGGAGGCTCTCGCCGAGGGCCCGGTCGATATCCTGGCCGATTTCGAAGGCCGATTGCACCAAGGCCCCCGCTGGAGCGAAGTCCGCGGGGTCGAAATCATCGAGGCCCCCCTCGGTGCCCCGCCCGGATTTGCCATCCTATAGCTGCTAGAACCGCAACGGGATGCTCGCGATACGCTGTTCTTGGCCGCTGCTCGCCTCCCCCTACGCCAAAACCTCCGTCACCACCCGCGCCGGAAACTGGTCCGTCAACCGCTCCTTCAACCCATGCCGCTCATACACCAAATCCCGATAATTCAGCCCCAACTGATGCAAAATCGTCGCATGGAAATCATGCACGCTTACCCGGTTTTCCACTGACTTAAACCCAATCTCATCCGTCGCCCCGTGCACCGTCCCGCCCTTCACCCCCGCCCCCGCCATCCACACGCTGAACCCATTCGGCCCATGGTCCCGCCCTGCCGCCTTCCCCGTTCCTCCCTGCGAAATCGGCAACCGTCCGAACTCTCCGCCCCAAGCCACCAGCGTCGAATCCAATAACCCCCGCTGCTTCAAATCCTTCAGCAAGGCCGCCACCGGCTTATCCGTCTTCCCGCACGCATACCGCAAACTCGCCTCTAAGTTCCCATGCGAATCGAATATCTGATTCTCAATGTACAACTGCACATACCGCACCCCCCGCTCCACCAACCGCCGCGCCATCAAACACCGCTTCCCATACGACGCCGTCGCCGGGTCGTTCAACCCATACGCCTCCCGCGTTGCCTCGCTTTCTTTCATCACGTCCAACGCATCGGAAGCCGCCAACTGCATCCGCGCCGCCAACTCATAACTCGAAATCCGCGCATCCAACTCCGGCTGATACGGCCGCTGCTTCTGATGCGCGCTATCTAGCTTCCGCAGCAGATCCCGCTCCGCTTCGACGAGCGGCGTCGGAATCTCTTCCCGCGGCTGCAAGTTCAACACCGGCGGCCCTTCGGTCCGAAACCGCGTCCCCTGATAAATCGGCGGCAGCCAAGCCGACTGCCAATTCGAAATCCCATTAATCGGCAACCCCTTCGGATCGTCCAACACCACATAGGCCGGCAGATTCTGGTTCTCCGTCCCTAACCCATAAGCCACCCAAGCCCCTATCGCCGGCCGACTCGCAATCGTCCTTCCGGAATGCATCAAAAACAGCGCCGGCTCATGGTTGGCATGCTCCCCGTACATCGACCGGATCAACGCAATATCATCGACGCACTCCGCCAAATGTGGCAGCGCGTCCGAAATGTCCATCCCGCTCTTGCCGGCTTTCTTGAATGGAAACGGCGAAGGCATCAACACCCCCGGCTTGTCTCCATTCGAAATCGCAAAGCTCAACTCCCGGCTCGGCGCCGTCCCCGCCAACCGGTTCAACGTCGGCTTCGGGTCAAACAAATCCACCTGGCTCGGCCCGCCGTTCATGAAGAGTTGAATCACCGCCTTCGCCTTCGCGGGCGCATGCGCCGGCTTCGGCTTCAAATCAAAAACACCGCCGCTGTTGGCATAAAGGTCCCGCCCCAGCAACCCCGCCAGCGCCGCCCCATGCAGCCCATTCGCCACCGATGAAAAGAAATCGCGTCGTGTCTTCATGTTCCTGTTCCTAATCAATGAAGCTAAATTCAGCCGAGTTCAAAATCGCGTGGCAGTAGTTCGCCACCGCCAACCACTTCGCATTCGCCGCCCGCGGAGCCTCGCTGTTGTCCGTTTCTAAACGCGTCGGCCAACCCGCTCGAAACGCCGCAATGGTCTCCAATCCCAACTTCGCCTCCGCCGCATTCGGCCGCCGACCATAGGCCCGCAAATACACAAACTCCACCTCTCGCCCCCGATCCCCATCCGCCTCGTCAATCACCCGCCCGGCCATAAACTTCGCCAACTCCCAAGCCATTGACCCGTTCATCAAATGCAGCGCCTGCGTCGCCACGTTCGATTGCCGCCGCTCCGTGCAGTTCGGCGTCATCGAAGGCTGGTCAAACGCATCCATCAGCGATACCGGCGTCTGCCGCCGATGCAGCACGTAAATGCTCCGCCGCAAGCCCGCTTTGGTCGCCTTCACGGTCACTTCTTTATCCGCCCGAATGTCCACATCGGTCGGCGGCCCGAATGCCGTCGTATCCAACCGTCCCGCCGCCGTCAGCAGCGAGTCATACAAAGTCTCAGCGTCCATCCGCCGCAGCGGCATCCGGCTCAGCAGCACGTTCTCCGGGTCCTTCGCCGTCAACGCCTCATCCACCGCCGAACTCTGCTGATACGCCTCCGACGTCATCATCAACCGATGCATCTGCTTCATGCTCCAACCGCTGGCGACAAACTCCGTCGCCAGCCAGTCGAGCAGTTCCGGATGCGAAGGCAGCACCCCCGACCGTCCAAAATTCGCCACGCTCGCCACAATCCCCCGGCCGAAATGCCGCATCCACAACTGGTTCACCATCACCCGACTCGTCAACGGATGGTTCGGCTGCGTCATCCATTTCGCCAGCGCCAACCGCCGTCCGCTCGTCCCCTCAAACGGCTTCTCAATCTTGTATGGGGCCAGCGCCGGATGCTCCAGCAGCATCGGCGTCACCGGTTCCACCGGGTCGGCAAAACTCACCGGATCCCCGCGCCGCAGCAGATAAGCCTGCGACGGCTGTTCATTATCCATCAGCACCCGCACATGCGGCTTCTGCTTCATCTTCTGCCGCGAAGCCTGCAAGTCCCGTTCAATCGGTCGCGTAATCTCCGCCAACTCCGGAAACTTCTTCGCCAAATCCGCGTCACTCATCTTCGCGTCGCCCTGCTGCCGAAACGGAGCCCTCGCCTTCTCCAGCGCTTCTTTCAATTTCGCCTGCTCGGCCTCCAGCGGTGCATTCCACTCCGCCACCTCTTTCCGCTCGCTCTCCAGCGCCAAATCCAACTCTCGTTTGTTCGGCGACTTCCATTCGTACGGGTCATACGCCCCCTGCAAAATCGCGCTCAGCCGATAATAATCCCGCTGCGGAATCGGGTCGTATTTATGGTTGTGGCATCGCGCACATCCCATCGTCAGCCCCATCACCGACGACGAAAGCACCTCCACCTCGTCCGCCACAATATTCATCCGTTCGCCCAGCAACCCCCGCTCCGCCGAGTTCGTCGGGTCCGGCGTGGTCCGCAAAAACCCGGTTGCCGCCAGCCGGTCCAGCATCTCCGGCGACGCCACGCCCTTCGCTTTCTTCCAATCGTCCGACATCTCATCGCCCGCCAACTGCTCGGTCAAAAACAACGAATACGGCTTATCCGCGTTCAGCGATCGAATCACATAATCCCGATACCGCCACGCATACCGCCGCACCCCATCGTCCTGCCCAAACCCCTCCGAATCCGCGTAACCCGCCAAATCCAACCAATGCTGCCCCCACCGCTCCCCATACCGAGGCGAAGACAACAGCCGGTCGACTAACTTCGGATAAGCCTCCGGCGAAGTGTCCTTCAAGTAAGCGTCCACCTCCGCCGGCGTCGGCGGGATCCCCGTCAAATCCAAATGCGCCCGCCGCAGCAGCGCCAGCCGATCCGCCTTCTTGCTGAAGCCCAGCCCCTTACCCTTCAGTTTCTCCAGCAAAAACGCATCAATCGGATGCTTCGCCCCACTCGGCACCGCTGGCCGCACCGGCGGCTGCAAACTCCAAAACTGCCGATCCTTCGCCGTCACCACCGCGTCCGGAGTCGCCGTCACTGGCACCGCCCCCGGCGCGCCGGAAGCAATCCAAGCCCGCAACTTCTCCGTCTCCCCGTCGGTCACCAACTCCACCGCCAACTCCTTCGCCATCTTGTCCGGCGGCATCTCCCCACGCACAATCCGCTTCAGCATCAGGCTCTCGTCCGGCTTCCCCGGCACCAGCGCCGGGCCCGACTTCCCGCCCTTCAACCGGCTCTCCACCGTCCGCAAGTCCAATCCGCCCATCTGCTTCAACCCGCCGTGGCAAGTCACACACCGCGCCTGGATAATCCCCCGCACCTCGTGCTCGGTCACCGCCGCCACCTTCACCGGCGCCTGCAAGCCCTTGTCAATCCACGCCCGCACCTGGTCCATCTCCGCGTCGGTCATCTTGACCTTCCCGGGAGGCATCTGGCCCGTCACGACTTTATCCATTATCAAGCTCTCCGCCGCCGCCCCCGGCACCACGGACGCTCCTGACGCCCCTCCCTGCAACACCCCTTCCGGTGTCCGCAGATCCAGTTTGCCCTGCGGCGATCCCGCCCCATGACAGGCCAGGCACTTGGCCTTGAAGATCGGCATCACGTCCGTCTCAAACGTAGGCGCGCCAAAGGCGACCAGCGAAACCAAGCCAAGCAAGAGCCGCATAAGTTAACTTTCCAACATAGAGCTTATCGCAAGATCACTTCTCTCGTTAAACGTTAACTTCTCTAAAACCTGATATTTCTTCTTGTGCTCGTCTGCTCAATCTGAAACGATGTCTCGAACATGCTTCGCCTTCTCGCTCTCTCCGCCCTCCTCGCCTCCCTCCCGCTCCTCGCCCAACAAGGCGGAGGCACCATCTCCGGCGTCGTCACCGATGCTCAAAACGCCTCCATCCCCGCCGCCGATATCCGCATCCGCAACACCGGCACCAACTCCACCTTCCGCACCAAAGCCAACGAACAAGGCTTCTTCACCGCCCCCGGCCTCCCCGTCGGCGACTACGAAGTCATCACCGAACGCATCGGCTTCAAACGCTCCGTCCGCTCGGGCATCACCCTCCAGGTCAACCAAACCGCCCAGGTCGATGTCCGCCTCGAACTCGGCCAACTCGCCGACTCCATCGTCGTCACCGGCGAAGCCCCCGCCGTCAATACCTCCAACGCCACCGTCGGCGAGGTTATCGAAAACCGCCGCGTCCGCGACCTCCCCCTCAACGGCCGCAACGCCCTCGCCCTCACCCTTCTCACGAGCGGCGTCATCTCCAACGCCGGCCCCACCAACTCCGGCTTCGGCGACCGCGGCATCCAAATCTCCTCCATCTCCATCAATGGCAGCCCCAACTCCATGAACGCCCAAATGCTCGATGGCTCCAACAACATCCTCAGCTACGTCGGCGAAGTCGGCGTCCCCCCCGCCGTCGACGCCGTCGAAGAGTTCAAAGTCCAGTCCGGCACCATGTCCGCCGAGTTCGGCTTCACCGCCGGCGGCACCATCAACCTAGTCACTAAGTCCGGCACCAACAAGTTCCGCGGCTCCCTCTACGAGTTCCTCCGCAACGATAAGTTCGACGCCCGCAACACCTTCTCCCCCAACAAACTCCCCTTCCGCTACAACCAATACGGCGGCACCATCGGCGGCCCCATTCGAAAGGACCGTACCTTCGCCTTCTTCAACTACGAAGACTACAAATCCCGCCGTAGCTCCCCCCGCATCGCCTCCGTCCCCTTAGCCAACTGGCGCACCGGCGATTTCTCCAACCTCCTCACCGTCGCCGGAGCCCAAATCCCGGTCTACGACCCCGCCACCACCCGTAATAACCCCAACGGCACCGGCCAACTCCGCGATCAGTTTCCCGCCAACCAGGTTCCCCGCAGCCGCTTCGATTCCATCGCCCCCAAAATCGTCGACCTCTGGCCCCTCCCCAACCGCACCCCGCAAAACGCCTTCACCCAAGCCCAAAACTTCCAGGACGCCGGCCGCAGCCTCATCGACTGGACCCAGTGGAACGTCAAAGTCGACCACCGCTTCACCGACCGGAACTCCATGTTCGTTCGCTACACCTCCGCCCAACACAAAACCTCCGCCGATAACTTCTTCTCCGATCCCACCGCCGGCTCCAACCGCTTCGACACCCAAGTCAATCGCAACGCCGTCGTCTCCGACACCCACACCTTTTCGCCGACTCTCATCAACGATCTCCGCGTCGGCATCATGCGCCAGTCGTTCCTCTTCATCGCCGCCAATTTCAACCAGAACTGGCCCCGCAAGCTCGGCCTCCCCGCCATCGTCCCGAACGACCAAATGCCCCTCATCAACTTCGGCTACGGCGAAGTCGGCGGCGGCGCCGCCGGCACCCGCGGCTCCCTCAATTGGGACATCCAAAACACCCTCACCAAAGTCTTCCGCAGCCACACCATCAAACTTGGCTACAACCACCGCCTCCTCCAAGGCGGCAACCAACAGGGCGCCGCCCTCTCCGGCAATTTCGCCTTCAGCGGCCTCACGACGAACCCCCAAGTCCCCGCCGCCACCGGCTCCGGCCTCGCCCAGTTCCTCCTCGGCGAAGTCTCCAGCGCTTCCATTGACCGCATTCTCGGCAACACCTGGGTCGGCTTCTCCTCCAGCCTCTTCGTCCAGGACGATTGGAAAGTCAACCGCCGACTGACTCTCAACTTAGGCCTCCGCTACGACTTCCAGCAGAAGCCCTACGAACGCAACAACGGCCAAATCAACTTCGATCTCAACGCAACCGACCTCGTCTCCGGCTTCCGCGGCCGCACCGTCTACGCCGGCCTCGACGGTCAGCCCCGAACCTTCCTAAAGGAAGATTACAACGACGTCAGCCCCCGCTTCGGCTTCGCCTGGGACCTCTTCGGCACCTCCAAAACCGTCCTCCGCGGCGGCTACGGCGTCTTCTATCCCCCCGTCTTCTGGCGCAACTTCCTCGGCAATACCCAACTGTTCACCACCACCTCCACCAACTACGCCGCGCTCGGACCCGGCCAACGCGCCTTCCGCTTTGCCCAGGGCTTCCCCTCCGCCCCCCTCGAATCCCCCGGTGCCAAGGCCGGCCCCGGAGCCCTCCTCGGCCAAGGCGTCAGCCTTACCGAAGACGACCCCACCACACCCCTCACCCAACAGTGGAACCTCTCCCTGCAACACGAGCTTCGCGGCTGGCTAATTGACGTCACTTACGCCGGTAACAAGGGTAACCACTTCGTCTCCAGCGGCTATAATATCAATACCCTCGCCCCCGCCGTCCGCCAACAACTCGGCCGTACGCTCCAGGATGTTCTTCCCAATCCCCTCGTCGGCAAAGTCCCCGGCGGCCTCGGTGCCGCCACCATCTCCCGCGAACGCTCCCTCCTCCCCTATCCCCACTACCAAGGCGTCTCCATTCGAAATCCCCGCTACGGCAACTATCTCTCGCACCAACTGCAAATCAACGTCAAGCGCCGTATGGCGAAGGGCCTCCTCGTCCACTGGGCCTTCACCGGCGGCAAGAAGATGAGCGACGGCGTCGCCGTCCCCGTCGACTTCGGCCCGGTCGAGCAAACCAATGAAAACGGGTTTCAGGACAGCCTCACCAACCGTAAACTCAACAAGTCCGTCGACCCCGCCGATGTCTCCCAGCGCAGCGTCACCAGCCTCCTCTACGAACTCCCCTTCGGTCGCGGCAAGATGTTCAACCCCTCGAACGTCGTGATCAACAAAGTCGTCAGCGGCTGGCAGGTCAACATGATCAACGTCATCCAGACCGGTGTTCCACTGACTGTCCGCGGAGCCAACAACTTCGCCGCCGACCGTCCCAACTCCACCGGCCAAAGCGCCAAGCTCGACAACCCCACCCGCACGAGTTGGTTCCGCACCGACGTCTTCGTCAACCCGCCCGACTATGAACTCGGGAATGTTGGCCGCACCACCCCTGACGTCCGCCACCCCGGTGCGATCAACTTCGACATCTCCCTGTTGAAGTCGACGACCTTCGCCGAGCGCTTCCGCCTCGAATTCCGCGCCGAGGCCTTCAACATCGCCAACCACGTCAACCTCGGCCTCGCCGACGACAATTTCGTCCCCGGCACCGACGGCAAGAACCGAAGTTCGACGTTCGGAACCGTCAACTCCGCCCGCGACGCCCGCATCGTCCAACTCGGCTTGAAACTAATCTTCTAGTCCGATCAGGGATTCGACTAGGCATTTCGGCGGAGGCCTCGGCAATGCCAACCTCCGCCCAAAACGGGAGCGGACCGTAGCGTCTTTCCGCCAACCGCTTATGCCGAACAAGCCCTGCCGGGATCACATCCACCATAGCTGGCTCTATTCTGGTCCATCGCTCTTCTTCCATTCAAAACAAAGGTTGGCCACAGCCTTCGATCCCGCGCGTCCATCCGACCCCCAACTAAGTTTTGCTGGAACGCTGGGGCCACCTGCCTCCATGCCAGCTTTGCCATTTCCTGCCGTCTCATCGCCCGGCACCCCTCGGCCCAGGGCCAACCTGCGGCGAATCCAATGTACTGGCCAGAACATTGACGTCCAACAGCCATTCCACGGGCCACCGCTCCTGGACCGTATCTCCAAACCGATATGTCGAATTCGAGCTCGTTGGCCGGAGTTTCGTCCGCCTCAACCCGCGCCCCGCCAGATCAGGAATCTCTCGACAATCCCCTGATTCTTGAGCCGGGCAATCTCCCTTTCAACCTCCATCACGGCAACATTGATCTTCAAAGCAGTCCGCACTCCATAGTGATCGCATCCGAAGCTACGACCCCATCTGGGGTTCTATCCCCTCCCGATAGGCGCAGGTTGCGATTCGGTGGACGATTCGCATTTCGGGCCTCCGCTCCCCTGGCAAAAGGAAGCAAGTAGCGCCTCGGTCGTCCTGACGGGTGAGCCCCATCTCCCCGAACGCACCGCGGCGCCAAGGCCCTTCCCCATCTGCCATCTTCCCAACGGCGGCCACCGCCGCGCCAAAACCGGCCTGTCGAATCGCACGCTCTCGTCTGGTTCACCCGCCGTCCCCACTCTCACTTCTGTCTTCGGGCGTGTGGCGCGGGGACTAAATAAAATATTTCCTCGCGCGATGTCCTTTTTGAGCGAACTTCCACGCTTTTTGCTATCGAAGGCCCCTCCTCATGTCTCTACTTCCTCCTCCACGTTCCCGTCCTATCGAACCGTATCGCGAATCCGCGCCGCACTCCGTCACCATCCTTGGGTCGATCGGCGATCAAGCCGGACACGGCAAAAGGCGAACTCCCGTAGCACCCATCATCACCCCTGCGGCGCTGCCCATTCCCTTGACCCTTTCCTGCCACGCGAGCGATTGCCCGAAGTATGATGGCGGCGGTCCGGCTCGACATCCTGAACTCTCGGCTGACAGAAGATCCCCGCGAGCGGATGGCTCCATTCTGTCTCGATGGGGTCGCGGTGGCCGCGCCACGGCCCCGGCACTGCGCCGGCCAACCGTCAGTTTAGCGGCGCAACCTTGCGGCGAAACCCGGTTGAGAAAACGAATTCACGACAAAGCGGCAACGGCCTCGAGGCCGGTTCCTCTGCTTCAGTGGCGGCATTCGCCCCTTCGGTGTAACCGCAATCGAAATCCCGCCGCGCCCTTCGGCGCCCAAACGGGTTGTCGGTCCAATGTCCAATCGTGACCGCCTCGGTTAGCCGGATCACCACCGTCATCACATATTCCAAAGGATATCGAACTATGCACCCTCTCTCCCGCATCCTAGTTCCGCTTCTACTCGTTGCTAGTTTTGCGCATGCGCAAACTTCGGCAGAGATGCTCGGAACCGTCTCCGACTCCAGCACCGCCGCCGTTGCGGAGGCGAAGATTACCGCGCGTAACCTTTCGACAAACTTAACCTACAACACCACGTCCAGCAATGCCGGAACTTACCGCCTTCCGCTGCTCCCTCCGGGCGAGTATGAGTTAGTTGTGGAAAAGGCGGGCTTCGCCAAACATGTACGAAGGCCCATTACCTTGCAACTCAATCAGCAGGCGGAGCTAAACGTGGCTCTCCACGTCGCCACTGCCAGCGAAGTCATCACGGTATCCACGGAATCACCGTTGATCAACACGACCAATGCCGAGGTGGGTTTTAATATCGATGCGAAGCGAATCTCGGAGCTGCCAATTTCGCCTAACCGCAACATTCTGAACATTGTCCTGCAGGCGCCTGGCGTAAGCCAATTATCCAGCGGGAACGAATCTCGTGCCAATAGTTTGAACTTCTCGGTGAACGGAATGCGCCTGCGATCAAACAACTTTATGATCGACGGGGCGGATTCGAACAACGCCTCGGTGGCAGGGATGGTGCAGGAAATCAACAATCCTGATGTTGTGGCTGAATTTCGCTTGATCACCAACCAGTTCTTGCCTGAATACGGGCGTGCAGCCGGTTCTGTTGTAAACATTTTGACCAAAGGAGGAACGAATCAAATGCACGGCACCGCTTATTGGTCCTACAACAGTAATGTAATGAACAGTCGTACGAACCTGGACAAGCGCAGCTTTGCAAAGGCGCCTTGGCGCGTTGAGGATCAATTTGGAGGAACCTTTGGCGGACCCGCGATCAAGAATCGGACCTTCCTTTTTGGGAGCCTTTTGCGCTGGACTGACCACCGTTTTGCTTCGGGGACGGCCATCACGGGAGCTCCAACCGCGGAAGGCCGCACGGCCTTGCAGTCTATTTCTGCTGGGCGTCCGCAAATTGCTGCGCTGCTTAAATATCTTCCTGCCGCACAGCAGCCTAGTGGGCAAGCGTTTACTGTAAATGCGGATGGGCGCTCGGTAGTCGTGCCGGTTGGAACGCTATCCGGAGCTGCGCCAAACAAGCTGGATGTGTGGCAGTGGTCAGGGCGCGTCGATCACCGCATCAATGAGAAAAATAATCTGATGGGTCGCATTCTATATGACGACCGTGTCAGTATCTCAGGCCAAGCGGTGCCACTGGGGCTTACCTCGCTGGTGCCGAGCCGTCGCCAGGCCTACAATTCCACATTGACCAGCACTCTGTCTCCCCGTGCGTTCAACGAATTGCGATTCAATTACCAACGTTTGTTCAATTCGCAATCGGCATCGAACCCCGAGGCGTTGGGCGTCCCCAGCATTGAGATCAACACTCTTGGGTTGCAGGGGTTCAACTCCTCAGATGCCCGGACCGCACTCGGGTTTGCAATCAATCTGCCTACTATTCTGGTCACCAATAATTATCAAATTGCCAATAATTTTGGATTAATTCGCGGCAAGCACTCGATGAAATTTGGCGGGGACATTCGACGTGCCGAACAATTCCAGGAATTCAACGCTCTCGTGCGCGGCCGCTTGCAATACAACAACCTGCAAGATTTTGTGGACGATCTTGCCCAGGCACAGACTATCAATAAGTTGCTGCCGGGCCTGCGGAACTGGCAATTTTACAGGTATTACGACTTCTTCTTTTTCGCCCAGGACGAATGGCGCATCAAACGGAATCTCACACTGACCTACGGCCTTCGCTATGAAACCCCCGGCAACCCTTTCAATTGGCTGGCCTCCGAAAACAGACGCGTAGTGGCCGAAAACAACAATAACCCGGCCTATGTGATGGATAAAGGGCCATCGCGCGACATAAACAACTTTGCCCCGCGGCTGGGTTTCAACTACCGATTCGGAAAAAGCTCCGGTGTGCTAGGCGCCCTTCTGGGCGATAACAAGACTGTCTTACGTGGCGGTTATTCGCGCACCTATGACTTGGCCTTCAACAACATGCTGCTGAATATCTATTCTGCCTGGCCATTCACGAATGCTTTGGCCCGCCCTGCGCGTTCGCCAGAGTCGTTTGTTACGATTGACGCGATTCGCCGTGGTGGCACAGCGCCGCTGCCAGCCAACCTCATGTCGATCGCGCGTACAGTTTTAAACGACAGTTTTAGGGCCCCTATTGCCGAGCAATATAGCATGCAGATTCAGCGCGAGTTTGGAGGTGGTTTGGGCCTAAATGTTGGATATGTTGCAACCAAGGGAACGGGACTGTTTCAGAGCGTAGATGGCAATCCAACTGTCCCGGGCTCTGGTGGGACAAGACGTGTGGACAATAGTCGAGGGGTGTTGCGCTTGCGCGCCAACACGGGGAGCTCTACCTACCACTCGCTGCAGACCTCTTTGGAGAAGCGCTTTTCAAAGGGTTACCAGTTCTCGGCGCATTACACTTGGTCCACTTTTATTGACGACCAAAGCGATATCTTCAATGCCTCCGTTTCCGGCGAGGTTGCCGTCGCCCAGGACAGCCTGAACCGGCGCAGTGAGAAGGGCCGTTCAACCTATGATCGACCTCACCGTTTTTCCGTCAATGGCATCTATGAAGTGCCGCTTGGCCGGAACACGAAGAATGCGATCAGCCACCTGATCGGCGGCTGGCAGCTTGGCGGTTTCCTGACCTTCCAGAGCGGTGCGCCGTTTTCTGCCTTGGCGGGCAACGACCCTGGCTTCCGTCTCTCGGGCATTGATGCGCTGATTGGCAACTCGTTGCGTCCCCACCTGGCGACCAACCTGGCTGTGTCTTCGCAATCGGTGGAGCAGTTGTTCGCCGTTCGAAGCACGTTGTTCAGCCCGCTCAGCGCCGCCAATCCCATCGGCAACGCGGGCCGGAACATCATTCGGGCCGATGGCATCGCCAATGTCGACATGGTGATCAACAAGAAGATTCGTCTGCCCTTTGAAGGACACGTAATGAACTTCCGCGGGGAGTTCTACAACCTGGCGAACTCACGAGACTTTGGCATCCCCAACGCCACTTTCAGCTCTGCTGCGTTTCTCAACCAGTGGAATACAAATGGCGGAGGACGTCGTATCGTGATGTTGCTCCGCTACCAGTTTTGATCGCCAATCTCGCCCCCTCACATGTCATCGCTCTTCCGTTTACGCAAGCTTGCAACGTGTCGCCCGCAACCGACAGATTCTCCCGCACCTCTCGCGGCGAAGTTTCGCGAAAACCAGCCCAACGTTCAAACCATGTCACACCACGTCCCGCGGCAACTGGAACGAGAAGTTCGACTGAAAGAAACCACCTCCGAAAGGAAAGGCGGCACAAAGTTCGGGGCGCGGAACCGGGGAGGACGACGGATGCGCCGAAACTGGGGAAGTGGCGGGTTCGTCAAGGTCGTCCGCTACCGGGAAACCCCTCCCACAAACCGGCCGGTATGCCGGGGGCCTTCTTCCATTGTTGGAGAAAGGTTTGCGAAGATCACTTTCCCGCTACTTCGCTGCGGACTGCTCCCTTGAGTTCCAACCGGCTACTCTTTGATCGGGTGCTCTCGAGCATTGCCCGTCTCCGCTTCACCGGAAGGAACAGACTAACATGCATGCTCCACCAGCAGTGAAAGGGGACATTTCTACTGTGCCCTTACGCCGCCTTCTCTTCGCGGTGTGCAGGAGTGGCCGCCTGGCAGGAGCTTCCAGAAGATCGTCGTACTTAGGCCGAACCATCGTCTGATCAAACGGGGCCAGCCGAGTTACTCTACTCAGCGACTCAGCTGTTTCTATGCAGGACCAGCGTCCGCGTTTTG
>JAPKZA010000472.1:47457-50110 GCA_026394015.1 Acidobacteriota bacterium
GTTTTGTTCGCCGGCGGTTGCTTGTCGAATCCTCACATCCTGGGAAGCGACAGAGCACTCGCTACCACTTCGGTTTCGTGCAGAAGCGATTATCTAGACCCTAAGGAGAGAAACATAATGTTCAGCCAAAGAGGATCCATGAAATACAACACCGTCTCTCGATGCCGACTCGCCTGCCAGTCCGCAACCCTGCGCTTGACGCTGGGCATAGTTATGGCCGCGGGGAGCGTCAACGCGCAGACCGCAAAGGACTGTGCGAGCCTGACGGCGGTGACTACCAACGATGCCACCATCACTGCGGCTGCGATCGTTGACCCACCCGCCACCATCAGCGGTGCCGCGGTCAGCGTGTCGTTCTGCCGGGTGCAGGGCGTGGCGCGGCCATCGTCCGATTCCGAGATCAAATTCGAGGTCTGGCTACCACCGACCGCGACCGGCTGGAGCAAGCGGCTCAAGGTCAACGGCACCGGTGCCTATAACGGCGCGATTCCGTACCCGCGACTTGCCCAGGACGTGGGCGACGGCTTCGTCAGCGCCGGGAGCAACATGGGCCACGATGGCGGTGAATCGGCGAGCTGGACGCTCGACCACCCGGAAAAGGTCAAGGATTGGGGCCTGCGGGCGCACTTTTCGGTGACCACCGTGGCCAAGGCGCTGAGCCAAGCCCTGTACAGCGCGCCAGTGAAGTACTCCTATTTCGAGGGCTGTTCTAACGGCGGTCGACAAGCGCTGTTGATGGCGCAGGCCTATCCGCAGCTTTTCGACGGCATCGTGGCTGGCGCGCCGTCGAACTTTTATCCCGACGTGCTGATGTGGCTTTTGTGGACCGGCAAGAACCTGACGCCGAGCGCGGCGTTTGGGCCGCCATCAGTAAGTGTGGCCAAGCGGGAGGCGGTCACGCAGCGCGTGCTGCAAGCCTGCGACGCGGTCGACGGTTTGGTGGACAAACAGATCACCAACCCGCGCGCCTGCGACTTCGACATCAACTCGCTGGGCCCCGCCGGGGACGGCACGCTCACCGCCGACGAACTCCTGGTGTTCAAGGCCATGTACGCCGGCACGACCAGCGAGGGCGGCGTGCAGCGCTACACCGGCGCACGTCGCGGCTCAGAGGCGGACTGGAATCCGCTGTTCGCCGACAACAACGCCTACGGACCTTTCATCGGCCACTATGTGTACTCGCTGAATTCGCCCCCCTTCGACTCGCGGCGCGACATCAATTTCTCCGACGTGTACGACTACGTGAAGCAGGTTCTCACCCCCATCACCGCCGCACCCAGCCCTGACCTGCGGGCCTTCACCGAGCGCGGAGGCAAGATCATCCAGTTCCACGGCTGGAACGATTCGGTGGTTCCGCCGGACGGCTCGATCGGCTACTACTACGCGCTCACGCAATTCGAGTGGCTGAAGTATCTGCCACCGACCGTAGCCGACCGGCTCATCGAAAGTCTCTCGCCCCAGCTCGTAGAGGCCACGTCCGACGTCTTCGGCCAGGCGGTACGAGAGTATCACCGCCTGTTCATGCTGCCAGCCGTCGGCCATTGCGGCCTCAGTACCGGCCCGAGCGCAATCGGCGGTGGCGCGCCCGAACCGCCCAAAGCGTTTCGCAACGCCGATACGCACGTCGTGAGCGCGGTGATCGGATGGGTCGAGCAGGGCGTGGCTCCCGAAAAGATCGTCGCCTCCAGCTTCGACGCCAACGGTGCCGTCGTGCGCCAGAGGCCGGTGTGCCCGTATCCGGCGCTTGCGGTCTACGATGGCAGCGGCGATATCAACAGCGCAAAAAGCTTCGCCTGCAAGTGGCCGAGTCCAAGCGAGGTCAAAGTCGAGCCGGGCGACATGCTGCACATCCGCAACGCGCTTACGCAGCGCGAACTCGTCGGGCCCAGACGCTAGACCGTCAAGCCTAGCCCGGCATAACGCCAAAGAGATGTCGGCGGGCCCCTCGGAAGAGGGTTCCGTCGGTAGCCGGCGAGGTCACCGGCGGGGTAACCGCCAAATCTAGATAAACAACACGCCCGGGGGCGGTTCGAGTTCGAATGTTGGGTGACCTGGGGCGTTCTTCGCGATTGCCGAAGTCCTGGCACGCGACGGGAAAAGCTTTGCGGGAATCGATGGCGGCCGGCGACCGGGCAGCGCAGCCAAAGCCCTTCAGGTTTGTGAGCCGTCCAAGCTCGGCCTCACCACCCGTCCCCAGACTCGGGATCGCCGAGCAGAAACTGGACGAGGGAGAGTCTGGCCGACACCCACCCGACCCGGGGCCGAGCAGACGGGGCATCGAGCCCCGCCCGCTCGGTTTTCCGCCGCCGCAAATTGCCCGCCGTGGGACAAGCCCAACTTCTGGCTTCTCAAGCCAGCGGATTGATCCACGACAGAGAAGGGAACCGGCGAAAACCCACATCCGTGGATGCCAGCGTCGCCCCATGCTCCCTGGCAAGTGCCGCCAATACCGCGTCGTTTGTCTGAGCGCCCTGAATCTGCGCCCCAAGCATCTCTTCGAGCAGATACCGAGCATGATGGCGTCCCGGATTCACCGTAAGCGTTCGGCCAACCCCAGCCTTGCGAATTCCCTTAAACTCGGCTAGGCCTGTTGCCGCCGCCACCAAGCCGACGGGGTCAGTTCGTCCACCTCGCTCACCTTCCGATCCGCCAT
>JAPKZA010000098.1 GCA_026394015.1 Acidobacteriota bacterium
CGCGAACTTGCGTAGCGCGAAGTTGCAGGGCGCGATCTTAACGGGCGCGGACTTGTACGACGCGAACTTGCGTCACGCGGACCTCACGCGCGCCGACTTGCAGGGCGCGGACCTGCGTGGTGCGGACCTGCGCTTTGCGAATCTTTTTGGCGCGAAGTTGCAGGGCGCGGTCTTGAGGGGCGCGAACTTCTATATGGCTAGCGTCGAACCCGCGCATGTTCCGCTCATCGAGGCTGCATGTAGAGATATGATTGCCTCCCTAAAAGTAAACGGCGGCCGCACCCCGAACCCTGAGTTCGGTCCTCGCCGCGCCCCTGGCTACACGGAGGATTACGCGGATCTGGAGGAGCGCCTCTTTGACGCGCAGCTGTGGCAGCGGGAGCACGGACAGAGCCCCGAGGGTCGCGCTGTCGCTAACGCCAACAGCTGGCGCGAGTTAGGCCTTGTTGCAGATCAGTTTAGCGGCAAGATTCCTTGGTACGTTATGGTGTCTCGGCGCAGGGAGATCGATGGAGAAAACGCTCGTCGAGGGATCTTCGATCCGGCCCGCCGACGCACCCCGAACCCCGGCTATGGCCATCACCGCGGCTACGGCCGTAGACGTTAATTTTAGTTAAGAGAGTCTTACATGTCCAAGAACACAAACTATTACCTACTAGCAGCGGCGGCCATTGGTGCCATATTTGTTATTAGGAAGTTCGCCTCTTCTAGCGCCCCCGCGGCTCTGCCGGCAGACTCCCCGGCTTCTCTACCAGCAGGCTCCCCCGCAGGCTCCCCTGCAGGCTCCCCTGCTGCACAGCCCGAAAGCGATGCTCCGGCTACGAGCACCCCCGCCCTTAATAACGCCTCCATAAGTCCCCTTGTTAGGTTCTTCTTATCGGATCTTCTTCCGCTCTCATGATCGACAAAGAACTCAAAGCCGCTCTACTGAAAGAGGGCGTTGCGGAGTTTAAGAACGTAGGTGTGGGCGGAACGACGATTAGAAAATGGAGTGACAACGTTTATAAAGAGGGTAAGAAACTTGAGGCCGAGCTCGCGAGCTACAAGCCTTCACTGGTTATTATTATCCTAGGAACAAACGACGAGGGCGCTAGACAAAAAAAATATAACGGGCCCACTTATGATGTCGCCAAGGCCAACGCCAAGAGTGTCGCGCGGCTCAAGAAAAAGCTGTCGGGCGTCCGCAGCATTTTCATAGGCATGCCTAAACCTGATCTCTGGCCGCTGGATCGTAATTTTAGAAACATGCTCCAAGATACCTGGGGCGCTGATTTCTTCAAGACGGAAGATCTCGGGCTTCAGAAAGCTGGCGACAAGCTGCATCTTTCTCCCAGCGGTTACAAGAACTTGGTCGCCGCTCTCATCCCCTGGTTTAGGCAAAAAAGAGGTTAACAATGGCATCGCGGCAGCCTAACCCAAGCTCAGATTTACTTATAATGGGCGCCGCCTTTATTGGCTCGCCCAGTCCCCTGCCCCCGCCTGTTGAGCCTATCGCGCCTGCGACACCTCTTCCACAGGAAGTGTCTCAGCCGCTGCCTCCTCCCCCGCCCGGCGGTCCTCAAGCTCTCTCCAAATGTCGGCCTATAAACATGGCCGGGCAGCGCGTCCTTCTTGTCGGAGACTCTCTCGGCGTTGGCGTGGGCCCGGTCCTCGAGAAAGAGTTTCGAAATTTAGGCGCAGCGGCTTTTAAGAACATCTCCGTTGGCGGAAAGACCATTGGGCATTTTAGTGATAACAAGCATGCTGAGGGCAGGTCCCTGGAGAAGGCGCTTGCGGAG
>JAPKZA010000486.1 GCA_026394015.1 Acidobacteriota bacterium
GCTCGACGATTATGTCGACCACCACAACGTGGCACCAAAACCCTTTATCTGGACCGCTAAAGTCATGCGAGCACGGGCCGTGCTCAATAACCGTCAGTCTGTTTGAAGCACACCACTAGCTGATTGGGCACTTAGGTGTTTTTTCGCGAGGTCGGTTCATCCGCTACCGTAGTTCCCGTCAATCAGTCACAATCGTAGCTAATGATTCTCGTCACCGGCGGAGCCGGCTTCATCGGCTCCCATCTCGTCTCCGCGCTCCGCGCCCAAGGCCGTCCCGTTCACATCGCCGATCTCCAATCGCCCGACCCCTTTGACCTCAGCTCCGGTGACATCCCCGCCCTGCTCCGACAGGTCCAACCCACCGCCATCATCCACCTCGCCGGCCACGCCATTGTCGCTGACTCCATCGCCGATCCCCGGCACGATCTCGAAACCAACCTCCTCCCCACCATCAACCTCCTCGAAGCCATACGCGCTACCTGCCCCCAAACGCCGCTCCTATTTGCCTCCACCGGAGCCGTCTACGGCAGCCACGCCACCCGCCCCTTCACCGAGCAGGATCCCGTCTTCCCCGTCCCGCCCTACGCCGTCTCCAAACTGGCCAGCGAACGCTACTGCGCCTCCTACGCCGCCGTCTACGGCCTCCGCACGGTCTCACTCCGCCTGTTCTCCGTCTTCGGGCCCGGCCAGCGCAAGCAGGTCGTCTACGACCTCATCCGCAAACTCCTCACCGATCCCACGAAACTCGCCATGTTCGGCGACGGTTCGCAGATCCGCGATTTCAACCCCGTCCCCAATATCGCTGACGCCTTCTTGCTCACTCTCGACCGCGCCGCTTTCACCGGCGAAGTCTACAACGTCGGCGGCCCCGAAGCGCTCACTATCCGTGCCCTCGCGGAACGCCTCTGCCGGATCCTCAACATCAACCCCACGTTCTCCTTCTCCGGCTCGAACCGCGTCGGCGACGCGGAATGCTGGCTCGCCGACATGTCCAAGCTCGAAGCCCTCGGGTATGCCCCCGGCCTCTCCGTCGACGATGGCCTCCGCGCCACGATAAACTGGGTAGCGGATGATCTCAAACTGACGCCCCCATGCTGACCCGCTGCACCATCCTCCTCCTCAGCGCCCTACTTCTGTTGGCCGCCCCCGCCGCCGAATCGTCCGTCCTCCGCCCCGTTCTCGTCCGCCGTCCAACCAAGCAAGCCGAACGCCCCACCGTCCCAACCCCCGCCGCCCCCCAAGCCCCCCGTCCTCCGCAACACCACGCCGCACCGCCCCTTTCGACCCGCCCCCGCTAACCGCCCTCCTCCCACCCGCGCCTAACGCGTCCCCGCCCCGCCACCCTCCGACCCCGAAGGAACCCCATGTCGCAAGACACTCTCGCCGCCGCGCGCGAATCGATCGCGCATTCCCTCGGCCTCCATCTGTACCCGGTTCAACTCCGCGCCGCCGAAGCCCTCCTCACCGGCAAAATCGTCGAAATGCAAACCGGCGAAGGCAAAACGGTCGCCGCCGTTCCGGCCATCGCCACCCTGGCCCACGAACGCCGCGGCGTCCATGTCTGGACCGCCAACGACTATCTCGCCGCCCGCGATGCAGCGTGGATGGCCCCCGCCTACCAAGCCCTCGGCCTCACCGTCGCTTCGATCTCACAACACTCCACCCCCGCCCAGCGCCACGCCGCCTACCGCGCCGACGTTACCTACCTCACCCCTCACGAATGCGGCTTCGACTACCTCCGCGATTCCATCGCCCTCCACCCCGGCCTCACCGTCCAGCGCCCCTTCCACGCCGTCGTCATCGACGAAGCCGACTCCATCCTTATCGACGAAGCCCGCATCCCCCTCGTCATCGCCAGCGAGTCCAGCCAACACGCCGAGCACCTCCCCGCCGCCGACCTCGCCGCCCGTGCGCTGCTGCGCCACGTCCACTTCCACATCGAATCCGACGGCCAAATCATCCACCTCACCGACCCCGGCATCGACCTCGCCGAATCCCTCCTCGCCATCCCCAACCTCTACGACAACCCCGACCTCCTCCACGCTCTGCAGAACGCCCTCCACGCCCACCACCTCCTTCGCCGCGACGTCCATTACCTCGTCACCCCCGCCGGCCTCCTCCCCATCGACGACTACAAAGGCCGCACCATGCGCGACCGCCGCTGGCCCGCCGGCCTCCACGCCGCGCTGGAAACCAAAGAGGGCCTCCCCCCGCGTCGGGAAGGCCGCATCCTCTCCGCCGTCACCCTCCAGCACCTCACCGCGCTTTACCCCTTCGCCTGCGGCATGACCGGCACCGCCGCCTCCCAAGCCGACGAGTTCCGCCTCGTCTACGGCCTCGAAGTCGAAGTCGTCCCCACCCATCGCCCCAACATTCGCATCGACCACCCCGACCGCCTCTTCCGCTCCAAAGCCGCCCAACACCAAGCCGTCATCGCGGCAATCGAGGCCATCCACGCAACCGGCCAACCCCTGCTCGTCGCCACCCGTTCGGTCGAAGAATCGCAGCAGCTCTCCGCCCTGCTCGGCCATCTTCCCCACCACCTGCTCAACGCGAAGAACGAAGCCGAAGAAGCCACCGTCATCGCGCGCGCCGGCGAACTCGGCCGCATCACGCTTTCGACGAACATGGCCGGACGTGGCGTCGATATTGTCCTCGGCCCCGGTGCCGCTCAACGCGGCGGCCTCGCTGTAGTCGGCGTCGGCCGCAACAAATCCCGCCGCATCGATAACCAACTCCGTGGCCGCGCCGGTCGCCAAGGCGATCCCGGCTGCTCCCGCTTCTTCGTCTCCTACCAGGACGACCTCATCACCACCTACCTCGGCACCGCCGAGGAAAATCCCGACGACGTCCAGCGCATGCTCGAAGGCCGCCACCTCGATCTCCGCCTCCGCCTCCGTAAATACGAACACATCCTCGAAGCCCAACGCCTCCTCCACGCCCAACAACGCTTAACCCTCGACACCGAAGCCGACCTCCTACACCACGACGACCTCTGGAGCCAACACCTCGAATGCGTCACCCAATATCGCGCCGGTCTCCATTTCCTCTCCTACTCCGGCGCAGACCCGCTCCGCGAATACCTCCGCGTCGTCCACAAATGGTTCTCCGAACTTCCCTTCCAGCAACCCGATCCCTCCGTCGGCCCCCTCGGCCGCGGCGCAACCTGGACCTATCTCTCCACCGACCAGCCCTTCGGCACGCCCTTTTCGCGCCTGCTGCGTAGCATGCTCGCAACCCTCCGCGTTACAATGAAGGAGAGATCTCGACCCAAAGTTTAAAAGTTGTCCGACTACCCCTACGTCACCCTCACAGTCCTCGGCTCCGGCACCAGCGTCGGAGTGCCTTCTATTGGCTGCCACTGCGACGTCTGCTCCTCATCGGACCCCCGCGATAACCGTCTCCGCGCCTCCGTCTGGCTCAACTTTGCCGGCAAAAGCGTCATCATCGACACCTCCCCGGACTTCCGCACGCAATCCCTCCGCGCCGGCATCCGCTCCCTCGACGCCATCCTCTTCACCCACTCCCACGCCGATCACATCCTCGGCCTCGACGACGTCCGCCCCTTCAATTTTCGCCAGGGCGGCCTTATCCCGATCTACGCCTCCGAACCCACCCTCACCGTCATCCGCCGCATCTTCGAATACGTCTTCACCGACGGCCGCAAGGAAAACTCCGTCCCCCGCCTCACCACCAACGTCCTCGACGGTGAACCCTTCGAACTCTTCGGCCAGCAGATCACCCCCATCCCGCTCTATCACGGCTCCATGATCGTCTTCGGCTACCGCGTCGGCCAAATCGCCTACCTCACCGATCACAACCAAATCCCCGAAGAGTCCATGGACAAGCTCCGCGACCTCGACGTCCTCTTCCTCGACGCCCTGCGCTACAAGCCCCATCCCACTCACTCCTCCGTCGACCAGTCCCTCGCCATCGTCGAACGCCTCAAGCCAAAAACGGCCTATTTCACCCATCTCTGCCACGATATCGGCCACGAACGCGCCGAAAGCCTCCTGCCTCCCAACGTCTTCCTCGCCTACGACGGCCTGCGTGTCGAGGCCCTTCTGTGAGAGCCCTCACCATCGGAGCGTTCGATGGCATTCACCTCGGCCATCGCGAACTCTTTTCGAATGTGAAAGCTATCGCCGCCGCCCAGGGCCTAACCCCAGCGGTCCTCACTTTCGACCCCCACCCCGCCCGCATCGTCGCCCCCGAACGGGCCCCGAAACTCATCACCACCATCGACGAACGCCGCCAACTCATCCACTCCCTCGGCATCGCCGAAGTCCACGTCGTCCCCTTCACCCCCGCCCTCTCCCTCCTGACTCCCGAACAGTTCGTCCGCCAAATCCTCCTCAATCAGCTCCACGCCAAAGCCGTCATCGTCGGCGCGAACTTCCGCTTCGGCCATCAACAAGCCGGCCATATCGATACGCTCACCGCCCTCGGTGCCGCCCTCGATTTCACGGTCCACGCCGCCCCCGTCCTCTCTTACCGAGGCCGCAAAGTTTCCTCCACCGTCATTCGTCAAGCCATCGCCAGCGGCAACCTCTCGCTGGCCAACCGCCTGCTCGGCCGCCCCTATTCCCTCAGTGGCACCGTCGTCTCCGGCCACGGCATCGGTTCCAAACAAACCGTGCCCACTTTAAATCTCGACACCCCGGCCGAACTGCTTCCGGCCCATGGCGTCTACATCTCCCGTACCCGGGATTTGGATTCCGACCGTTCCTGGAACTCCATCACGAACGTCGGCGTCCGCCCCACCTTCTCCGGCGACTCGCTCGCCATTGAAACCTTTCTCCTCGATCCCTTCGACGGCCAAACCCCAACGAAGATCAAGGTCCAGTTCCTTCGCCATGTCCGCGAGGAACGGAAATTCCCTTCGCCCGAAGCTCTGAAGGCGCAAATCCTGACCGACGTCCGACGCGCGCAGACCTACTTCCGGCGCACCTCGCAACTCAATCCCTGTTAAGGAATCCTCATGTCTGTATCCCCTGGAAAGCTGAAACATTTGAAGGCGCTCGCCAACAGCAACGGCGTCATCGCCGCCGCTGCCATGGACCAACGCGGCAGCCTGCAGAAATCCATCGCCGCCGCCAAAGGCGTCTCCCCGGACGCCGTCACCCAGCACGAGATGGAAGAGTTCAAGATCATCGTCTCGAAGGTCCTGACCCCCCACGCCAGCGCCATCCTGCTCGACCCGGAATTTGGCCTCCCCGCCGCCGCCGCCCGCGATAAGAATTGCGGCCTCCTCCTCGCCTACGAGAAAACCGGCTACGACGCCAACACCGCCGGCCGCCTACCCGACCTCCTCGTCGATGTCTCCGTCAAGCGCATCGTCGACATGGGCGGCGACGCCGTCAAAATCCTGCTCTACTACTCCCCCTTCGACGATCCGAAGATCAACGAAATCAAGCACGCTTTCTGCGAACGCATCGGCGCGGAATGCGAATTCCACCAAATTCCGTTCTTCCTTGAGTTCATCGGCTACGACCATCTCGGCGGCAGCGAAAAGGGCGTCGAATACGCCAAAGCCAAGCCGGAGATCGTTCTCCAAAGCATGGTCGAATTCTCGAAGCCCCAGTACTACGTCGATATGTTAAAGGTCGAAGTCCCGGTCAACGCCGAGTTCGTCGAAGGTAGCAGCGTCTACAAAGGCGTCTCCGCTTACACCCGCGCCCAGGCGCTGGATTACTACCGCAAGGCAGCTGACGTCGCCTCCAAGCCGTTCATCTATCTCAGCGCCGGCGTCTCCAACGACCAGTTCACCGAGTCCCTCGCCATGGCGGCCGAAGCCGGCACCGCCTACAGCGGCGTCCTCTGCGGTCGCGCCACTTGGAAAGAAGGCATCCCCGTCTATGGCAAGCACGGCGCCGCCGCCCTTGAAGACTGGATGAACACCGAAGGCGTCAAGAACATCAACGCTGTCAACGAAGCCATCAAACCGGCCACCAGCCTGTTCAAAGTCCTCGGCATCGAATAGCCACCACCTTGCAGGGCCGGCTCCCGCACCGGCCCTGCATTCCTACCAGGCGTCCCGATTCCCGATCTTTACCCGATACAACGGCTTCCCCCGCTCCGCCTCCTCCATCTCGTACGTCTCCGCCGTCTTGCTCGCCTCCCAACCCCGCCACAGCCAAGCCAAAGATTCCGGCAAATCCAGCGCTCCCTGCGCAATCGCATGACTCCCTTCCCCAAACCGGAAGTGAAAATCGTACCCCTTCATCTTCAACGCATTCGCCAATTGAATGTTATTCAACGGCCAACTCCCCGTCTGATTTTCTATATCGTCCGCCCCGTCCGATAGCCACACCCGCAGGTTCTTCCGCGCCTCCCGCCGTACCCGATGCGACACGATGTAACCGCCGTCCTGCCCCTGCTCCGGCCGCCACTGAATCCCCGTATAGCTCCCAATATGCGACAGCACCCGGCTGAACTGCCCCGGGAAATACCACGCCACATTCATCGCGCAAATCGCTCCCGACGACGCCCCCGCCACCGCCCGCGAATACCCATCCTGCCGCACCTTATACGTCTTCTCCACCTCCGGCAGCACCTCCTCCATCAGATACTTCCCATAACGATCCGATACGGTATCGTATTGCACACTCCGCGTCTGCGCCCCCGGCGCAATCAGCACGTGGACCATCGGTGGAATCAACTTCTTGTGCACCAGGTTGTCAGAAACGATCTGCATCCGCAGCCGCAGTAGATCCGCGTTCCCGACAATCGTCTCCCCGTCCTGCCACACCATCAGCGGAGCCCCCCGCGTCAGGTCCGCCCCGGCATTCACGTACACCCAGTAGTTCGCCGTCATCCCCGGATAGATCTTGCTCGTCAGCGTCTTCATCGCCGACAGCTTGCCCGGCGCTACGCCCGCCTTCGGATAGGCGTCCGGGTTGTACCCCGCCACGTCGTAGGTCCCGACCGTCTTCCCGTTCGAAAGATAGGTATAGGTATGCGTCGTCCCCAGCCGCAGAGTCATCAACCGAACCCAGTATCGAGTCCCCGCCACCGGCGTCATCGCCACCGCCGGCTGCTTGTCCACTGACACCATCGCCGCCGTCTCACTCTCGACGGCAAACAAAAACTCCTGCCCCCAAACCGCCGCCCCGTCCCGGCCCTTCAACCCCGGCAGCCCACTGGCCAACAGCTCCTTCAGCCGCGGAGACCCAGTCCGCGCCGCGTCAATAACCTCTTCGAGCGGATGGCTCTGCGCCCCCGCTATTCCCACTGCAATCATCAGACCAACAAGGAGTCGTTTCATCTGGGAACAGAATATACTACCACTCATGTATCGCTTCCCCGCCCTCCTTCTCGCCGCCGCCGCCCTGTACGCCCAAACCTCCGGCCAGATCACGGGCACCGTGCAGGACAAGTCCGGCGCGGTCGTCCCCGCCGCCGCCATCACCGCCGTCAACGAACTCACCGGACTCGTTTTCCGCGCCACCTCCGACCCCAGCGGCCGCTTCACTCTCCTCCAACTCCCCGTCGGCGACTACCGCGTCGACATCACCCGCGACGGCTTCCGCCCCTTCCGCTCCCCCGGCTTCCGCCTCGACGCCGATGCCACCCGCCAGGTCCAGGCCTCCCTCGAACTCGGCCAAGTCTCGGAATCGATCACCGTCGGCGGCTCCGTCTCCCAGGTCGAAACCGTCGGCGCAACACTCAAAGAAATCATCGACGAACGCCGCATCACGGAACTCCCTCTCAACGGACGCAACGCCCTGCAACTCGTCCGCCTCATCCCCGGGGCCGTCTCCGGCGCCGGCAACAACGGCCTCGGCCAAAACGAAGGCATCTCCGTCAACGGCGCCCGCGGCACCGCCAATAACTACCTCCTCGATGGCGGCGACAACAACGACCCCCAACTCAACACCGCCGCCCTCATCCCCAACCCCGACGCCCTCGAGGAGTTCAGCGTCCAAACCAACAACTTCTCCGCCGAGTTCGGCCGCAACTCCGGCGCCATCGTCAACGCCGTCACCAAGTCCGGCACCAACCAGTTCCACGGCTCCGCCTACGAGTTCGTGCGCAACGACATCATGGACGCCCGCAGCTTCTTCGCTCTCGAAAAAGGCAAGCTCCGCCGCAACCAGTTCGGCGGCTCCTTCGGCGGCCCCATCATCCGCGACCGCACCTTCTTCTTCGGCTCCTACGAAGGTCTCCGCGAACGCTCCGGCGCTACGTTCTCCGGACTCACCGTCCCCACCGCCCCCATGCGCGCCGGCAACTTCTCCACCTTCGCCCGCCTCCCCAACGACCCCCCCCCCCACCAACCCTTCCCCCGCGGCCTCATCCCCGCCTCCCGCTTCGACCCCGCCTCCCTCGCCTTCCTCGACAAACTCCAAGTCCCCCTCCCCAACGCCTCCAACAACCGCTTCATCTTCAACCGTCCTAACCAAATCGACGCCAACCAATACATCGGCCGCGTCGACCACTCCCTCTCCGCCGCCCAACGCCTCTCGGGCCGCATTTTCCTCAGCAAAAGCGCCGAATCCAACACCGCCGGCCTCCCGATTCTCCACGCCCAAAACGCCTTTGACAGTTGGAACATCCAAGGGCAACACACCTGGACCATCTCCCCCAGCCTCCTCGGTTCCGGCCAGGTCACCGTCAACCGAACCAACATCGACCGCGGCCCTCTCCCCTTCGGCTCCGCCGACGGCATCAACTATTCCGACCTCGGCATCAAGGTCAACCGCGGCGGCCCCGACGCCAAACTCGTCCCCCACTATCGCGGCGCCGTCAACGGCTATTGGAACCTCAACCAGGACAACTTAGTCACCATCGACCGCCGCACTTACCAAGGCACCTACACCCTCGCCTGGATCCACGGCCGCCACCAACTCAAAGTCGGCGGCGAATACCGCTACAGCTTCTCCGACCGCGTCACCGCCAACGGCATCGACCCCCAGTTCACCTTCGACGGCCGCTTCTCGAACGAAGCCTTCGCCGACTTCCTCCTCGGCCGCCCCGCCTCCATGCTCCAGGGCTCGGTCCGTCTCAACCGCAACGCCAACCACGCCCCGTCCTTCTTCGCCCACGACGACATCAAAATCTCGAAAAACCTCACCCTCAGCCTCGGCGTCCGCTGGGAGCCCTATCTCCCCTTCTTCGCCACCAACGACGAACTCACCGTCTTCCGTCCCGGCCAGCAATCCACCGTCTTCCCGAGCGCCCCGCAAGGCCTGCTCTACGTCGGCGACAAGGGCGTCCAACGCGGCGGCACCGACACCGATTGGAACAACATCGCCCCCCGCTTCGGGCTCGCCTGGCGCCCCGGCGGCTCCACGAAAACCAGCGTCCGCGCCGGCTACGGCGTCTTCTTCGATACCCCCCGCTTCCACATGCTCAGCCACTTCGTCAACTCCCCGCCCTTCTCCTTCCAAACCACCATTAACCAACCCGCCAGCTTCTCTGACCCCTATCGCGGCACCACCAACCCCTTCCCCTATTCCCCGCCCACCACCGCCGACGAGCGGGCCAAATACCGCTTCTCCCTCCCCGCCACCGTCGGCCTCTCCATTGACCCCGACCTCGCCACCTCCTATCTCCAGCAGTGGAACCTTAACGTCCAACGCGAACTCGCCGCCGGCTTCACCGCCACCGTCGCCTACGTCGCCTCCAAGGGCTCCAAACTCGCCATCCGCACCGAAGCCAACCCCGCCCTCTTCGGCCCCGGGGCCACCACCGCCAACATCAACGCCCGCCGCATCTACGCCCCCACCTTCCAAAGCATTCTCAACTATCAGTCGAACGTCAACTCCAGCTATCACTCCGTTCAGGCCACCCTGAACAAACGGTTCTCCAAGGGCTACACGATCCTAGCCAGCTACACCTATGGTCGCTCCATCGATCTCAGTTCCCTCGAAGTCGACGGCTTCAACGGCCAGGACCCCCGCAACCTCAGCGCCGACAAGGGCCTCTCCGATTTCGACATCCGCCAGCGCTTCGTCTCCAGCTTTCTCTGGGACATCCCCGGCCCCAAAACCGGCCCCGCCAAATGGATCCTCGGCGGCTGGCAGACCAACGGCATATTCTCCGCCCAAACCGGCAGCCCCATCAACATTGTCTCCGGCAGCGACCGGGCTCTATCCGGCACCGGCACCCAGCGCGCCAACCTGATTGGGAACCCCTATCTCCCCTACGGCCGCTCCCGCGATGAGCAAATGGCCGGCTACTTCAACCCCGCCGCTTTCGCCCTCCCCGCCCTCGGCACCTACGGCAATTTCGGTCGCAACGTTCTTCAGGGCCCCGGCAGTTACAACCTCGATTTCGCCATATTCAAAGGGTTCCGCTTCGCCGAACGCCGCGAGCTCCAATATCGCTGGGAGATGTTCAACGCCCTCAACCACGCCAACCTCGGCAACCCGCGGGCCAACATAGGCGCCGTCCGGCCCGGCCAGATCGACTCCACCTCCGCCGCCCGCATCATGCAGATGGGACTCCGCTTCGTCTTCTAGAGCTAGCGCCGAGTCCCCGCCACGTCGTTCTTAAACTGATAAAGTCCCTTGCCGGCCGTGACGTACAGCGTCTTGTTCTCCGGCCCGGCAAACGTACAGTTGGTCACCGTGTCTTCCGGGACCGCGATGAACTTTACCAGCTTCCCATCCGGAGCAAACACATGCACTCCCGCTTTCGTATCCAGCGTCTCCGTCGTCCCCCGCTTCTGATGCACCCCCGCCACGGCGTACAGGTTGCCTTTCGTGTCCATACACATCCCGTCCGCGCTCCGCCCCGGGTAAAAGTTGTGGAACACCCGCATTTTGCTGACCGACCCGTCCTCCCCTAAATCGTAAGCCCGCAATATCCGCGCTCCGCCTTCCTGGTTATTCGCCTCCACCAGGTACAGCGTCTTGTCATCGGGAGCAATCATCACGCCGTTCGGCCGCTGGACGTCCGGTGCCGCCAGTAAACGGGTTAGCTTCCTATCGGGGTCGATCCGGT
>JAPKZA010000476.1 GCA_026394015.1 Acidobacteriota bacterium
GGGGGGGGGGGGGGGGGGGGGGGGGGGGGGGGGGGGGGGGAAGGGAACGGAGTAGATTTGTTGGCCGGTTTGTTGGGTTCGGTCGTAGAGGAGAAGGGTGTTGAGGGCGTTGTTGGCCCCGGTGCCTTGGGTCGTGATGAGAGCGCGGCCGTCGGAGCCGACGGAGACGCCTTCGGGGCGGGCGGGGAGGGAGATGGAGTTGATGACGCTGTCGGTGCCGAGGTCGATCACGCTGAGGGAGGCACCCTGGGTGTTCGTGACGTAGAGATAATTGTTGTCGGGTGAGAGGGCGGCGGCGAGGGGGAATTGGCCGACTGCGATGCGGTTTATGACGCGTTTTTCGGGAATGGAGAAAATATCGACGCGGTTGGCCGAGGAACTGACGAGATAGAGGCGACCGCGCACTTCGTCAATGACGACATCGGACGGGGTTCCGCCGAGGCTGTAGACTGTGCCAAACGTCGCTCCGGCGGTTTGGGCGAGCACAGAAGTACCGAAAATCAGGAGGAGGGCGAAAAAACGGAGGAGGACCGATTGCAGGAGCATAAGCGAATTCGCTAGTCTAACCCATTAGCACCACAAAAGTTTCCGTGATGGGCGCAACAAAATCCCTTAGAAGGGGTTCAGGAGATCCTTCGCATCGTGATTACCAAGCTGGCAGTGACAAATCGGACCCGGGGCACGAGTGTGGCCGCGAATGCCGATATCGCCGATACCAGCGAGAAACGGCGGCGGGGATTGTTGCCGCGGAGCGAGTTTCCGGCAGGCGAGGGATTGTGGATTGTGCCTTGTGAGGGCGTCCACACCTTCGGAATGAAGTTTCCGATCGACGTGTTGTACCTCAATAAGAAACGCAAAGTGCTGAAAATTCGCCCGGAGATGAAGAAAAGTCGGATTTCGTTTTGCTTGACGGCCCATTCGGTGGTGGAGTTGCCTGCGGGGATGGCGGCGCAGACGGGGACCGTGGTGGGCGATGAGCTGGAGATTGAGAAGCGGCAGGTGGCGGAGTGAAGCGGCTTTTGGTAGTCGCGGCGGCTTTGCTATCGGCCGTGGGCTGCAGCCAGCAGCGGGTGGCGAAGATTAAGAAGCCGAAGCTTCCGCCGGTGATGCAGCAGCAGGTATTGAACGCCGTGAATGCGGGCGATGGCAACGTGCGGGTGCGGCGGCTGCGGGAGCGGATTGCAGCCGAGCCGCGGAACGTGACGGCGCGGTTGGAACTGGCGGCCGAGTACGGGTCAATGGGCTATCCCGAACTGGAGATGGAGCACTACCGGATTGCGGTGGAGCGGTTCCCGGAATCGACAGTGGCGGCGGAGCGGCTGGCAAAGAGTTTGCGAAAATTGGGGTCGCCCGGTGAGGCGGCGGACCTGATGGTGGGTTTGGTGGAGCAGCAAAGCAAGCCGAATGTGGAGATGCTTTCGTGGGCGGGGATTTTGCTGGACGAAGCCGAGCGGTTTCGGGAAGGCGAGGGGATGCACCGCCGAGCGATTTTGGTGACGGCGAAGCAGGACTACCTGTTCAACAACCTGGGCTACAACCTGATGCTGCAGAAGCGATTCAGCGAAGCCGCGGACGCGTTTCGGCGGGCGATTGCGCTCAATAGCGCATCGACGACGGCGCGGAACAATTTGGGCCAGGCGCTGCTGGAATTGAGTGCGGCTAAGGAGCCAGCCGACGCGATGGCGCAGTTCCATCGAGCGAGCGACTTGGCAATTGCGCACAGCAACGTTGGCGCGTTGCTGTATGCTCGGGGCGACTTGCCCGGGGCCCGGAAGGAATTGGAGATTGCGCTAGAGTATCGGCGCGATGTGCCACAGATTTTAGAGAATCTTCGACTGGTGTCGGTGGCCGATGGGAAACCCATCGGTATGCCTTCGGCCCAAGCGACGGTTTGGCAAAAGGTGGGTCATGGGCTTAAAGTAGCTCTTGGCGCACCGGACGTGAAACAGAACAAAGGGTCCGCGGAAGCGGCCCGATGAAAGGTATAGGATTTCCCATGATCAAACAACTTTTGCTGCGGATTTGGAAAGAAGAAGATGGCCAGGACCTGGTTGAATACGCGCTGATTGTAGCCGCGGTCGGCCTAGCGCTGATCACGACGGTGAATCAGCTTTCGACGGCGGTCGTGAGTTTGTACTCTTCGATCACCCAGGGTTTGACCTCGATCGGCGCCTCCGGCCAGTAGAACTGATTTGGGCATGGAGCCACGTTCGCCATCCGCGATGGTCCGGTGGCTCCTGCCTGATCTGAGTCTGCTGCTCGTAGGGGTGACGCTGTTTTACGCGCTGCTGCTGTATCAGGCGCCGACGCAGCTTTTTCGGGATTCTGACGCGGGTTGGCATGTTCGCAACGGAGAGCGGGTGCTTGCCTCCGGAGCGGTGCCGATTGTGGACCCCTGGTCGTTTTCGAAGCCGGGCGAGCCTTGGTTCGCGTGGGAGTGGGGGGCGGATGTTGTGATGGCGCGGGCTCATCAGTCGTTCGGACTGCGGGGCGTGGCGCTGTTGTACCTGCTGCTGATCGGGCTTTGCTCCTGGCTTTGGATGCGCTTGCATTGGACGACGGGAGGGACGTTTGGGATGGCGGCGGTGTTGGCGGCGCCGTATTTGACCACCGTTCAATTGCACTGGCTGGCGCGGCCGCACGTTTTTAGCTGGGTGTTTCTGCTGTTGGCCTTGGATTGGGTAGAGCGGGGCAAGTACGTGTGGCTGGTGCCGTTGGCGGTGGTCTGGGCCAATGTTCACGGGAGTTTTATTCTGCTGCCGGCGTTGCTCGTTTGCTACGCGTGGCGGGATTGGCGATGTTTGCTGTGGGCGGGCGGGACGATGGCGGCGACGGTGTTGAACCCGTATGGCTGGGGGGTGCATGTGCATATCTGGCACTACTTGCAGGACACAGAGCTGCTCGACCGGGTGGCGGAGTTCCAGAGCTTCAACTTCCACGCCGCGGGGGCGGGGCAGATCATTCTGGCATTGTTGCTCGTGATGGGCGGGGCGGTGTGTGCGTTGCAGGCGGGGCGATGGCACCACGCGCTCTGGATGTTGGGGTTGGTGGTGATGAGCCTGCGTTCGGCGCGGGGGCTGCCGATACTCGCGTTGGCCGGTTTGCCGATGGCGAATGCGGCTCTTTCGACGGCGTTGACGGGGCGGTGGCCGGCGATGTTTGCGTATTTTGGGCGATTGCGGGGATGGGACGGGCAGGTGCACGGGGCGGCGTGGGCGGTGGTGGGGGTGGGTCTGTTTGGGCTGGCGGTGTTGGGGACGCCGGCGGGTTTTCCGGAGAGCCAATTTCCGGTGGCGGCGATGGCGCATGTGCCGGCGGAGGCTCGTTTGCTGGCGCCGGATAGCTATGGGGGCTACCTGATTTACCGGGGGCGATCGGTTTATTTCGATGGTCGAAGCGACTACTACGGGGCGGAGTTCATGAAAGAGTACGTGAAATTGGTGGAGGTTCGGCCCGGTTTGCGACAGATTCTGGCCAAGTACGGGTTTACGCATGCGCTTTTGCCGGTGCGGTATTCGCTGGTCGAGGTGTTGCGGGAGAGTGGCTGGCGGGAGCGGTATCGGGATGAAGTTTCTGTGGTGCTAGAACGGAACTTCTAGAGGTATCCTGTGTTATTACGTTCTCACCTGATCGCTCGCACTTGGTTCTCCCGCTCGGGGTTTGACCAAAAACAAAGGACTAAGGAAGGTTAATGGACCGACAGAAGCTTCTGATGATTTTCGGTGGCGCGGCAGTGGCGGCAGCGCTGCTGACCTGGTTCCTTTATTCTGCGACCGTGGCTCCAAAGAAAGAGAAATTCGTTCAGGTCTTGGCATCGAGCGCTAGTCTTCCGGCCGGTACGCGGCTGCAGAAGATCCACTTCAAGAAGATTACGGTGGCGGAGAAAGATGCTCCGTTGGGTGCCTTGCTCGATGAAAAGAGTGGGATTGATCGGACGCTGCTGTATCCTTTGACGCTGAACGAACCGATTCTGTCGACTCGGCTTTCGAGTGTTTCGGGGGCGGACGGGGTGGCTTCGATGATCGAGATTGGCAAACGCGCGGTGGCTGTTTCGGTGAACGATGCGGCGAGCGCGAGCGGATTAATTCAAGCTCGGTCGCATGTTGACGTGTTGTTTACGAAGCCGGGTTCGATGTTGGAAGCGGTGACGACGACGGTTTTGGAAGACGTGGTTGTGTTGTCGGTCGGCCGAACGGTGGAGCCAGCGGGAACTGCCCCGGCGGCGACGGCGGGCGGAGGCAATGCGCCGTCGGCACCGGCACCGGTGGTGAATACGGGCCAGAGTCGAGCGGTGACGTTACTCGTGAGCCCGGAGCAATCGCGGATCTTGGAACTAGCCAAGAATCAAGGCCGGATTTCGCTGGCGCTGCGGAACCCGAAGGACGAATCGAAGTCGGACGGAGCGGAGCCACCGTCGGTGACGGCGGAATCGATTGATCCGGGTGGGGCGTATCGTTCACAGCGATTGAAGATGCAGGCGCAGAATCGATTGCGGCCTACGGGTGGCGTTCCGAATTTACGGGATGACAAGGCGTGGGCCAAGTTGATTGGCGAAGATATTGATCCGAATAGACCGGTGGCTGTGGCCAAGCCGGTAGAGAAGAAAGAGCCCCCGAAGCCGCGATTTGTGGTTGATGTTTTTCGCGGGGAGAAGCACGTTCAAGAGACCTTTCAGGAATAGTCCGCCAACCCATGCGTTTGAAGCCCTCCTCCCTCTTAATTTCCCTTTTCTGGCTCTGCGTGCAAACGTGGGGCCAAGCGGGCCCAGCCAAAGACATGACCTTGACGGTCGGTCGCGGCGAATTGATTCAGTTTGATGGCGACGTGAAAACGGTTGCCGCGTCGGAGCCTAAGATTGCCGATGTGGTGGTTGTTTCTCCGCGCGAAGTGATGGTGAACGCCAAAGGGATCGGGAAAGCGACGATTGTCGTTTGGGAAGATCGGGCGTTGCCGCGGCGCTACAACGTGAATGTGGTGGGGGACGCGCAGGATTACGATGCGATCCGGAAGGCGGTGAAGGACGCGGTGGGCGATAGCGCGGTGACGGTGCAGGGCAACATCGAGACGATGGTGCTGAGCGGGGCGGTGAAGTCGGTTGAAGACTCCAAGCGGGCCGAAGCCGTGGCTTCGACCTACAGCAAGAAAGTTGTGAACTTGCTGACGGTGCCGCCGGAGGCCGATCCGCGGCAGATTTTGCTGGAAGTGAAATTTGCTTCGATTGACCGGTCGGCGCTGCAGGAAGTGGGGTTCACTTTCGTTTCGCGGAACCAGAAGATGCTGGGTTTGGGCAGCACGCAGCAGTATGCGACGCCCCGGTTCAGCCAGTTGCAGTTTCAGAATCAGGAGTTCAGCAACTCGACTTTGAACTTTTCGGATTTGTTGAATTTGTTTGTGTTTCGACCGGACTTGAATTTGGGTGCGACGATTCGGGCGATGCAGTCGCGGAATTTGTTGCAGATGTTGGCAGAGCCGAACTTGTTGGCGGTGGAAGGCAAGTCGGCGAGTTTTCTGGCGGGTGGTGAGTTCCCGTTCCCGACGTTGACGGCGACTTCGACCGGTGGCGCGACGGCACCGGTGGTGACCGTGCAGTTCAAGAAGTTTGGTGTGCAGTTGGACTTCACCCCGACGGTGACGGCTTCCGGGGCGATTCACTTGAAGGTTCGGCCGCAGGTGAGTTCGCTGGACTATGCGAACGCGGTGACGTTGCAGGGCTTTCTGATTCCGGCAGTGGCGACGCGAGTGGCGGAGACGGAAGTGATTCTGAAAGACGGCGAGAGTTTCGCCGTGGCGGGGTTGATCGACAACCGGGTGGTGCAGAGTTTGAGTCGGGTGAAGTGGCTGGGCGATGTACCGATTCTGGGGCAGCTTTTCCGCAGCCGTTCGATTCGGAAGACGAACGATGAGTTGCTGGTGGTGGTTACGCCGCGGTTTGTTCGGCCGGTGCCGGCGGGTGAGAAGGTGACTTTGCCGGATATGGTGGAAGACTTCCTGCCTGCGACGAAAGACGATAAAGATGCGGGCCTAAAGAGGCCCAAGAAGAAGTCCACCCAGGACGCGGGCAAGGCTAAGCCGGAGTTTATTGGACCCCGTGGACACCAGGAACCTAAGAAGTAATCGACACCACCGGATTTTGCGGCGCAGCCTCGAGAGGGGCAGTGTGTCCATGCAACTGCTGGTGTTGATGGTTCCCGTTTTCTTTGGATTTATGGGGTTCGCGGTGGATCTAGGTCGGTTGTACATGGCGCGGAACGAGCTGAAGACGGCGGCAAACGCGATGGCGTTGGCGGCGGCGCAACGGTTGAACGGGACCGAGGCGGCGGTGGAGAGAGCGACGGCCTACGCGCAGATTCCGATTGATGCGACCGGCGGGGCGGCGACGAAGTACGACTTCGGTGGCTCGACGATCGGCCAGACGAACGGCACGTTGAACAGCGAGGGCGCGGTGTTGACGTTTTATGACGCTTCCTCCGCGGCACTGGGGCTGGAAGGATCAACGGGCGGCGAGGCGGGTGGTTCGACGGCGCGCCACGTGAAAGTAGTCATGCGGGGCGAGGCCCCGACGATTTTTTGGCGGTTCCTGGCGATTGGGCAGGAAGGCCGGATCAACCTAGTGACGGAGGCGGTGGCCGGGCAGAGTTCGCCGGTTTGCCAAGCTTGCGGCATTGAGCCGATTGCGGTGCAGGCGGTTTCGGCGGACGACACGACGGACTATGGGTTCGTGGTGGGGACGCGATATACGCTGGGCTACTTGTGCACGGGCGGGCCGACCCCGGGAGCGCTGGCGAATACGGTTTCGCGAGTTCCCTACGTGATGCTGAACCGGTTCAACGAGTCGGCTACGTTTCTGGCCGATGAGTTGACGCAGTTGTATCGGATAGGGTCGCAGGGGCTGCCGCCGGCGTCAGACCCGGCGGTCTACTGCATGCGGGTGGGCGTGGACGAACCGGTGTGGGTGAATGCGGCGCCGATTGGCTGCAATACGAACCGGGTGGCGAATCAGGTTTCGACGTTTTTGTGTGGTTTGGCGGCGCGTTTTGATAACAGTACAGTGCCGGCGGTGTGCAACGCGGTGAACGAATCGGACACGGTTTTGGGCGCCAATCCGGTGGATACGGACCTCGTCGATATTGAAGATTATACGGCTTACACGGGGAATAACCGGCGGATTTTGACGGTGCCGATTGTGGAGACGGCGTCGGATAGCACGATGACTGTTTTGGGGTTTCGGCAGTTTTTGCTGGAGCCGGCGGCGAACGATACGACGATCAACGCAGCGGACCAGAACGGGCGATTTGCGGCAGTTTATCTGGGTAGCAAGGTGCCGGTGAAGCAGGGGCGGATCGACGGATGCACGCAGACGGCGGGGCCGGGTAAGGTGGTGCTGCACCAATGAGACGGCGACCGACACAGGGCGGAACTTCGCTGCTTGAAGCCACGCTGTTTCTGCCGATCGTGGCGATGCTGCTGTGGGGCATGATTGAGTTTGCGCGGATTACGTACACCTACTACACGCTGCACAAGATGCTGCAGACGGTGGCGCGGTATACGGCGAATCAGCCTGGATTGAACTTCTGTGACCCGAGCGATGTGCAGCTTGTGCAGGCGAAGACGCTGGCTTTGCGCGGGGTAGGGGAGAACGGTGGGATCGATATCGTTACGGGGTTGACGGCGGACCAGATTTTGATTCGGGTGGAGCGGGTGGACCCGGATACGGCGCAGGTGGCCGAGTGCGATTGTTCTTCGGCGGGCTGCGATATTGCGCAGGGCGGAAGGAACCCGGACTTCATTGTGGTTTCGTTTACCGATGGGTTTTCGGTGCGGCCGAACATCCCCTTTTTCAATGCGACGGAGAGCTTCGCGCTGCGACCGCTGATCCGGATGCCGGTGGGGGGGAACTGATGGGGCGTCGTCGTCAAATCGAGCAGAGCGGACAAGCGGCGTTAGAGTACATCATCGTGGCCGGTGGCGTGGTGCTGCCGATGACGTTCATGATTATCTTTACGGCCCAGTTGCTGTGGACCTGGCATTCGGTGGTGGAATGGACGCGGGATGGGGCCCGGTATGCGGCGACCCACTGCTTCCAGAATGGCGGCGAAAATGTGCGGACGTATATGCGGACGCATGTGCCGGTGAACCTGGACCAGCTGGAGTTTCAAGCTGGCGGGGCGACGATTGAAGTGAACTATTTTCAGCGAGATGTGGACACCGGGACGTTGACCGAATTCAATTGTTCGGGTGGCGACTGTTCGACCGAGTGTGTGCCGGATGCGGTGACGATTCGCATTACGGGCTACGAATTCCGAGCCTTTATGGCTTCGCTGGGCTTACCGCCCGTGGCTTTACCTAATTTTCAGACCTCTCTGCCGATCGAAAGCTCTGGCTGTGACGCCGAGCTGGGGACCTGTACCCCGTAAGGAGATATCGAGACCGCATGTCATTTAACTTGATGATCGCTTCCGCCGATGAACAGCTTCGCGAGCTGGTGCGGGACGCTGTGGCGACCACGCCCAACGCCCGGCTTTTGACTGAATTCGTTGAGGTTTCGGCAAACCTTTATATCCGGGTGCTGCAAGAACTGGAACGGTTTCCGGATGCGTCGCTGCTGCTGGACATCTCGTCGGACCCGGTGAACGGAATCAAGGCGCTGGAGAAGTTGAAACAGGCGGTGCCCGAACTCTATGTCATCGCGACCGACTATAGCGAGGACGGCGAGAGCATTCTGTTGACCGTGCGGGCGGGGGCGACGGATTATTTGACGATGCCGCTGAAGCGAAGCGAACTGCGCGATGCGCTGATGCGGCTGGACCGGGCGCCGAAGCGGGCGATGACCGGTGGCAGCCAGTTGGGCAAGATCTATACGTTTTTGGGAGCGAAGGGCGGGGTGGGCACGACTTCGCTCGCGGTGAATTTTGCGACGATTCAGGCGCAGCGCAAGAAGCAGACGGTGTTGCTGGATTTGGACTGGACGGCGAACGATGTGGCGATGATGCTGGGGGCGGCGCCGCAGTATACGTTGTCCGAGGTGGGCGAGAACCTGGATCGGATGGACCAATCGTTGTTCGAAGGGTTTGTGGCGCGGGATCCGGCCGGGTTCTACTATGTTGGTCCGCCGGATTCCCTGGAGGCGAACAAGGGTAACTTCACGGATTCGATGTTACGCGAGTTTGCGACGTTTTTGGTGGAGAAGTATGAGTGCATCGTGATTGATGCTGGGCGGAGTATCAACGACGATTTGGCGTTGGCGGCGTTGCAGGTTTCGACTTCGGTGTTTCTCGTGACGACGCAGGAATTCCCGGCGGTCCGCAATGCGCAGCGGTATTTGGGTTACTTGATGCGGTTGGGCTTTACGCAGGACCAGATCAAGATCGTGGTGAACAAGTATCAGAAGAAGCCGAGCGGGTTGATCGCGGGGCTCGACCAGGTGAAGCAGACCTTGAATCAGCCGATTTTTTATGGGGTTCCGGAGTCTGGCGCGGTGCTGGCGAGTATCAACAAAGCTCGGCCCTTAGTTACGGATCGGCAGACGTTTGCCGAGATGGACAAGACGCTGCGGGCGTTTGTGGATAAGGCTACGGCCGGCAAGCGGGAGCAGGCGGCATAACCCAGCATGTCTAGCCGCGCCCCAGTTCGGCCCACCTCCGGCAATGACCGGTGGAACACGATTCGTTCGAAGGTCCACGGGAAGCTTCTACTGCTGCTGACGCCGGATCAACTCCGCACGCTGAACAAGGACGGCGTTCGGGAACAGTTGGGCATTCATATCGAACGGATCGTCCGGGAAGAAAATATCCCGCTGACGCATTCCGAGCGAGATCGGCTGATCGAAGAGGTGCTGGATGAGATCTTCGGGCTGGGCCCGTTAGAGATTTTGTTTAAGGATCCGACGATCAGCGACATTATGGTGAACGGCCCGGATTCGATCTACGTGGAGCGGAACGGGAAGGTGGTGGAGACCAACATTCGATTCAAGGATCAGGCGCATTTGCGCATGATTATTGACCGGATTGTTTCCAACATCGGTCGGCGTATTGATGATTCGTCTCCGATTGTGGACGCTCGGTTAGCCGATGGCAGCCGTATGTGCGCGGTGATTCCGCCGCTTTCGTTGATTGGCCCGGTGATGTCGATTCGTCGCTTCGGGAAACGGCAGTTGACGATTGAGGACTTGATCAAGCTGGAGACGTTTACCGAAGGGATGTACCAGTTTTTGGCCGGGGCGGTGAAGGCTCGGTTGAACATTGTCGTGTCGGGCGGGTCGGGATCGGGGAAGACGACGATGTTGAATACGCTGTCGCGGTTTATCCCCGAGGACGAGCGGATCGTGACGATTGAGGACACGGCGGAGTTAACGTTGGCACAGGACCACGTGGTGCGGTTGGAAACGCGGCCGATGAACATTGAAGGGGCCGGGGCGATTACGCAGCGGGACTTGGTGATCAACGCGTTGCGTATGCGACCGGAACGGATTGTGATTGGCGAGTGCCGTGGCCCGGAAGCGATGGACATGATGCAGGCGATGAACACGGGCCACGATGGCTCGATGACGACGACGCATGCCAACACGGGGCGGGACGCGTTTTCGCGTTTAGAGACGATGGTGATGATGGCGAGTTCGTCGATTCCGGATCGGGTGATTCGGCAGATGTTGGCGAGCGCGGTGCAGTTAGTGGTGCATTGCTCGCGGTTGACGGATGGGACTCGTAAGTTGGTATCGATTGCGGAAGTGGTGGGCATCGAAGGCGATATGGTTAAGATGCAGGATATCTTCGTGTTTGAACGGGAAGGCATTTCGGCCGGCGGGCGGGTGTTGGGTCGGTTCAAGGGCATGGGCTATCGGCCGCACGTGGCGCAGCGGATTAAGGCGTATGGAACGAAGCTGGATGATAGGATTTACGATGAGGTCCACGAGGTGGTCGACTAGATGGGTTTCTTTTTTGTCTCGTTTATCATTTTCAGCGCGGCGTTTTTAGCGGCGGGTTACTACGTATATCGGGTGCCGCAGCAACAGGCTGCGGACGTGCTGGGGTCTCGTTTGCGGGAGTTGCGGGCGCGGAACGGCGTGCGTCCTTCGGGTCGGGGGGACCTAGTTCGACGGGAGGAGCGGGGTTCGTTTGCGTTTTTGGCGGAGGTGTTCAGTTGGGGCGGAGTGGTGGGTCGAATTCAGAAGTGGATTCAACAGGGTGACTTGAAGTATCGGGCGACGGATGTTATCGGCGTTTGTATTATCTTGTTAGTCGTTTTCTACTTTCTATTGGGATTGTTTATTCCGCAGATCCTGATTCGGATTTTGTTTTCGGGCCTGATTGGGTTCATTCCGGTGTTTTTCGTTCTGCAGAAGCGGGCGGCGCGGCTGGCGAAGTTTGAGCATCAGTTGCCGGAATCAATCGATTTGTTTAACCGGTCGATGAAGGCTGGCCATAACATTCAGTCGGGTCTGGAGACGATCTCGACCGAAGCGGCGGATCCGGTGAAGCAGGAATTCAAGAAGTTGATGGAGGAGATGTCGCTGGGTTCGACGCTGGATGCGGCGTTGCATAACCTGGGCGAACGGATCCCGATTATCGACCTGAAGTTTTTTATTACGGGTTTGATTCTGCAGCGGCAGACGGGCGCGAATATGGTGAGTGTGCTCGAAAACCTCTCGACGCTGGTGCGGGAGCGATTGGCGCTGCAAGAGAAGATGAAAGCGGCGACGGCGCAGCAGCGGTGGTCGGCGGCGTTGCTTTGCGGCATGCCGATTTTCTTTGCGATGGCGCTGTGGGTGATGAAGCCGGAGTATATCGATATTCTGGTGAACGACGAAGTAGGAAGTAAGTTTTTTGCCTATGCGGTGATTTCGGAGACGCTGGGCATTCTGGTGATTCGTAAGTTGTCGAGCCCCAAGATATGATTTCCGCACTCTTTTTTATTCTTTGTTTCGCCGCGGTGGCCGCTCTGTTATGGAGCGGGTTCCAACTGATGCAGCCAGTGGAGAATCCGCTGGACGACCGGTTAGACATTTTGATGTCGGTAAGTCGCGGGACGAGTTCCCGACAGCCGAAACGGCAGTTCGGAACGGGCTTTTGGGAACGATTTCTTTACATCATCAATTTGGTGCCGGGCGTGGATAGCGTGCTCGAAGAGAGCGAGCAGTTGCTGCGGCAGGCGGGGGTACGGAAGCGGGAAGCGGTCGCTTACTACGCGATGTTCAATCTGATTTTCCTGCTGATTTTGCTGCTGGCTTCGTGGTTTGTGCAGCCGGACGATAAGCCGATTTTCTCTCGGGCGCTTGGTTTGGCACCGGCCTTTTTGTTGGGATGGTTGTTGCCGAAGCAGGTGCTCTATCGACTGATGAAACGCTATCGCAACAAGCTGCAAGAGTCGTTGCCGGATACGGTGGACTTACTCGGAATCGTGTTGGGGACGGGTTTGGCTCTGGACCAGGCGTTGACGCGGGTTTGCGAGGAGATGCAATTTATCTATCCCGAGTTATCGGGCGAGTTTTTTACGGTGGTGATGCAGGTGAAGGCGGGGCAGGATCGGAGCAAGGCGTTTAAACAGTTAGTCCAGCGGACGGGGATTGAAGATATCAAGTCTCTGGCGGCGATGATTATTCAGAGCGAACGATTCGGCACGAGTTTGTCTCATGCGCTGAAGGTGTATGCGGATTCTCTACGTTCGCGGCGGCGTTTGCGCGGCGAGGCGATGGTGGGCAAGGCCGGCATCAAAATGGTGCTGGCGACGGTGGTTTTCATCCTGCCCGTGGTGTTCATCATCACGCTGGTGCCAGCGATGTTGACGATGATGAACAACCTGAAGGGCGGGATCGGGGCCAGCGCTGGACGCTAGCCCATGTGGCTAAGCAAACAGGCGCTGGTACTCTTTGGCGAGGCACTTGTCCTGGATGACGCGCATGCCTTTGGGCACGGCGTCGCAGGTGACGCCTTCCTGGAGCCAAGCGTCTTTGAGGCCGAGCTGCTGCATTTCAGCGAGTATGCCCGGGACGGCTTCGTTCGTCCGGAAGACATCGACCAGATCGATTTGATCGGGGACGGCCGACAGGGTCGGGTATGATTTTTCGCCCATCACGGTTTTTTCGCCGGGATTGATGGGGATGATACGGTATCCGACCCGCTTCATGAACTCCGCGACAGCGGCGCTCGGTCGTTTCGGCGTATTGGACAGGCCGACAATCGCGATGGTTCTCACCCGCGAAAAGAGGTCTCTGAGAGCGTCGTCATTCACTGGTAGCCACCAACTTTTCTAACTTCAAAATCCGGCGAAATTTTGCGACTTCCTTGGGATTCAAGGACCGCCATTCGCCCTGCTTCAATTCGCCCAACTCGAGAAACCCGACTTTGACGCGCTTCAGTTTTTCGACGAGGCGCCCAAAATAACGGAACATCATACGGATCTGGTTCTGACGGCCTTCGACGAGTTGGACTTCATACCAGGGGTTCTCCTGGTTTTTGATCATTTTCAGTCCGGCGGGGGCGGTTCGTTTGCCGTGGAGGGGGACGCCGCGGCGGAACTGCTCTTCCTGTTCGTGGGTCAAGTTGCCGGTCGTTTTGACGACGTAGGTTTTGACCAGTTGGCTGTGAGCGGACATGACTTTATTGGCGAACTCGCCGTCGTTGGTGAGAAGCAGAAGTCCTTCCGAGGCGTAATCGAGCCGTCCGATGGGATAGACGCGTTCCTTTAAGCCCTTCATGAGCTGGCTCACGGTGGGCCGCCCTTCGGGGTCGTACATCGTGGTGACGTAACCGGCGGGCTTGTTCAGGGCGATGTAGAGCAGACCCTTCGGTTTCTTGATCAGCTTGCCGTCCACCTTGATATGGTCGGTTTCGAGATCGGCCTTGGAGCCCATTTCGACGACGATTTCGCCGTTGACACTGACGCGGCCTTCGAGGATTAACTGTTCGGCTTTGCGTCGGCTGGTGATGCCGACTTTCGAGAGGATCTTTTGTAAACGTTCCTGCATTACGCTTGCTCCGGTACTGGCGCGGTCGCATTCTGTTCGAGCGCTTCGGAGGTGGCTTCGGCCTCTTCCTCACTGAAGGCGAGGCGCCGCAGCTCTTCAAACTCCTTGAGCGAGGGCAACTCTTTCAGCGAACTTAGACCAAACTGCACCAGGAACTCCTTGTTCGTTTTGTAGAGAATCGGCTTTCCGATTACGTTTTTGCGGCCGGCGACCTGGACCAATTTCCGGTCGAGGAGGGTTTTGAGGACGCCTCCGCCCTGGACACCGCGGATCTCCATGATCTCAGGTGCGGTGATCGGCTGCTTGTAGGCGATGACCGCCAAGGTTTCGAGGGCGGCGAGGGAGAGTTTGAGCGGAGCCTTCAGATTTTTGACGAACAGGCGGACCTGGTCGTGGAGTTCGGCCTTGGTGGCCATCTTGAAGCCGCCCGCGATTTCCTTGATCTGGAGTCCGCGTTCCGGCCGGGCGTAGTCGGCGACTAGCTCGGCGAGGAGAGTCTCGATACGGGCGATGGGCTCATGAAGAGCGGCGGCCATTTGCTTCGCTTCGAGTGGCTCCTCGGTGACGTAGATCACGGCTTCGAGGATGGCCTTGAGGTCGACGTCGGAGTAGGTGACAATCTCCGGTTCGGGTTCGATCTCTTCTTCGGGTTCGGGTTCCGGTTGGAGTTCGGTGGTGGGATCGATGTCCCCCACGGGCTCAACCAAGGCCGCCATCGCTTCTTCGACGGGGCCTCCCTCGCTTACCATTTCTTCCGCAGCGGCCGTCTCGGCCTGATCCCGCGGTTCCAATTCATCTGCCATAGCTTCCAACCTAACTGTACTCTTCTTCTAAGCGGGCGATTGCTTCGCCCTCGGGGAACGCTTCTTCGAAGCGATCGGTTTTGGCCAATCCGATGTCGCCAAATGCTTCCATTTGGACGAGTTTAATGGCCTGATTCTTTACCATCTCCAGGATGGCCAAGAACATCGCGATCATCGCGTGGCGGCTCCTCTGGCGTTCGAACAATTCTGTAGCGGAAACCGAAGAGCCTTTGCGGGTGTCGCGGAGGATGTTCTTCAGATAGTGGATCATGTCAGGGACGGTGACGTCCTCCTTGGTGATCTCAAACTGGGGGCGGCTCTTGGCGCGTTCGATGACCTTTTGCAGCGTTTGAACGAGGTCGAAAAGGGTGACGGCGAGACCCTGCTCTTCTTCAGCGAGGAAGTCTTTCAGCGCCGGGTTCGACCAGGCGGCCTCTTCGACGAGACGCTTCTGCTGCAGCATTTCGGCGGCGTTCTTGAAACGCTCGTGTTCGATGAGCCGTTCGACGAGTTCCTGGCGGGGGTCGCCTTGGGGATCGAGCTTTTCGAGTTCGGGATCCCGGGGCAACATCGTCTTCGACTTGATGTGGATCAGCGTCGCCGCCATATAGACGAACTCGGCGCTCAACTCGATATCCAGGGCCGAAGCTTGCTCAATATATTCGAGATATTGACCCGTAATCCGAGCGAGAGGGATGTCGTAGATGTTGATTTGGTGCTTGCGGATCAGATCGAGCAGGAGGTCCAGGGGACCCTCATACTGCTCAATGTGAATATTCAACGGAGACGACACGTCCTTTTAGGGTAACACCCTTCACGGCGTCGGCGGGGCGGGCTTCTTCGTCCACTCGGTGACCCAGTCTAGGACGCTCTGATACCAAAGAAGGCTGTTCTGCGGTTTGCCGATCCAGTGGCCTTCGTCGGGGAAGGTGAGTAGCTTCGACGGCACCTTCTTCATTTGCAGGGCGGTGAAGAGTTGAAGGCCTTGGCCGAGGGGGACGCGGTAGTCGAGGTCGCCGTGGATGACGAGCATCGGAGTACGGAATTCGTTGGCGAAATAGCTAGGGGACCACTTGGCGTAGCTGTCCGGATTATCCCAGGGCATGCCGCGGAACTCCCAATTGACGAACCACAACTCTTCGGTTTCTCCGGCCATGCTGCGGAGGTCGTAGACGCCGGCGTGGGAGACGAGGGCCTTGAATTTCGTGGTGTGGCCGAGCATCCAGTTGACCATGTAGCCGCCGTAGCTGCCGCCGGCCGCGGCGAAGCGGTCGGGGTCTGCCCAGGGCTGGCCGGCGACGTTATCGACGGTGGCCATGATGTCTTCGTAGACTTTGCCGCCCCAGTCATTGTTGATTTCGTCGGTGAACTTTTGGCCGTAGCCGGTGGAGCCGCGGGGGTTCGGCATGACGACTACGAAGCCGGCGGCGGCGAAGATCTGGGGGTTCCAGCGGTAGCTCCAGGCCTCGTTCCAGGCGCCTTGCGGACCGCCGTGGATGAGAAAGAGGACTGGGTATTTCTGCTTCGGGTCGAAGCCATTGGGCTTGAGGACGAAGCTGGACACCTTGGCTCCTTCGGCACCGTTGACTGTGATCTCTTCGAAGGTGGGCAGGTCGTAGTCGGCGACGACGACATCGTTCATTTTCGTCAGCGCGGTGATTTGCCCGTCGGCGGAGTTGACGCGGTAGATTTCGGTGGGCCGGGAGCCGCTTTGCTGGGTGAAGACGATGGTTTTGGCGTCCGGGGTGAACTGCATGTCGTCGTAGGTGGCGTTGCCGGAGACGATGGACCGGGCGCTGCCGGCGCCGTTGATGACGAACATTTGGATGCTTTGCCGGCCGCGGTCTTCGACGGTAAAGAAGAGGCGCGTCGAGTCGGGGGTCCAGGTAAGGCTTTGGATGTTGAGATTGATGCCTTCGGTGAGGTCGCGGACCTTTCCTTCGGAGCGTTTCATGACGAAGAGGCGCCAACGGTCGGCTTCGTAACCGGCGGTTTTCTGGGCACGCCAGGCGATCCATTGGCCATCGGGGGAGTAGGCGGGGGAGACGTCGGCGCCGGGGGTGGAGGTGATCTTGGTGGCCTCGCCGCCGTCGGGGGAGACGGTGTAGAGGTTGCTGTTGGTGGAGAGGGCCTGGTCGGCATCGGTGTTGACGACGTAGCAGACCTCTTTGGAGTCGGGGGAGATGGCGTAGCCGTCGGGTCCGCCGAGAGAAAAGGTCGGGACTTCGAAGGGGCCGGGGGTGAGGTCCTTGCTGGGGCCGCCTTCGACGGGTACCACGAGCAGATGGCTACGACGTTTCGATTGCCAGGTGGTCCAGTGGCGGTAGAGGAGGGAGGTGTAGACGCGGGCCTTGGTTTTGCTGGCTTTTTCGTCGGCGAGTTTCTTTTCGTTGCAGGCTTCGTCGGTGCATTCGGGATAGACTTCGCTGACGAAGAGCAGTTTTTTGCCGTCGGGGAAGAAGGTGAGGCCGGCGGCTTCGGTGGCGATTTTGGTGACGGCCTTGGCGCTGGTGCCGTCCGCGTTCATCATCCAGATTTGGGAGGAGCCGCCGCGGTCGGAGATGTAGGCGATGCTCTTGGAATCGGGGGCCCAGCGGGGGCGGTCGTTGTTGCCTTCGGTGGTGAGGGCGAAGGGGGTGCCGCCGGTGAGGGGGATTCTGTAGATCTGGCTCGTTTTTTTATTTTCGGCGAGGTCGACCGTTTGGACGACGAAGAGGACCGTTTTGCCGTCGGGGGAGAGTTGAGGGTCGGAGAGGCGCTTCATGCGCATGAGTCCGTCGACATCAAGTGGTTTGGCGGCCGTGAGGCTAACGGCGAGAGCGGCCCAAAGACAAAGAATCCGCAGCATTCTTCTATTGTAGTGGAGCCCTGCGCGATAATATTGGACTCAGCCTCATGATTCGCGCATTCAAAGGTATTCTCCCCAAGGTGGCCGATTCGGCCTATGTTGACCCGGCCGCGGTCGTGATCGGGCAGGTGACGCTCGGCGAGCGGGTGAGCATTTGGCCGAACGCGACGTTGCGTGGCGACGTGAACAAAATTGTTATTGGTGACGATTCCAATATTCAGGACAACGCGGTGGTACATGTGGAGCACCTGCTGCATGAGTGTCATGTGGGTGAGCGGGTGACGGTGGGGCATGCGGTGGTACTGCATGGTTGCGTGATTGAGGACGATTCGCTGATTGGGATCGGGGCGATTGTGCTGAATGGGGCTCGGGTGGGGCGCGGGTCGGTGGTGGCGGCGGGGTCGCTGGTGCCGGAAGGGATGCAGATTCCGCCGGGGTCGCTGGTGATGGGGGTGCCGGCGAAACTGCGGCGGGAGGTTTCGGTTGAAGAGCAGGAGCGCTTCCGTAAGAATGCGGCGCATTACGTTAACTTAGGACAGACTTACAAGAATGATCAAAGCAGTTAAGGGCACTCGGGATATCTTGCCGCCGGTTTCGGGCGTTTGGAATCAGGTGGAGGCGACGGCGCGGGAGGTGTTTCGTTCGTTCAACTACCACGAGATTCGTACCCCGATTTTTGAAGAGACGGCGCTGTTTTCGCGGGGTGTCGGCGAGGAGACGGACATTGTTTCGAAGGAGATGTATACCTTCGACGATAAGGACGGCTCGAAGCTGACGCTGCGGCCGGAGAATACGGCGTCGGTGATTCGGGCCTACATTGAGCATCGGATGGATCAGATTCCGGGGACGAAGCGGCTCTATTACTTGGGACCGATGTTTCGGCGGGAGCGGCCGCAGAAGGGGCGTTATCGGCAATTTTTTCAGATTGGGGCGGAGGCGATTGGGAACGATTCGCCGGTGCTGGATGCTGAGATTATTGAGTTGGTGTCGACGCTGCTGGGTTCGTGTGGGATTCATGATTCGCGGTTGCTGATTAACTCGGTGGGTGATCGGGAATCGCGGGGTCGGTATGTGGCGGAGCTGAAAGAGCGGCTGTCGGCGTATCTGCCGGAGTTGTCGGTGGACTCGCAGCGGCGGGCGGTGACGAATCCGTTGCGGGTGCTCGATTCGAAGGATCCGCAGGATCAGCCGATCGTGGAAAAGCTGCCGAATATTCATGATTTTTTGAATGAGGGGTGTCGGGTGCATTTTGCGGCGGTGTGCCGGTACTTGACCGATCGGGGGATCGCATACGAGGTGAATCCGCGGCTGGTGCGGGGGTTGGATTACTACACGCACACCACGTTTGAGTTTTTGCATGGGGCGTTGGGGGCGCAGAACGCGATTTGTGGAGGGGGCCGATACAACGGGCTTGCGGAGTCGTTGGGTTCCAAGGTTCCGGCGCCGGGGATTGGGTTTTCGATTGGCCAGGACCGGTTGTTAATGGCAGTCGAAGATGCCAAGCCGGCTGGGTTTGAGCCGAGGCCGCTGGATCTATTTGTCGCGCCGATGACGGAGGATGCTTTCAACGCCGGGGCGCGAATGGCGAAGGGCTTGCGGCTGGTGGGTAAGAGCGTGGAGGTTGCTCCAGCGGGGAAGGTTAAGAAGCTGCTGGAGTTGGCGAGTAAGTCGGGGGCTCGGTATGCGTTGTTGATCGGCGACGATGAGATCGCGGCTGGGCGGTTTGGGCTGAAGAATTTGGCGACCGGGGAGCAGGTGCCGGTTACGGCGGAGGAGTTGGCTGGGAGCATGGGGTAGTGTCGGTTCATACGGCGGCGATTGCGTGGCAGCGAGGGGAGGAGCGGCTTGTGGATAACCGCTACTCTCGGCGTCATGAGGTTGCTTTTGATGGTGGGGCGAGCCTGGCGCTGTCGTCGTCGCCGCACGTGGTTCCGGTGCCTTACTCGGACCCCGCTGCCGTTGATCCGGAGGAGCTTTTCGTGGCGTCGCTGGCGAGTTGCCACATGCTTTGGTTTTTGTCGATTGCGGCGAAGGCGGGGTATTGCGTCGACTCGTATCGGGATGCGGCAGAGGGGGAAATGGGGATGGACGCGGCGGGGCGGATGGTGATGGCGAGGGTGACGCTGCGACCGCATTGCCAGTTTTCGGGGGAGAGGCTGCCGAGTGATGAGGAGTTTGCGGGGCTGCATGCGCAGGCGCATCACGAGTGCTTTTTGGCGAATTCGGTGCGGAGCGAGATACGGATCGAGGCAGTAAAGTATGCTTAACAACGCCTTGACCAGAATCGAGATTTGTTAACCCTGATCGCGGTCGCATTGGCGCTCGGGTTGGCTCGGCTGCTGGGGTTGCCCGAGCCGTTTTTGTCCGGCCTCCGAGTGGTTGCGCCGGCGCTTGGCTTCGCGCTTATTGGCATCGAGTGGGTTCGATACCTGCACGGCGTCGATGAACTGGAACGCCGTTTACATTGGGAGTGTTAATTCTGGTTGAGCCGATTCGGGTGGCGGTGTTCTGGCATTTGCGGGTTCTTCGGGCGGTGAAGGGCTGGTTGCAGGGCGACTTGGCGGCGGCTCTGGCGGTGTCTCGAGAGACTGTCAACGTGATCGAGACGGGACGGTATGACCTGAGCTTGCCGTTGGCGTTTGCGATTGCGAAAACGTTCGGGTTGCCGATTGAGTCAATTGTTCGGGTTGACGAGGGGTAGGGGGCCGAGGCTTGCGAGGCGTTCGAGTTCGGCTTCGGGGATGCCTCGGAGGCGGCCGATGACCATGCGGGCGTTGTAGGACCAGCCGATGTTTTCCCAGTTGGCCATTTCGAGAAGGGCGGATTCGGCGCCTTCTCGGACGGCTTTGAGGGTGGTCGGGTCGCGGGTGGCGGTAAGCTGATCGAGGACGGCGACGGCTTTGTTGCGGTCGGTCCAGATGCCGGAGCGGGCCATCGCGACGAAGGGGGCGACGGGGATCTCGGCGGCCCAGCGGGAGTTCGAACGGAGGAGGACGCCTAAGGCCCGGGTGGCGTTGTTGCGGGCGGTGCCGTCGGGGTCGCGGACGGCGGCGACGAGGGCGGCGATTTGGGTGGGGGAGGCGGTGGCGTAGCCGAGGAATTCGCTGGCGACTTGGCGGCTGCGGACGTGGGCGGAGTGGGCGAGGACGTCGCGGAGTTCCGGTNNGTGGGCGAGGGCGAATTGGCGGATTTTGAGGAGTGCGCGTCGTGTGTCGGGGTCCTTGAACATGGCATATCCGGCGGAATCGTCCTCGCTGGCGGAGCCGTCGCCGCGGCGGACGGCTTTCTCGAGGGCTTTATCGGCAGCATCGGCGAGACGGTGGGCGTTGCGGCCAAGTCGGAGGAGGCCCGTGGGTTCGGGGTTGTAGGGGAAGGGCGAATAGGAGGGTCCGGCGATGCCGACGAAGAGGACCTGCCTTCGTTGTTCGTCGCAGCAGACGATGGCGACGTCGGTGGCGGCAAGGACCGCGCGGATCGTTTTGGGTGTCCACAAGACTGCGGAGAGGGCGGCGCGAAGTTTGGCTTCGTCGAGGCCCTCGTGGCCGAAGAACTCAATATCGCCTTGGCGGGTCTGGCCCCAGGCGGCTAAAGTGACCGCAAAAATAGCGAGTGTCCGTGCAGGTCCCATATCAATCTGCGAAACTATCAAGATAGCCTTTTTTAGGGGCTCCACGCCTCGTTTTACCTCATTCCATGCCTGAACAAGTACCTTTGGATTTCCTGGGAGATCTGCGCCGCACCCACTCCTGCGGGCAATTGCGCGCCTCCGACGCTGGCTCTCGCTCGCTTCTGATGGGTTGGGTGCATCGCCGCCGCGACCTCGGTGGGGTGATCTTCATCCACCTCCGCGACCGCGAAGGGGTGACGCAACTCGTCTTCCACTCCGACGAAGCTTTCTCGGCCGTTCATGAAAAAGCCGGGATTTTGCGCAGCGAGTTCGTGATCGCTGTCGAAGGCCGGGTCGTGCTGCGCGACGCCGATACGATCAACCCGGATATTCCGTCGGGCGAAGTGGAGATCGTCGTCGAGAAGCTTTGGATTCTGAACGAGAGCAAGACGCCGCCGTTCCCGATGGAAGATAGCGTGGACGTGAGCGAAGACGCGCGGCTGAAATATCGGTACGTCGACTTGCGTCGGCCGCGGATGCAGCGGAATATCATGCTGCGGTCGAAGCTGAGCTTTGCGATTCGGGAAGTGCTGTACGGCCAGGGGTTCCTGGAGATTGAGACTCCGTTCATGACGAAGTCGACTCCGGAGGGGGCGCGAGATTTCCTCGTTCCTTCGCGGTTGAGTCCGGGCGAGTTTTACGCGTTGCCGCAGTCGCCGCAGATCTTCAAGCAGTTGCTGAACTTCCAGATTGTCCGTTGCTTCCGCGATGAAGACTTGCGGGCGGATCGGCAGCCCGAGTTCACGCAGATCGACCTTGAAATGAGCTTTCCGCAGCAGGAGACGATCTTTGCGACGATCGAACCGCTGCTGGAGCGCGTGTGCGAGGTGGCGGGTTTTGGGTCGGTGAAGGCGCCGTTTCCGCGGTTGACCTATGCCCAAGCGATGCGCAGCTATGGGATCGACAAGCCGGATTTGCGGCTGCCGCCGTTCTACTGCGTCGAAGACCTGTTCCCGGTGGACGAGAATTTTGCGACGCCGGGGCTGCCGTTGGCGGCGATCGTGATTCCGAACGTGGGGCCGATTGCGCGCCGAGAGCGGGACGAGATCAAGGCGTTTGGCGTAGAGCGGGGTCTGCGTGTTTTTGATGACCTCAAACGGTTGGACCGAGACTTCCCGGAAGTGATGGTGCAGGTGCGGGAGCGCGCTGGCGTAGGCGAAAACGATCTGCTGATTCTGGCGGGATGGGTCGGGGAAGGGAAGGGGCCGCTGCCGGATCACACGGTGTTGCAGGCGGCGGGTCAGCTTCGCTTGTACTGCGGGCAGAAATTCAACGACCGGCATAAGCTGCTGGACCCGACCGATTTCCGGTTTGTATGGGTGGTCGATTTCCCGATGTTCGAATGGAACGACGAAGACGAGCGTTGGGTGGCGGCGCATCACCCGTTCACGTCGGTGCATGACGAGGACATCGAGAAGCTGACGTCGGATCCGGCGCGATGCCGGGCGAAGTCGTACGACATCGTGCTGAACGGAACGGAGCTTGGATCGGGTTCGATTCGTATTCATCGGCGGGATCAGCAGACGGCGGTGTTTAGCGCACTGGGCCTATCGATGGAAGAGGCGCAGAACAAGTTCGGCTTCCTGCTGGAGGCGCTGGAGTATGGCGCTCCGCCGCACGGTGGCATCGCGTTGGGGCTGGATCGTCTGGTGATGATCCTGGCGGGCGAGAAGTCGCTCCGGGACGTGATCCCCTTCCCGAAGACGGCGAAGGGCACGGACCTGATGTGCGAGGCTCCGAGCGAGGTGCCGGAGAAGAATCTACGGGATCTCTACTTGAAGTCGGTTCCACCGGGCAAACGGTAAAAGAAATAGAAAAAGGCGCTAGCCGAAGCTAGCGCCTTTTTCATTTTTCGAAACGAACTATGCTTTCGGGTTCTTATCAACGATCTTGAACTTCTGCTCGTCGAAATAAAGTACCTTGCCTTGTCGATAACTTTGCACTGCCATGGTGATGAGCACTTGGGCGTGGGCGGCGGTTTCGACGTCGAGGGTCGGTTTGTTGCGGGAGACCATGCAGTCGAGGAAGTTGCCGACGTGGGTGTCCATCGTGTTGAGGTCCTGCACAGGAATTTTGACGTCTTCGGTGCCGAACTTGTACTTGTCTCCGCCGATGGGCTTGCGGGAGTCACCGCGACCGGAGACTTCGGGCTTCAAGGTAAGGAACGGGGAGAAGCCTTCGAAGCGGCCATGCTCGACCATGATGATGGTGCCTTCGTGGCCGCGGATCAGGCCGGGGATGTGCTGGGAGTTCGCCATGGAGGAACTGAGCACGAGCGAGTGACCTTCGGCGTAGTCAGCGAGCAGGTTGAACGTATCCGGCACTTCGCGATCTTTGAACTCGTAGATGCCGCCGCCGGCCATGACGCGGGTGGGGTACTGGGGCTTGGTCCAGCAGATGTTCATCGGAGCGACGACGTGGAAGAAAAGGTCGGTGGCGATGCCGCCGGAGTAGTCCCAGTACTTGCGGAAGCGGAAGAAGCGGTCGGCATCAAAGGGGCGCTTGGTGGCGCTGCCGAGCCACATTTTCCAATCGATGAAATCGTCGCCCTTGCCATCAGGACCGGCGGCTTTGTCGATCGGCCAGTTCCATTCGCCTTCGACCGAGTTCCGGTGGTAGGAGCCTTGGCTGAGCAACATCTTGCCGATGGCGCCGTCGGCGATGTACTTTTTGGCCTGGTGCCATTGGTTGCCGGAGGTGGTTTGGGAGCCGACCTGGAGAACGCGTTTGGTCTCCTTGACGGTGTCCATGAGCTGCTTGACTTCTTCGACGGTGTGGCACATGGGCTTTTCGACGTAAACGTCTTTGCCGTTGTCCATGGCGGCGAGGGCGACCTTGGCGTGCCAGTGGTCGGGGGTGGCGACGATGACGGCGTCCAGTTCCGGGTTGTTGACGACTTCGCGCCAGTCGAGGGTGCCTTTGGCCTTAAACTTGGCGGCGGCGGCGGTGACCCGTTTCTGGTAAACGTCGCAGACTTGAGTGATCTGGCACTTGCCGGTTTGTTCGCCTAACTTGGCGAAGACGCTGGCGACATAGTTGCCTCGACCACCAACGCCGACGATGCCGACGTTGATTTTGTCGTTTGCGCCGACGACACGACCGGTTTTGCCGGCCGGTTTGGCGGCAAACGCCGAACCAGCGGCGGAAAGCGCAGCGCCTGCGCTGCCGGAATTAATCAAAAAATCTCGACGATCCATTCAGGAGACTCCTTCAGCCAGCGGCCAAACAGGGCCGTTGAGCACACTTTCATTCGAGAGCACTTGGCCCTGATTTGAGTGTACACCCGAGATCATCCTACGCCAAGGCTTACGGATTGGTTCGTAAGTTACTGGATTGTGCGCGGTGCGCCGTGGGTCGGAACATGCGGTACCAGACATAGCTAGTCAGGATGCTACCGGCGGAAATCACCAGGTTTCCGGCGTCTTTGACCTCGTTGGGGAAGTAACGCATCGCATGTCCCATGGCGTCGATGGTGCACTGCAGACCCAATCCGGCGCTGATGAGCAGGATGGTGGAATCGCGTTTTCGGTTGCCCAGCAGGAACGACCAGAGAATCATATTCATGATCGCCGAGACAAACGCCACGTCGCGGCTAATAAAGGTCATCCAGCGGTTGGGAAGCCCCGAAACGGCAACGGGATAATGGAAGAGGCTGGAGCCGACGATGGCGACCGCAAAGGCGACCGACATCAAGAGAACCGTGCGCCGGATGTCTGGTCGGTGCTCGCCCGCCTTGCGCGTCAGGACGAGCAAGAGCACAACTCCGCAAAGCTGCATCGACAAAGACAGGATCCAGTAGGCCGAACGGCTGACTTGAGTCCAGGTCGCGCCGGAAACCAGGAACGCGATGCTCATGGGAGCCGACAGGCTAAACGTAAAGCAAAGGTAGGCGAACAAGACCGGGTATCGCCGCCATGCTCCTTCTAACATGGCCTGCAGAGCCCCAATGATAAAAAGGGTGGTGAGAGCGGTGGATAGGTAATAGAAATAATTCACCGCAGATCTCCTCGACAAAAACTGGGCTGTTCGAGAGGATCTGCGGTGGAAAAGAGGGTAAAAAAATGATTAGCCGACGAACGTACCGTTATCGTCGGGAGGAGGAATGGGTCCGCCGTTGAGGGCGAAGGTTCCGTTGTCGTCGGGAGGAGGAATGGGTCCGCCGTTGAGGGCGAAGGTTCCGTTGTCGTCGGGAGGAGGAATGGGTCCGCCTTTGAGGGCGAAAGTTCCGTTGTCGTCGGGAGGAGGAATGGGTCCGCCTTTGAGCGCAAAAGTCCCGTTGTCATCCGGGGGAGGGATCGACCCGCCCTTGACGAATTTGGAAACGCTTGCACCACGACTCTCCGAAACGCCAGCGCTCAGAGAGAGCACCAGCGCAAAACATACTGCACTACCTAGTATAAGGTTTAGCTTTTTCATTGGTATACGCTCACCCGATGCCATAGGCACCGTAATCACCTGAGGTGACGCAGGCATTTCGCCGTAGTACTTCTCAGGTATTGGTCCTATTGTAGACCTAGTTATACCCTAGTAATCCTAGGATTTGTCCTAGGAGAAGCACGGTTCTTCCCATGGCTGGGATAGGAGAACACCAAAAAAAACAGGACTTAGCTGAAATGTTTCAGAAAAGTCCTGTCGGTACTACGGAGAGGGGTTGGGAGGTCGGGACTAGTCCCCGCGATCGCGCAACGAGGGGGCTTCGAAGGAGTCCTCGTAGAGACTGCGAATGGGGCGCAGGCGTCGGCCTGGCCATTCCAGGCGCATGTCATCGGAGACTTCGTCGAGCATTTTCTGTGTGCAGACCCTAGACTCCATCGCGAAGGCGGTGAGGAGCAGATTGTCGCAAATCCCATTAATGATACGGGGGATGCCGCGAGAGCGGGTATGAATCTCGGTGACCAGCGCGTCCGGGAAAACGGATTGGTCGGAGAGCCCCACCTTCGCCAACCGGCTATCGATATACTCGGCGGTTTCTTCGAGTGAGAACGGTTTTAGGTTGTAGCGGAGAACGATGCGCTGTTTCAACTGGCGAAGGTTGGGCGCGTCGAGCTTTCGGTCGAATTCAGGTTGGCCAGCGAGTACGATCTGGAGCAGTTTCCCTTTGCGGTTTTCGAGATTGCCGAGGAGCCGAATTTCTTCGAGCACTTCCCAATCCAGATTGTGGGCTTCGTCGACGATCAGAACCGTTGTTCGTCCTTCATTCATCTGCTGGATGAGCAGATTGTTCAACGCGAAGAGCACTTCCGTCTTCGATGTTCGTTCACAGCGGAGGTCGAGATCGTAGGCGATCATTTCGAAGAATTGCTGGGGATTGATCCGCGAGTTGAACAGAAAGGCAAACTCGATGTACTGCGACTCCAGATACTCCCGCAAGCACTCGAGCATGGTCGTTTTGCCGGTCCCGACCTCGCCAGTAAGTACGATGAAGCCCTTGCGACTCTGCACCCCGTAGATCAGGTTCGCTAACGCTTCTTCGTGTTGAGAACTGCGGTAGAGAAATGCCGGATCCGGAGATAGGTTGAAGGGATTGTCCGTTATCCCAAAGAAAGCGTTATACATGAGTCTTAGTGCCGAACCACTTCATATTACCATGGCCGCATCCAATTCCGACCTAGCTACTCTATCGACCAGTACTGGGACTGTCGTGAGGTAACTGCATAGAGGAATTAACCGAGTCGGTCGTAGTCGAAACGCACCCAACCGGGAACGGTCCCCGGTTCGCCACTCAAATTCAGGATTCGCTGGGACTTGGGGAAGGCGAACGCCGTGGCTAAGGCCTCGCGGTAGCCCGGCACGGTTTCGAGTAGAGCCCGCGCGGCGACCAGACGGGGGCCGGTAGCGATCGACTTGGAAACGAACCCTCCGCCCCAGCCGATGCTCAAGAGGCATCCGTCGTTGGCGGAGACGGCGGCGGCGACGGCGTCCAGAGTCTGCGCGAGTTTGCCGATTCGATGGGTGGTCGCGAACTGGCGCTGGCGGTCCAGAGTTTGTCGGGAGTGGCTACTGGCGGCGGCCAGATCGTTGGTTAGATCCTCTTCGAGACTGCCGCGGCCGGAGAACACGGTGCCGGGTGCCGCACATTCGACAAACGTAGGAGCGGCCTTCCAGCGCAGGTCGGCACCGCCGGCCTTGACGGGTGCCGCCACCCGGGAGTAGTACACTTTATAGTGCTCGTCGGCCGCGGGGGAACCATCGCCTAGACGTAAACCGCGGAGCAGTTTGCCGGCGGCCTGATGACGGGCCGAGGCCATTTGATCGACGGAGACGCGGGCTCCGAGGAGCGCCGTCTTTAATGCGCCCTTGATCGCGGTGGCGGGTAGGATCTTGCCTTGGGGCCCGGCGTGAAAGGTCGGAATGAAGATGTCTTCGTCTCTGGCGGCTTCCCATTGGGCGGATAGACCGGGATCTTCGAGCGGAATTCGCCGAACGGCATTGGACTGGGCGTAACCGCCCCAGCTTTTGAACTCCAGCCGCTTGGCGCGACTGAGTTCGGCCAGGTAGCCGTCCATGCGCGGGGTGCCGGCCAGTCGTCGGAAAATCAGGCTTTGGTCCAGGACATTGACTTGATCCTTCCAGACCATGTAGTCGATGGGCGCCAAGCGCTTGCCATCGCCGACGAGGGTGGGGGTGAGGACGGTTAAGCGCCAGCGGATGGGAATGCTCACAGGGGCACCGCCACGGCTAATCCATTGCGATAGACGGGGTGTTGCCAGCCTTCGGGCGCGACGTCGCTGAGGCAGCCGGCGGGGGCTTCGGGCGCATAGATAACGGATCCTTCGGCGACCATCCGTTGGCTCTGTTTCGCCGCGTCGGTGCCCTCCACCCAGCCAGAGCGCACGGCCAGGCGGTAAGCACCTTGGTCCCAATGCACGACTTCTTCAGCCGCGGGAGCGAATAGGCTGAGCAGCCACCATCCTTTCGATCCGTCTCCTTGTTTAGAGCGTCGAAGGACGGAAGTCACATTCTCACCGGTCTCCATGTGCACCTCGGTGCTGGCTCCCCATCCTAGCGTTCGATTGCCGCCAACGCCGGCGTCGGCCAACCAGCGGAGGGCGGCTTCGAGGCGAATTCGCCATTGATCGTCTTCGCAAACCGCGACGCCCCACAGGCCACACTGATCGGCGAACTGGATGCCCTGCTTCGGTCCGGCGGCCTTTTCAAAACGTACCGGGCGGAAGGGACCACCGGCCCCGGCGCGGTCGGCGGCCAGGAGGCAGCCGGAGGCGGGATCGAGAACCCAGCGCGATTCTGCCAAGCCGTTGGCTTCGAGCAGGTCGGCGATGGCGGGTAGGGGCAAAAAACGAACCAGCTTGGGGCGCAGCCGTTGGAGGCCGTTGGCTGGGGGCCAGGCGGAGGCTGGGGGCGGGGCAAACAGGGTTCCCTGCTGCCAGGGAAAGAGAGAGCTCAAGCGGACGGCGGGGCCGACAGCGAGCCATTCTTCGAGCCAGCCGAAATGGTTCATGGCGGCGCAGACCGCTCCATAGAACGTATCGCTCGCCACCAGAGACGGCCCCGCAGGGGCGGCGCTCCAGACTCCGCGTGCTTGGAACCGAAATAGGATCGCCTGGCCCATGCTGCTACTCCGTGAGCGAGGCGGCGAAGGCTTCGTCGCGCACCAGCGCCTGCAACGCGGCGAGGTCGCCGGTCGAGAGTAGCTCGGACTCCGCCTTTTCGCCGAGGTAGAAGCTCTGGCCGCGCCAAGCGAGGCGACAGCTGGAGAAACGCACGCGTCCGCTGCCGCGGGAGCCGCCACCGCCGAGGGCATCATCTTCCAGCAGGCGCAGGCCTTGGACGAGCAACCCGGCGAGCGATTCGTCGCCTACGGCCAGCAGATCGACGACAAACCGGACGCCGAAGCGGGCCCCGGCGGGGACGCGTTCGAGGGTGCGGGGATTGGCTTGGGCGGTAATCCGATCGATCGCGTTTTCGCTTTTGACTTCGGTTAATTCGTCGTCGAGGAATTCGCGCATGGGGGCGGTGATCGACTCGAGGTCGAGAGGTGCATCGTAGATGGTTAAGCGGGCGGGGGTTGCCGAGCGACCTTCGACGGCGTCGCCGCGCACGCGTTCCAGGCGGTTGGGGCTGCGTCCGAAGAGCAGGCACAGGGCATCATCGGGGCGATCGCTCTGATGGATGCGAACTTCCTGTCCACGGCGCCGGGAGAGATAGACGAGCTCCTCGGGCGAGGTTAAGCCGTGGGCGTGCTCGAGCAGGCTGCGGAGCCGGCCGCGGAGGGAAGAGCCTGGGACGATGGGACGGCCGAAGGCATCCTTCACGACGGGATTATCGGCACCGCCGATTTCGAGCGAGCCTTTGCCGGCACCAATGTGCAGGCCGGTTTCGCAATGCAAGACGGCGTCGAGGATTAGTTTGCCGCGCAGGCGCAGGGGAGTTTTCGATTCGCTCATGGCAGTTTACTCGTTGTAGGCAATGATAGCTTCGAACAGGTCGCGAAACCGCTCGTAGGCGGCTAGTTCGTTCTTGCGGGTGACTTGGAGGAGCAGCTTTTCGAGGGGGTCCAAGCTGCGGAGGGAGTGACGGGCGATGGTGTACGCCAAGCGGGCGCGGAACATGACGAACTGGTGTTGCCGCTCGCCTTCCGGGGCCCGGCAGGCTCGGCGTACGGCGCTATAAAGGCGGCGTAGCTGGCTACGGGTGCCGGAATCCATGTCATTGAGCCGGGTGACCAGGACGTGCGCTTGATTGTCGAGGTAGAGACTATCGGCGCAGAGCTTGGCGAGGTCGATTTCGAGGACCAGATCTTGGCGGGGACGATCGCGGTCGCGGTCTCGATCCCGGTCATCGCGGCGCGGGGGGCGGCCGCCGTCCGGTCTGGGACGGTCGTCGCGGCGTGGCTGTCTTTCTTCGGCCATAAACGCTCCTGAGTAAATATCCTTTTAAGAAGAAGACCCTTCGAGTCGGGCCCAGGCGAGGGCAACGTAGCCGGTCGGGCGCAGTTGGCGCTTGCCCCCGCTTTGAGCGGTGATTTGTTCGAGCAGGCTATCCCACTGTTTTTCAAACGCTTCGCTTTCGCGAACGTCGATGACACGGCGAAGGCGGCGATGGAGGCGCCAGGGTTTGTCGAGGGTTTTTCCCCGACGCCGAGCTCGGGCGGAAGTGAGTTCGCTGCCAGCGGCGGGGTCGAGGTAGAAATTTTCCAGTTCGTCGAGGAACTCGGGAGAGGCGCGGAAGCGGCTGAGCAGTTTCCGCATCTGCCCTTTGATTTCGGCGGCCTCCTTCAACTGGGGCCAGTCAATCGTCCGGCCGAAGAGCGAGATCGCATTTTTGCCGGAAGCTTTGACGGTTTCGAGCGCCTCGGCGGAGCGGGCGAAGACGCTGGCCATAGGCTCGTGTCGTTCGGCGTGGACGATGGCCATCGAGACGCTGCGGGAGGCGCCTTCGCGCTGCTCGTCGAGTTGCCGCAGCAGGAGCCCGGCGACGCGGCGCATCTCTTTAGCGAAATCGAGGAGGGCGTCCCAGGGGGCGGCGACGGCGAAATCGTCGCCACCGCTATAGAGGACGGTGACGCGGGAGGCAAACTCGTCGGTGGCGGCGACGCGGGCGAGTTCACCGGCGACGAAGTTCTTAAAAGTCAGCGAGAGTTGGAGATACTCTTCGGCGCTGGTAGCGGCGTGGAGGCGGGGACCGACGTTATCGAGATCCGCGGTGAGGACGCCCCAGCGGCGCGGGGTGGCGAGCGGTCGGCCGATGGGGGTCGGCAGCGGCCACTGGTGTTGGCCAGCGTCGGCGAGAAAAGCGGCGGGGTCTTCGGCGGACCAGCCGACGGAGGCGGCGGGGCGGAGGCTGG
>JAPKZA010000257.1 GCA_026394015.1 Acidobacteriota bacterium
GCCACCCGCGTCTTCGTCGCCGTCGATCCCATCGATATGCGCAAGGGTTTCAACGGCCTCTTCGGACTCGTCCGCGACTCCCTCGACGAAGATCCGCTCAGCGGCCACCTCTTCCTGTTCACCAATCGCCAACAGACTCGCCTGAAACTCCTCGTCTTTGATGGAAGCGGTCTGTGGGTATGTACCAAAAGACTGGAGAAAGGCCGCTTCGCTTGGCCCGTCACCCATCCCGGCCAATCCCGCATCACGCTTCGTCCCGGCGAACTCGCCCTTCTGTTGAACGGAATCGACCTCACCCAAGCCAAGCCGCGATCCTGGTTCCGTAGCCTCTCGGCCACCCCAAATAGTCAAGAAAAAAGTGGCTTATAGTTACTAAGTCGGGTATACTGTAAGTGACTTCGAAATGGCCGATTCTCTTTCCCAAGCCGCCCCCGAGTTAGCTGCGTTAGTAGCCCAGCTGGCGCAGGAACAAGCCAAGCGCAAGTGGGCCGAAATGCGGATAACGCAGCTCGAAGAGAAGCTTCGCCTGCTCCGGCTCAAGAAGTACGGACCCCAGGGCGAGAATCTTGCCGCTTTCTATTTACCGCTCTTCGATGAGGAGCCCGGCGTCTCCCTCGACGAGGTGGCTGCCGAAGCCGCCCGCCCCGATCTGCCGGAAGTGCCACTCCGTAAACGGAAGAAGCATCCCGGCCGCCAGTCGCTGCCCGCCGATCTGCCGCGCGTCGAGCGGATCGTCGCTTGCCCCGCGGCGGAGTGTCAGTGCGGCAAGTGCGGGGCCGAAACGGTCGTCATCGGGTACGAAGAGAGTGAGCGGCTTGATGTGGAGCCGGCCAAGTTCTTTGTAACTGTTACCCGCCGCGAGAAGCGGGCCTGCCGGAACTGCAAACAGGCGGGCGTGGCGACGGCCCCGGTGCCGGCTCCGATCATCGAGAAGGGTTTGGCGAGTGATCGGGTCGTGATCGATGCGGTAATTGCCAAGTATTGTGATCACCTCCCTTTATATCGGCAGAGTGCGATGTTCCTGCGCGACGCGGGCGTGGAAATCAGCCGGGTCACCATGAGTGGATGGATGATGCGGGTGGGTGACTTACTTGCCCCGGTCGTCGCGGCGATGCGGCGGGAGATATTACAAGGAAGTTATATCCAGGCGGATGAAACTACGGTGCCGGTCCAACGACCGGGGGAGAAAAAAGGGAAGAACCATCAGGCTTACTTATGGCAGTTCGGGAGCCCGGGCGAATATGGAGGGCGGGAGGGCCCCGTGGTATTTCGGTTTGCGTTGGGGCGCGGCGGCCTGGTGCCGCGCGGGTTTTTGGGCGATTATGCGGGGTTATTGCAGACCGACGGCTATGCGGGATACAACCACGTTGGCGAGGTGGGTATGGTGCATGCGGGCTGCTGGGCGCATGTGCGTCGTTACTTTATCGAGGCGTTGAAGGTGCATCCAGATGATCAGTTAGCGGCGGAGTTTGTGTGTAGGATCGACGAGCTATTTGCGGTGGAGCGGGAGGCGCGAGCGGGAGGGTTATCGCAGTCGCAACGGGCGGAGTTGCGTCGCCAGAAATCGGCGAAGAAAGTGGTGGACATACGGGAGCGCTTGGAGGCGGAGCGTTATAGGGTATTGCCGAAGAGTAAGTTGGGGGAGGGGGTGGGGTATGCGTTGGGACAGTGGGCGCGACTGACCCCGTTTTTGGATTATCCGGAGTTGGAGTTATCGAACAACTTGGCGGAGAATTCGATGCGGCCGGCGGTTTTGGGCAGAAAGAACTGGATCCACGTAGGGAGCGTAGAGGCGGGGCCTCGGGTGGCGGCGATCTTGTCGGTGGTGGAGAGTTGCCGGAGAATGGGGATTCCCGTGCGGCAATATTTGCTCAGCGTGTTGCCGGGGATGGCGGATCGGAAGGTGAGCGAGGTGGACGAACTGACCCCGTCGGCTTGGTGGCGGCGGCAACAGGCCTAGCCGAGTTTAAGGGAATTCGCAAGGCTGGGGTTGGCCGAACGCTTACCGGCAGAAGCGCTACGCATCAGCGACACCGAATCGGCGCGCCGCATGCGGGAAGCCAAACACGAATTGTTTCGGAACCTTTACCCGGAGGCGCGCCCTGCCTGACCGGACCAAAACGGCCGTGGAAATGACGCCGCCTCGACGACGAGTCCCTTGTTTCCAAAATCAAACCGCAGCCACCGAATCGCGGAAAGGAGCCCTTACTTGGTCCCGGTTATCCAGGCGCCCCCTCCAGGCTCATCTTTCAATTGGAATGTGCTGGATGGACCGTGGAGATATCGGCGAATCGGGTGAAGTCGGAGACGTTGAACGTGACGAGTTTTTGAAGCCCGTACGTCCTCATCAGAGCGACGAGGCGGGCATCGTGGACTTTGGCTCCGATTACGCGGTGGACCACGACTAGCCTTCTCCAAGTTCGAAACACTGCGGTGGAGTCCGGGAGAATCGTAAAGAACTGCTCGAGTTGGTTGGCGTAGCGATCAGTGCTCTCGATGCTGAGGCCCAATCCGTTGACTTCTATCGGCCTCGTGCAGACATTCCAGAATTCCGCGATGTTTTGAGGGGTCAAGTATACGTCGTGCTTACTTTGATAGAGAGCAATCAGTGCTTTTCTTGCGGTGCTGCACGCCCGGTCCCGGCCCAAGTAACCATGCGTCCCGAATAAAGGATTGCGAGTTAAATCCAATGCCGAGGAATACGCGATTTTTGGGTTCGGCTTCGGTGTGACTGAAGGTCTAGAATTGTTCCGTTTGTACTTTTCGGGTCCCTGGGACGTTGTGTCCGACTGCGAGCGCTAGGCGGATGGCCTTCCATGAGGTAGTCTGCGAAGGCGATTTTGACGTTCTAATACCCGCGCTTCGTGCGACGATTTCTGCTGTGATCGTCGATCTATTCATCGCGGCCGACTCCAGTGTCTACATTTCGATCTTGGAGACCACAACGATCATGGAGGATTCAGCCAGAATTTGCCGGAGGACCCTGTACGAAGCGTCTGCTGCTCTCTTTTTCAACGGGACCTCATCGAGTACGCCACCGGCGTTACAGTGGAAGTAATTTAAGGGAACCGGGGCATGCCAAACATCTAGGCGCAGAACCCGCCCATCTTCGAGTGCATGTCTACATTTTCGTAGCCCTTCGGCCAATTCACTCCCGACCATGAACGAAACCACCCCGAATAGACCGTAGTTGGGAAGAAGTACATGTGCAGCAGTACCACCGTGTTTTTGCCGGTTCACGGAGAAATCGGGATTTCTTAGCTGGAGACCACTAGGACGTGTCCCCAGCTCTCCGGGCTGATCAAATCGGTAGAAGAGTGATTCAGCTGCATCGAAGTTCTGATCTGGTAGCCGATCACCCGTTACCATCGCTGGCGGTATCCCCGGAGTCGAGGAATCGTTTGAGTCGAACTGCCCAGGGTCTAGCTGTTTCGTATTGCACATGTATGTTGAACGCCTCAACAAATCCATTCCCATCGGAGATCAATGCAGTTACCTGCCCTGAATTGGAACACTCAATGTCCGAGTACCTTCCATGCCTTTCGAACGAAAACGCCACTCCACCTTCGGCAGAGGGAAAAACGTTAACTGGAGGCAAACTGAAACTCTGAAGAATCGGAATTATTCGTCGAGCGTCTTCAATTGCCCGTTCATTCGGGGCGACCGTTATCGGGAGTTGCCAGCGCGATCGTTTCTGATCTAACGCTGATATCTTGTCAGATGCATTCCGAAACGGTTCTTCGCTCCGCCTTAAGTTTTCTGCGTATACAGGATCCACCACCCAGGACGTGATTACAGTGCCGGTCCCCAGCGTGGGTGTGGGCGTCGGCCGTCGTGATTCGGGTCGATCCGTTACCCAAATGGTAGCGTGCTGGAAGCCAATAGACCCTGAGGTGATCCTACTCGCCTCGCTGCCTTCCAATATAGCGTCGGCAAGAATTCCTTCCGATACTATGGACGCTACTCGGGTTTGGGTGTCCATGGGATGCTCCCGTTTTGATCTTCAAACTGTTTGATACGCTTTGCAAGTCCATGGCTCAGTGCCTTCGCGTGCTCCATAGACATCACGACCGCACTTCTGGCTTCATACCGGAGGCCATCCCCAGTGCTTCCCGCGAGCGCGGAAAAGAAAATCCGAAGGTCCCAAGTGGTACTTACGATCTCAACTGCATCAACATAATTGAGTGGCAATCCCGAAAAATTCGGCTTGGGGATCGCTTCGGGGCTAAATGATTTCTCGTCTGACATTGGTGCTCCCTTCCTAATTGTTTCACAATAGACAGCACTCTAGTCGCCGGTGGGGGCGTAGGCTCTTTCTCCGGGAGCCGAGGTACTGATCTTCGGGCGGCTGATTCGGCTTTGGACCTTGGCTAGGTATAGGTAAACTACGGGCGTTAGGTAGAGGGTGATTAGCTGGGAGAAGAGGAGGCCTCCGACTACGCATAGGCCGAGCGGGCGGCGGGATTCTCCTCCGGCTCCTTGGCCTAGGGCTATGGGGAGGGCTCCTAGGAGGGCGCACATCGTCGTCATCATGATCGGGCGGAATCGGACTAAGCACCCTTCGTAGATCGCCTCGTAGGGTGTTTTTCCCTCGCTTCGTTCAGCTTCCAGGGCGAAGTCGATCTGCATGATCGCGTTCTTTTTAACAATGCCGACTAGGAGGATTAGGCCTACGAAACTGTAGATGTTTAGGTCTAGTTTGAACAGGTAGAGGGTCAACAACGCTCCGAAGCCGGCCGAGGGGAGGCCGCTCAGAATCGTGATCGGGTGGATGAAGCTCTCATACAAGATGCCCAGGACGATGTAGACGACGAAGATGGCTACTGCTAACAGGAGCATCAGGTTCTTCGAAGATTGCTGGAACGCGGCGGCTGTCCCTTGGAAGGTTCGGCTGACGTTCGTCGGGAGGGTCTGGTCGGCTACCGCTTCGATCTTCTCGACCGCGTCTCCCAGGGAGGTGCCGGGGGCTGTGTTGAAGGCTATCGTCACCGCCGTCAACTGGCCGTAATGATTGATGGCTTGCGGGCCGGCTTTGGCTTCCATCTTCACAAGGCTGTCGATGGGGACTAGTTTGTCGTCGGTCGAGCGGACGTATAAGTTCGATACGTCTCCGGGGTTGGATTGGAAGGGGCGCTCTACTTCCATCAACACTCGGTATTGATTGTCGGGGGCGTAGATGGTGGAGATCCAGCGGGGGCCGTAGGCATCGAAAAGGGCGTTCTCGATTTGCTCGGGGGTTACGTGGAGGGTCGCGGCTTTGTCTCGGTCGATTAGGACGTGGAGTTCGGGGTTCTTGATCTGGAGGTCGGACGTTACGTCCATCAGGCCGGGGATCTTGGCCATCTCCTTTTCCAGTTCCGGGGCGGACTTGTATAGCGCGTTCGTGTCGCTACTCAGCAACGTGTATTGGTAGAGACTCTTGGTTAGCGAGCCTCCGATACGGATGGTCGGCGGGTTCTGGAGGAACACGCGCATGTTGGGCAGGACGTTGAGTTTGGGGCGGAGGCGGGCGATCACCTGCTCTACCGATTCCTTGCGTTCGTGCAGGGGGATTAAGTGGAAGAACATGCGGCCGAAGTTCGGGCCTCCGGTGGCTACGGCGCCGGAGGTTCCTCCCATGCCGCTGAAAAAGGCCTCTACGGCGGGGTCCTTGCGGCCGATCTCAGCTAGCTTCTGGATGTTCTCCGCCATCGTTAAATGCGACGTTCCTTGGGGGCCTTCGACGATGGCTAGGATGTTGCCTTGGTCTTCGGTAGGGATGAAGCCTTTGGGGACTAGTTGGAAGAGATAAACCGTTCCGACTAGGATCGCGACGCTGGCGGCCAGGACGACGGGTCGGTGGCGGAGCGTCCATTTTAGGGTCACGTCGTAAACGTGCAACATGCCGTCAAAGATGCGCTCCGTGAACATGTAGAGCTTTCCGTGGCTGCCATGATGCGGCTTCAGGAAGCGGGCGGCTAGCATCGGGGTCAACGTGACGCTGACGAAGCCGGACACGAGAATCGCGACGACGATGGTGACGGAGAACTCGCGGAAGAGGCGGCCCAGGATGCCCCCCATGAACAGCAGGGGGATGAAGACGGCGGCTAGGGAGACTGTCATGGAGACGATGG
>JAPKZA010000126.1 GCA_026394015.1 Acidobacteriota bacterium
AAGGCGCCCGTCCTTGTTGGCATCGGCCTTGATAAAGAAGTCGCGGTCGGTTTCCTGGGTAGCGCAGGATGCCAGCAGCAAAAGGGCGGTTCCGGCGAGGAGTGGTCGTAAGGGTGTGTTCATGGGAATAGAGGAGTGGTCAGGGATTCGGGATTGGTGGTTCAAGATTGATTACAAGGATGATTTGGGTGTGGGTCAGTCTTCGTTGCCTTTCACGACGCGGTAAAGCACGGCACCGATGACGGCTCCGGCGATCGGTGCCAGCCAGAAGAGCCAAAGCTGAGAGACCGCCCAATCACCGACAAAAACAGCCACGCCCGTGCTGCGGGCCGGGTTGACCGAAGTATTGGTCACCGGGATGCTGATCAGGTGAATCAGAGTCAGCCCGAGGCCGATGGCAATGGGGGCAAATCCCTGCGGGGCACGTTTGGACGTAGCTCCGAGGATGATGAACAGGAACATCATGGTCATCACGACTTCCGTGACGAGTGCAGCAGTCATCGAATATTTGCCTGGCGAGTGTTCCCCGAAGCCATTGGAGGCAAAACCGCCGGCCATAGAGAATCCTGCCTGCCCGCTGGCGATGAGATAAAGCACGCCGGCCCCTGCGATTGCACCAAGGACCTGCGAAAAGATATAAGGTCCAAGTTCCCGGGCGGGGAATCGACCGCCTGCCCAGAGGCCGACGGATACGGCGGGGTTGAGGTGGCAGCCGGAGAAGTGACCGATGGAATAAGCCATCGTCAGGACGGTGAGGCCGAAAGCCAGCGACACACCCGCCAAACCGATGCCGACATCCGGAAATGCCGCAGCGAGGACCGCGCTGCCGCAGCCGCCAAGAACGAGCCAAAAGGTTCCTAAGAATTCAGCAATGTATTTTTTCATGGTTTTAGAGAGACTGGTTTTGCTGCAATAATTTGCTTTAGTTGGTTTGTTCCTGAAACAGGCTGTTTGCCGAACTGGAAAGATGGAAAATGCTCGTGTTAGAATGTCAGAATGAGTTGCAGCATCAGAGTGCCCTCTTTGGGGGAAGCATCCGGTCGGAGGAGGGTGTGGTTGTAGCTGATGATGCCGGTGCTGCCCTTCCACAGGCGGAAGCCGGCACTCGCAATTCCCTTCACGGTATTTTGTGCCGTGCCGGTTTCGAGTCCATCGATCGCCACCTGCCCGCCGTTGGTGTAGGCCAGGCCTCCGCCCAGCCAGACCCGGCTATTCACGTTATGGCTGTAGTGTGCCTCCAAGGAAAAAATGGGCTCCTGCGACCGCCGGCGGTTTCCGTAATATTCATCGTTATCTCCGAAGACTTTGGCGGCGGCGTAGAAGTCGAACCACGAAACGCCTTCGTCCGCGGTTATGCTGTAATTGAGGGTGGCCTTCCCGGTCCACCGGTTCCCTCCCGTATTCGATGCCTTTCCGGGATCGTAGTTTCCCCAGGGAGTGCCCAGTGCCAGATGAAGACTCAGGTAGGTTTCGGATGGCGTGAGGACGAATTGCTCGCGCGTCATGGCATCCGCACCGAAAATGTTCACATCGAAGGTGAGGGATGGATCCCCCCACCCCTCCAAAGCCACAAGGGACTGCCCGGTTTCAGAATCAGAGCTGTCGACGGATAGGTAGGGAATGGAAAACCCCGGACCACCGGTCCGCCCGAAAATACTCATGATTCTCGCGTAGGCAAAGCTGCCGACGTTGATTGTGGCTTCGGTGCCCGGACTGCTGATATCGAGATCCCCTTCGGTATTGGAGCGCGTGTTCAGGTAGGTGAACATGAGCATATCGGTGTCCTTCGGCGCATTGAGGAACATCCGTGCATAACCCTGGGCCGAAACCGTCGCCGGGGCGCAGAGGACCGCCAAAACGGCGGCCAGGAGAGTCTGACGGGAGAGGCGGATCATTGCTAAAAGATCAGGGAGAGTCCGAAGCGGAGCGTAAACTTACCGGCACCCTCGATGTCACGGAAGTTGTACTCGGGATTGATACTCAGCTTGAGGGGCTGTCCGCCGACTTCCATGACCTTGTTGAGTGAAACTCCGAGCGGAAGGTTGACCCATTGGCCGCCCTTCCAATCGTAGGTGAACTGGGCGTCGCCGGCACTCAACGAGTATCCATTTCCCAGCTGATAGCCAATCACCGGCTGGAGCGACGAAAGCTCGGTTTCACTACCGAAAAAATTCTGGTTGAAAATGCCGTAGGTCCACTTGCCTTTACTGAGCACCGCCCCAATTGCCGGGCCGGCCGTGAAGGAGTCGCCTCCGGGGGGGCGCTCGCTGATCAA
>JAPKZA010000220.1 GCA_026394015.1 Acidobacteriota bacterium
TCGGCACCTTGATGCCACTCAGTCTACGGAGCCGCAGGTGAAATCAGTCATGGAACAGGGGGAGCGGTATCCCACCTATGGCAGGGCGACCCTAAAATGAGCCTACCGGAAAAGGCTCCCGATGTCAATCTTGATACGGAGTGCAGACGTCCAGGGACCCGTTAAACAGGGATCAATCCACGACTTGGTCATACCCCAAACGCTCTATTTTCAAAAAGCGCTCAATAACTCCAACCGAATCAACAACTTCCAGCTCACGTTTTCACTTTTCCCCTCCCGCCAAATTCCGTTCACAGCACATGAAAATAAAGATAAGTCCCTATCCCTTCAACCACCTACAGGGAATTTCCGCCCACCCTCCGATCCGTTTTCGCCCCCTCGCCTGATAGCCTGAAATCAAAGTTGTCTCCTGACTCTGCGAACGCCCTACCCCACCCGGTAGGGCGTTCGCCATTTTACCCCCAGCTTTTGAGGAAAAAACAATGGAAACGCCCCTCACTGACGAAGAGAAAAAGGCCCGCCGCGCCGAAATCAACCGGGCCAACGCCCAAAAGAGCACCGGCCCCCGCACGTCCGCAGGGAAGGCAAACTCCCGTCGCAACGGCCTCAAACACGGCCGCCACTCCGAATTCATCGACTACTCCAGCTCCGTCAACCCGGTCCTCCTCCCCGGCGAATCCATGGTCGACTACTCCCGCATGCTCGACGCCCTCATGGCCAAAATCGGCCCCCGCGACCACGCCGAAAAAGAGATCATCTACCGCCTCGCCGCCAGCCAGTGGGAGACCCAACGCTTCCGCTGCATCCGCCTATTCCTCCTCGAAGACAAGTTCCAAACCGTCGAAGTGAAGGTTCAGCACGAAGTCCTGCCCGCCTGTGCCGGCGCCCTCACCCTGGCCCGCGCCTACCAGGCCGCCGCCGGCCCCGGAGGCGGTCTCGCCAGCCTCCGCCTTGAAATCGCTGCGGCCGAACGCTCCATTGCCGCCTGCTACCGCGAACTCAAACAACTCCGCAGCTTCGACCCCTTTGACCGGCCCCCCGTCAATTTCAACCCGGCCACCGACATCGCCCAGCAGACCTACAGCTCCGTCCCCAAGCCAGAAGATATGCCGCCCGCGGCCCCGGCCCCCACCACGGAAGTCGTTGAAAACAAGGAACCGGAACCCGCCGAATCCCCCGAAAACAGCGAAATCCGAAGCCAACCGAAGCCAACCGCAACCCACGAAGAAGCCCGCGCCGAACACGGCTATTCCATCGTCCTCCCGCCCCGCCGAGCACCCCATCAAGCGAACCCCGCAACCGAAATCCAAAGCCAACCGAAGCCAGCCCAAACCGACGCCGAACCAGCTCGTCGAGACCCCCAACGAGCCGAGCCCCTTCCCAAGGTCCGCCATGCGGGAGTGGGATAAACGGCTCAACCAAGCGAATCCAATGCGTCCAAGGGCCTCCTGTGCCCCTAATCGGCATCCCCTCGGGTGATCTAGAGGCTCCCCCGCGCCGGGCCAGTCGAGTCCCGTACCACCAGACTCGTCCCCAGCACCTCCTCGTAGCCCGGCACCTTGTCCCGCAGCATTCGCTGCAGAATCTCGCAAGCCAATGTCCCCAACCGCTCCCGGGGAATCTGCACCGTCGTCAGCGGCGGCTGGCTCAACGCCGCAAATGGAATATCGTCCGCCCCCACGACGCTGACATCCTGCGGCACCCGCATCCCTGACCGGAACAACGCCCGAATGGCCCCGATCGCCGTCAGGTCATTGCTGCACACAATCGCCGTCGGTAGCGGCCGCTCCGTCAGCAGACGCTGCACCGCCCGCTCCCCGCTCTCCACGTCGTTCTCCCCGTCCACAATCCGTGGCCGCAGCCCTAACATCTCCAGCGCCGCTCGAATCGCTTCCCGATACGCCTGGTGCGAAGCCCGCGTCGCCGGCCCCGCGATAAACGCAAACTCCCGGTGCCCCAGGTTATGTAAAAAATTCACGGCCTCATGCGTCCCCTTCGCATAGTCCAGCCGAATGTTGGCCCGTAGCGCGCTCGTCATCGCGCCGTCCAGAAACACGCTCGCCACCCCGTTCGCCTCCAGCATATCTCCCAGGCTCGCCTCGATCCGTGACGTCATCACCGCCACCCCCGGCGTCTGGTTCTGAATCATTTTCCGAAACGATCGCTCCGTCCGCTCCGCCTCGTAGTTGGTCGTCGACAGCAGCACGTCGTAGCCCATCGCATACGCCGCTTGATCAAACGCCTTGATCACCCCCGGCAGAAACGGGTTCTCGATGTCGGAAACTATCAGCCCAAAGAAGTCGCTATGCCCCCGCGCCAACCGCCGCGCATGCGCATTCCCATGAAAGTTCAACTCCGCCATCGCCGCCAGCACCCGTTCCCGCACCTTCGGCGACACGTACTTCGTGCTGTTCAATACATGCGAAACGGTCGACTCGGATACCCCGCTCCGCGCCGCCACATCCTTCATCTTCGCCAATGCTTTCCGTCTCCTTCGCAGGCTCCATTATAGAGTCCACCCCGGCCACCGGCTATCCCACGGCGAGCATTTGCAGTAAACTCTCCGCAGGAGTTTTTCGATGCACGCTCGTCTCTTCCTCCGCCTCACCATGCTTCCGCTCGCCCTCAGCGCAGCCTCCGCCGCGGTCACCTTCCACAAAGACGTCGAACCCGTCCTCCAGGCCCGCTGCCAGGGCTGCCACCGCCCCGGCGAGGCCGCTCCCATGTCGTTCCTCACCTACGCCTCCACCCGCCCCTTCGCCAAAGCCATCCGCGCCGCCGTCCTAGCGAAAAAGATGCCCCCCTGGTTCGCCGACGCGCCCCATGGCACCTTCGCCAACGACCCCTCCCTCACCCCCCAAGAAATCGAAACCCTCGTCGCCTGGGCCGACTCCGGCGCCGCCGCCGGCAATCCCACCGACGCGCCACCTCCTCTCCGCTTCGTCGAAGGCTGGTCCATCGGTAAGCCCGACACCGTCATCGAAATGCCCGCCGCCTACCAGGTCCCCGCCACCGGCGTCATCGACTACCAGCACATCATCGTCCCCACCGGCTTCACGCAAGACAAATGGGTCCAGGCCGTCGAAATCCGTCCCGGCGACCGTCGCGTCGTCCATCACATCATCGCCTTTGTCCGTCCTCCGGGCTCCAGTTGGCTCCGCGACGTCGCCCCCGGAGTCCCCGTGACCGATACCGCCCGCCTCTCCAAACTCAAGGCCGACGAAATGCCCGAGTTCCTCCTCAGTTACACCCCCGGCCGTCCCCCCGTCGGCCTCAACCCCGGCCAAGCCCGCTTCATCAAAGCCGGCTCCGACATCGTCTTCCAAATCCACTACACCCCCAACGGCAAAGCGGTCGAGGACCGTTCCAAGCTCGGCCTCATCTTCGCCCAGGCGCCACCCCGCGAACGCGTCGCCACCCTGCCCATCAACAACCGCGGACTCGTCATCCCTCCCGGCGCGCCCAACCATCGCGTCGAGGCGTCCGCGACCGCCCTCGCCCCTCTCCGTCTCGTCCGCATGATTCCCCACATGCACCTCCGCGGCAAGGCCTTCGAAGTCCGCATCGTCGAAGAAGGTGCCGCCCCGGAAGTCCTCCTCCGCGTCCCCAAATACGACTTCAATTGGCAGAACGCCTACTCCCTCGCCAAGGAGAAACAAATCAAGCCCGGCACCCGCATCGAATGCACCGGCTGGTACGACAACTCCGCCAACAACCCCTTCAACCCCGACCCTAAGGCCGAAGTCCGCTGGGGCGACCAAAGCTGGGACGAGATGATGCTCGGCTACGTCGACGTCGCCATCCCCGTCAACGTCGACCCGCAATCCCTCCTCCTCCGTCCCGCGCCAGCCCCGTCCCCGTCGATCAAGGAACGCTTCATCGGCGTCTGGACCCTCCTCTCCGTTGAAGCCACCAGCGCCAATGGAACCATCACTAGGTCCTACGGCGAAAAGCCCATCGGCCGCATCACCTACGACAAGGCCGGCCGCATGTCCGCCCTGCTGATGGCACCGGACCGCAAGAAGATCGCCGCCGTCAACCTTCGCGACGCGACCGAAGCCGAAGCCCGGGGTATCCTCCAAGCTTTCACCTCCTACTACGGCACCTTCGACGTAGACCCCGTCGCCAAAACCGTCACCCACCACGTCGAACTCGCCCTCCATCCCAACTGGACCGGCACCGATCTCGTCCGAACCTACGAGTTCGTAGGCGACAAGCTCATCCTCACCGCCGTCACCGCCCCCGGCACAAGCACCCGCCTCGTCTGGCAGCGCCAGGAATGAAGCCCGGCTTATCCTGGATCCCGACCCTCGACGCCCAGCCAACTCCGAACCAGGCGATGAGCCTGGCCGGCCTGACCGCCCTATACGGGATCGTCTCCGTTGCCATCGCCTGGATGTTCGTGGATCGGCTCCTCTCCCGCCGGGCCACGTTCGCAATTTCGCTGCTCTTCTGCCTGCTCCTCCTGCTCGTTCTCGCCCTCCTCGGCAACTCCGCCTGGAAACTCTTCGCCGCCCTCCACCCGCGCCCCGTTCTCACCATGCCCGTCCTCGTCCACCGCCCCGGCACCTCCTTCCCGTTGGCCTGGAGTTTCCCCCGCCTACCGTGGCTCCTCAACCACCTCTCCGTCAGCCTCAAGTTCACCGAGGCCGCCAACTACGTCGCCGCCGAAATGCCCGTTGAGGAACAGAAGGTTCTCCTCAACTGCTCCCTCTACGAAGGCGAGCCCGGTCTCCTCTCCGGCTCTGCCCTCGTCGCCATCCCGGAACACGCCATGCACTCCTTTGCCACCGCTTCCCACTCCCTTCGCTGGGCCCTGCACTTCGACGGCAAATCGCCGTGGCCCTTCTGCCCACCCCTGCACTACGAAGTACCCATCATCGTCGGTTTTTGGACGTGATCACCCTCCAACTCGATCACGCCGCCACCGCTCCCGGCGAACTCATCACCGGCCTGGCCCAGTGGCGACTCACGGCACCGCCCGAAACCCTGGAAGTTCGCCTCGTCTGGAAGACCGCCGGGAAAGGCGACGTCGACATGGCCAACGTGCCCCTGCTCCAGGTTCCGTTGTCCGGCCATCCCGGCCAACTCAAGATCTCGTTCCCCGCGCCGCTCGGCCCGTGGAGCTACTCCGGTTCCCTCTTCTCCATCGCTTGGATCCTCGAACTGACCCTCTCCACCCGCGACGGCGAACTCGCCCGAAGCGAACATCCCATCGTCATCGCTCCCCACCGCCGCGCCTAGCGTGAGTGGTTTCGCCGCGCGTTTCCGCACTGATAAACATGAAAACGATTCTCGGCGCTCTGGCGCTTGCTACCCTCTGTTTGGCTCAGAACTCGGTTGACGGCTCTATGACCGTCGCGGGCAAAAAGGCGAAGCTCGCCTTCGTCTATGCCTACGCCACTCAAGGCTTCTTTGATAAGACGAAGGACGATACCGTCGTCCTGTTGACCGACCGGGAAGTCCCCCCGGCGCAGATCCGAGAAACCTACGACCTCGGCAAACTAGCAGAGCAAGGCAAGCTCTGCTTCGTCCGCGCCACGATCAACGCCGCCGGCCAAATCGTGAACTTCAGCCTCGGCCACGCGAGCTTCAAGTTCCCCCCCGGCGGCGGCTCCACTGAGCACGTCTTCGAAGGCAAGCTCACCAAAACCTCGGTCTCCGGCAAAGTCTTCACGAAGGGCGAACAGAAGACCTTCGGTGTCGCCTACGAATACTCCGCTGCAGTAAACGCTTCAGTTGCCCAGCGCGAACGCCGTTAACACCGCATCCGCCCCGTTGCCGCTCGCAATCACGACGTACTGCACCCCGCCCATCTGAAACGTCATCGGCGTCCCCGTCGTCCGGCGCGCCAGCGGCCAGTTCCATAAGTCCTGCCCCGTCGCCGCGTCGACAGCGTGGAACGCCGTATCGCCACCGCCGACAAACACGAGTCCCCCCTTCGTCACAATCGCTCCCGCCACACCCACCGCCCCGAGGACCTTGGGCAACGCGACGCCCTTCAAGGCAGGATGCGCGCGCAGCGCGGCGTTATCCCCAAACGGCACCTGCCACGCCAACTCGCCCTTATTCAAATCGATCGCCGTCAAGTGTCCGTACGGCGGCTTCAACAGCGGCAGCCCCTCGTGGAACTCGGCGTTCGTCGCCCCTTCGCGCACATAGTCGGCGTCCACATCGGCGGCCTGCGGTCCTGCTCCGCCCTTGCGCAACCGAGCCAACGCCGGCAGGTTCGTCGACTTCACGTACAGCCGCTGCGTCTCCGGGTCAAACGCCCCGCCTCCCCAGTTCGCTCCCCCAATCAATCCCGGCCGCATTAACGTCCCCACGAAACTCGGTGGCGTATACAGCGGCCCGATCTTGTACTTCTTCAACTCCGCCATCGCCTCGGCCCGTAACTCCGGCGTCAAATCGAAGGCGTCATCGAGCGATACACCCTGCGGCGCAAACGGCGGCGGCTTCGTCGGAAACGGTTGCGTCGGCCAAGCCTGTTCTCCGGGCACGTCGCTCTTCCCCACCGGTCGCTCTTCAATCGGCCACACCGGCTTTCCCGTCTCCCGCTCAAACACAAACGCAAAGCCCATCTTCGTCAACTGCACCACCGCGTCCGTCCGCTTCCCATTCGGATAAATCGTCACCAAGTTCGGCGGAGACGGCAAATCATAGTCCCACAGTCCGTGGTGCACCAACTGCTGGTGCCAGCGACGGACCCCCGTCTTGGCGTCCAAGCAAACCAGCGACTCGGCAAACAGATTCTGCCCCGGCCGCCGCCCCCCGTAGAAATCGTTGCTCGGCGTACTCAGCGGCAGATAGACCAAGCCACGCTTCGCGTCGAGCGTCATTGGAGCCCAAACGTTCGTATGCCCCGTGATCTTCCAACTCTCGTCGCCCCAGGTTTCATTGCCGAACTCGCCCTTCCGCGGCACCGGATGAAACGTCCACACTAGCTTCCCCGTCCGCGCATGGAACGCCCGCACGTCTCCCGGCGGGTCGTTCTTGTACACTAACCGATCCGCCACCCCATTGCCCAAAATGATCAGGTCTTGATAGACCACCGGAGGCGACGTATTCGTATAGTGCTTCGGGTTAATCTCCCACGATAAGCCCTTCGTCAGGTCCACCACGCCGTTGTCCCCAAAGCCCGGCACCGGCTTGCCGGTCGCCGCGTCCAGCGAAATCAACCGGTACCGGCTATTCATGAATAGCCGCAGCTTCCCGCCGTTCGCCGTGTCCCGCCAAGCGGCCACCCCGCGATGGACGAAGCCCGTGCCGTTGGGCACTTGCCCATCCACGTACGCCTTCGGGTCGTAGCTCCACAACTCGCGCCCACTCGTCGGGTCCAGCGCCACCGCGCGGTTGTATGGCGTCGACAGATACAGCACCCCATCCACAAGCAGCGGCGTCGCCTGAAACGTCCCGGGAAACGTCTTGTACTGCGCGTTCGGCCCTTCGCCAGTCTTCCACTCCCAAGCCGGTCGCAGCTTCGCCACGTTCGCCTTGTTGATGGCCGTCAGCGGCGAGTACTTCGACCCGCCGTCGTCGCCCCCGTAAACGCCCCACTCCGTCGTCTGCCCAAACGCCACCGCGGCCACCAAAAAACTAACGCGCCACATTCTTGTAAACCTTCCCGTCCTTCATCACAAACACGACCCGACGCACCGCCGTAATGTCCTTCAGCGGATCGCCTTCAATCGCAATCAGGTCCGCCGCAAACCCCGGCGCAATCGTTCCAATCTGGTCCCCCAAGCCGAGCGATTCCGCCGCCACCGAGTTCGCGCTCGTCAGCACCTCCATCGCCGGCAACTTTGCGTCGCGCACTCGATAGATAAACTCCTCGGCGTTCCTTCCATGCGCCCCCGCCACAGCGTCGGTCCCGAACACCATCTTCACTTTCCGTTTCCGGGCGTTCTGCACGACGGCGTTCAACGGTTCCAGCGCCTCCTGCATCGACTTGAACCCCGCCTCGTTATAGTTCCCAATCCCGGCAAAGTTGGGCTTGTTGTCGAGGTAGTTATGGAGCACGAGAAAGTTGGGGTCAAAGTACACGCCGCGCTCCCGCAGCAAATCGAGCGTGGCGCTGTCGAGCAGCGAGCCGTGCTCGACCGCGGTACATCCCGCCTTCGCCGCGGCCTGTGCGCCGCCGGCGGCATGGGCATGCACCACCGTCCGCAGTCCGAGCTTCTTGGCCTCTCCGCAAGCCGCCGCCAACTGTTCATCGGTCATCGTCTGCCCGCCGCCATCCCGAATGCTCTTGGTCGCGAACAGCTTGATCACATCCGCCCCACGCTCCTTATACCCTTGCACCCCTTTGCGCAAAGCTTCGGCGTCGCCCGTTCGTTCATTGAGTTGGCCCAAGGAAGTCAGCACCCGAGGCCCCGGCAGAGCCCCGCGATTGATGAGATCCCGCACATCGGCATCCACCGGCGCCCCCAGGCTTTGCACCGTCGTGAAGCCGCCTTGCAGCGTGGACCACGCATTTCCCGCTGTATAGAGAACCGTCGTTTCGGGCTTCTCCTTACTCGTCGCCCCGCCGGTCTCCAAGCGGTTGTTGGCGTCGAAGTGCCAACTCAAATGCACATGGGTATCGATCCATCCTGGGAGCACCGTCAGCCCGCGGAGGTCGTAGGTGGGTGCCAGTTTGCCTGGCCCCACCGAACGGATCTTGCCGCCTTCAATCACGATCTGCTGGTTCTTCAATACCTTTCCTTTACCGTCGTAAAGGGTGCCCGTGTTCAGCACAATCGTCTGCGCGGCACCGGTCGCCGCCAGCAATAAAAACAGAGGGAGCATTCTTAGAATCCTATCTTCAATCCAAACTGAATCTGTCGGGGGGCCAGCGACGAAGTGATCCGGCCAAACGCCGGGTTATCCAGCGCCTGTACCGGCAAGTTGAAGTTGGTGTGGTTGGCCAGGTTAAACGACTCCGCCCGCACCTGCACCGTGAACCGTTCGCGAATGACAAACCGGCGACTCAGCGCAATATCGACGTTCACGATGCCGGGTCCTTCGATGTTGTTCCGCCCCGCGTTGCCGAATTGGCCCGCCGGTTGGAGCACGAAGGCGTCCGTGTTAAACCACCGGTCCACGGTCTTCGGCCCCGAGTTCGGGTTGCCGATCATATTCGGCCGGTCGAGGTTGCTGAGCGTGTTGCTCTGGTCCCGCGTGACGAGGGCCGTGAAGGGCCGACCCGATTGATACGTAAAGATGCCCGACAGCTGCCAATCTCGGGTCACCACCGATTTCAGCTTGCCGACTGGAATCTCATACACCGGGCTGAAGACCAACCGCTGGCGGAAGTCGAATCCTGAGAGGCCCCGCTCACCCGCCAGAAGATTTTGCGTGTTCTGCGCCGAGGCTCGCGAAGGGGTCACGTTGAACGTTGTTCCCGGCGTCGTATCGATCGACTTCGCATAGGTGTAGGACATCGTGAAGGTCAGCCCGGCGCTGTAGCGCTGTTCGAGCCGGGTCACGAGTCCGTGATAGGTCGACTGCCCGATCGCGTCGAGAAACGTGATGTTGCCCCACGCCGGATACGGCCGCCGCCCGTTCACTTGGGCGACGGTGCCCAGTCCGGGTGCCGGTTGGTTAATGTTGTACCACTGCGGTAACCGGACGCCGCGGGAACCTTGATAACCCGCTTCAAGGACCATTGTCTTGGTCAGTTGCCGTTGGATGTTGAAGCTCCACTGGTACAGGGTCGCATCGCCAAACTTGGTGTTGAAAGCGCTCAACACGAGCACTCCGGCTCCCGCGTTGGCGGCAGGGAACGGATCGTTGAGATAGATCGGGTTCGTCCGGCTCGCGTTAAAGGTTTCCGAGCGGACAAACGGGGTGTTCGATTGCTGGGGACCGTTGCGGACATTGTTCGATGCCGGCGCGTTGTAGAAGAAGCCCGCACCGGCGCGAATCACCGTCTTGCCGGCATCCGTGAAGGGCTGCCACGCAAATCCGAAACGCGGACCCCAGTCGTTTAGGTTGTACTTGTAGAGCTCCTTCGGCGCTCCGTCCTGCCCTTGAATAATCAGCTTTCCGGTGCCTAGGTCAAAGTTCGACAGCCGATTGTACTTCTCAAACACCGGGGTGTTCATCTCATAGCGCAAGCCGATGTTTAAGGTCAGGCGGGAATTGACCCGGAAGTCGTCCTGGATAAACCCGCCATAGAAGCTGCTTCGCGTGTAGTTGTTCGGAAACAGCGGGCTGCGGGAGGTCGAGGTCGGCACACCCAGGAGCAGGTCCGCCATCGAGTAGCCGCTGGTGGCGGCCGTCGTCTGGGCATTGAACGTATACGAACCGCGACCGTTGCCGATCGTCACGCCATTGGTCGAGAAGCGGCGGAAATCTCCTCCGAACTTGATCGAATGCTTGCCTCGGGTGAAGCTCAAGTTGTTGGCCAGTTGATAGGTATGATCGATCCGAATCTGAGGGAAGTTGGTTGGTGCTCCCAACGTGGCAAAACCGTTCACGGAAGTCTGCGGCACCCCTGGTGTGGGCGGGCTGCTTTGGAAGGTCGCGCCCTGAATGTTGTACTGCTTGTTGAAGTCGATTCCGGCGTCTTCGCCTTCGCGCGGATTCCAGAACTGCGAGTAGCTGATGCGGAACTCGTTGATCAGATTCGGCGTCAGGATATGCGTTTGGGTCAACCCCGCCAGACGCGCTTTCAAACTGACCGCGCATCCAAAGCCCGGAATCACCCGCGAGCCACAGACGATGTTGAACGGGTCGAACGTCCGGTTGTCGAAGTCGTTGTAGCTCCCGGTGATGGAGTCCTTCGGCGAGAAGGTATGGTCGACCTTCAAGCTGCCCTGATCCACCGTATCCCGTCGGGAAGCTTGGAAATTGAAGTTGTTGGCGGGCAGTCGGCCGGCGGGCGTCGCTGTGGTCGGAGCCGGATAGAAGTTCGCCAAGGCACGGCCGATGGGATTGATCAGCTCCGGGTCAATGACATTCGCGGTGCGGAACGGCTGGCCGGTGATCGGGTTCAGGACACGGAGCGGCGTCGGCAGCGAGAGCAGGGAGCGGAAGTCGCCACGGAGCATCTCGGGGGTCGGAACGGTCGCGAGTTGCGCTACCTGCTCCCGCAAGCGGAGGCCTTCGTAGCTAGCGAAGAAGAAGGTCTTGTTTCGGATAATGGGGCCTCCGAAGGTCCCGCCGAACTGGTTGCGCTTAAAGCCGGGCGTGGGGGTGTTGGGCGGCGCAAAGAAGTTTCGCGCGTCCAACACCTGGTTGCGTAAGAACTCGAAGGCGTTGCCGTGAAACTGATTCGTCCCGGACTTGGTCGTGATGATCACTTGGCCGCCAGAGTTTCGGCCGTACTCGGCGGAGTACGTCCCGGTCAAAATTTTGAACTCCTGGATGGCGTCGATCGACGGGCGGTAGGCCGGAGCGCTCAGCAACTGGTTGTTGTTGTCGAGCCCGTTCAGGGTGAAGTTGTTGTTCAACTCGCTGGCCCCGGCGACGTTGAAGCCTCCGCGGAAACTCAGCAGCGAGCCCTGCGCCGGCGGTGCCACGCCGGGCACGAGGAGGGCCAGGGCGTAGAACTCGCGGCTGTTCAAGGGCATCTCGACCACTTTTCGATTGTCGATGACGGTACCGACCGATGCCGTCTCCGAGTTCAAAAGCGGCGCCGACGCGCTGACCTCCACCGTTTCGCTGACCTGGCCGAGTTGCAACGAAAAATCGATGCGGGCCCGCTGGTCGACTTGCAGCACAAAGCCCGTTTGGACGTCTCTCTTGAAGCCTTCCTTCTCGACGCGCACCTCGTATCGGCCGATCGAGAGCAGCGAGATCGTGTAGTCCGCACTTTCTCCGGTGACCACCGAGCGTTCGGTATTGGTGTCCAGGTTGCGGGCGGTGACGCGCGCGCCGGATACCCCGGCCCCGGTTGAATCTTTCACCTGTCCGGTGATCGCGGCGGTCGGGTTCTGAGCGAACCCAAGCGCCGAAAAAAGTGCCAATGCAAAAGCGGTGCGGACCATAGAGGGCCTCCTGGTTTTTGCCGGCTACTGAGGCGGTATGGATTGGCTAACGGAGCGAGAGAAGACGGGGCGTGGTGTTGACGTAGATTACCCCGCCCTTCATGACAAATGCAACCTTTTTCACACTGCGAATATCAATCGCCGGATCCCCGGACGTCGCCACCAGATCCGCGGCAAAGCCGACGCCGACGGTTCCTATTTGGTTGCCCAAGCCCAAAGACTCCGCCGACGGACTCATCGCGCTGAGGATGGCCGCGGCGGGGCTCATTCCCCCTTTCTCGACGCGGTGGAGGAACTCGTCCGCGTTGGTCCCATGGGCTCCCGCCACCGCGTCGGTGCCGAAAATAATTTTCACTTTTTTGGCGATCGCGCGCTTCAGTGTATCGATGCGGATGGGTAAGGCTTTGGCCATTTCGGCGAACCCTTGTTCGTTGTAATTGCCGATGCCCAAGAACGCCCTTTTGTTCGCGGGATAGTGGAAGAGCGTGTGGAAGTTGGGATCGAAATACCTCGTCGCTCAGGAACGTGCCGTGCTCGATGGTCGTGCAACCGGCCATTACCGCGGCCATGGCGCCTTCGCTGGCATGGGCATGGACGAGAGTCCGCTTGCCCAGTTTCTTCGCCTCGCTGCAGACGGCTTCAATCTGAGCGGACGACATCGTCTGCCCGCCGCCATCGCGAATGCTCTTGGTCGTAAACAGCTTGATCGCGTCGGCTCCTTGGGCCACGCGCTTCCGCACCAGTTCGCGGATCTCGTCAGGCGTTCCGTCCCGATCCGTGAAGGGGTCGAAGGAACTGATGAGCCGTGGCCCCGGGATGCTGCCGCGTTCAATCGCCGCCCGGAGTTCGCCATCGGTATTCGCGCCGAGGCTCTGCACGGTGGTGAATCCGGCCGCCAGCGTCGCATAAACGTTCGCCGCACCGGCGACCATGTACTGGGTCGGTGATTCCTTGGAGTACTCGGCGCGGCCGTCTTTGTTGAAGTGCCAGCCGATGTGGGTGTGGGTGTCGATCCACCCCGGCATGAGCGTATAGGCCGAAAGATCGTAGGTCGGCGGCTGCTTTCCGGCCGGTCGCACGGCGGTGATTTTGCCGTTCTGTACGAGCACGTCCTGGTTGCGAAGCGTGGCTCCCTTACCGTCGTGAAGCGTACCGGCCCGAATGGTGATGGGCGTCGATTGCGCTACGGCGAATGCCGCGAGAAGGAGAATCAACAGAAGGGGTTTCATGAGCTCAGCCTTTCAGACGGAATGATTTTGCGATTTCGGTGGCCGAGCGCAGCGTGAGCGCCACAAAGGTCAAGGTGCCGTTGGTACATCCGCCGGTCGGCACGGTGGGGGCGCCAACGGCGAACAGGTTCTCGTGGTCATGCGTTCGACCGAAGCTGTCGGTGACGCTGGAACTGGGGTCCGTCCCCATGCGGCAGCCGCCGCCGGGGTGATCCTGATAAGCGCTGTTGGACGCTGGCAGCAGCTTACCGCCGGACGCTTTCGCGAGTCGCTCGAAGACGTTGACGATGTGCGCTCGGGTGGCACCCAAGCGCGCCGTCGCGGCAGCGTCGAGCTTGTGCTCGATCTTCGGCAGCGGGTCGCCGTACTGGTTTTTGGTCGCGGTGTTCAGCATCAAGCGGCTGTCCCGATCGGGGTGGGTATCGTAGTATCCGCGGAGTCTGGCGGTGCCGCGCGGGGTGGCTCGGCTGCGCCAGTCTTTCAGCAGATCATCGCCGAAGAGAATCTGGTTGGAACCGTTCTTTAGCCTTGGCTCGCGGCCCGAGGCGCTCTCCCAGATGCGGAGATCGTGGCGCACGTAGGGCTCGCCGGGCTTTGACCGAAAGTACTGGCGGGAGAGCAGGGCATGGGTATCGAACATGCCGGGATAGATCTCAAAAGGGACCTCCATCTGGGCGGTAACCCAGTCGTGTCCGGTCATGTAGCGGCCGACGTTTCCGCTGGAATTCGCGAGTCCATTGGGGAAGCGGTTGTTGGCGGAGAGGAGGAGCAAG
>JAPKZA010000191.1:0-1151 GCA_026394015.1 Acidobacteriota bacterium
TCAACGCTCCCCTGGATCCCGAAACCATTGCCCTATTCCACGAAGTATCCGAGGCCTAAAGCTCAGAAAGAGCAAAGGCCTCCAAACAGCCCCTCGCTCCGCGTTTTTCGCCCAATGAACTCGCCGTTCACAAGGTGAAAAAATAAATATGGAATCGATATCTCAAGTGATATCAATCACTTAACGCAAGATGCTCCCCGGCCGATGCCGGAAAACGCTTGTCAAACTTGTAGTCTGAAATTACGAAGCGCTTGTCTCTCGAATGGCCGTTCTTAGCGAAAACGGTCGTTCCAGAAACTGGCGCTTTTTTGCGTTCTCACTCCCGAATCAGGAAACAAGGAAACTCGCTATGACCGAATCACAAAAAGCGCGCCGCGCAGAAACGGCCCGCCGAAACGGAGCGAAGAGCCGTGGCCCGAAAACGGCCAACGGTAAGTTCATCAGCTCTTTGAATGCCATATCAACCGCTGAGCATCTGGAAGTATTCAAGGCGGAAATGCCCGAATGTGCAGCTCTCCTATCCACGGATAATCCCCACGAACTCGTTGATCTCTTACAAAAACTCATCCGGCAGTTCTTGCCCCAGTCCGAATGCGAACTAACTCTGGTCCGTCAAGCCTGTGTGGAATTGTTCCAATACCAACGCACCGTTTCGCTCGAAACGTTTGCCCGGCAGTGCGATCTCGATACGCTCCTGCGGCGCTGTCCGGAAATGCCGTCGCAAACGCGGCAGTTACAAAGTTATAAGTCCGGCCTCGCCGAAAAAGAGCTCTGGCGCTCGCTCCAGCGGGATAAGAAGGCGCATCTGTCGGCCTTCACCACGTTTCAAAAGCAGATTCGCACCATGCGTCGCGACTTTACGATGATTCCGCCCGAACCGGTTTGTGGCGACCCGGATTTCGCCCAGTTGAATGAGGAGTTGCCGCCGCCGGAGGTGGTCGCCGAAGTACTCGCTCATGCCGACCGCGCGAAAAACGAACCCAGCTATAAACTGCCTCTGTGGGTCGCTGAAATACTAGCAAATAAGGAACTTATGGCCGAAATCGCGCCGGACTACGTTTTTCAAAAATCGAATGAATCAGCCGACCCAATGCCGGTTCCGGAGGCCGCATAGTCGTGTATCGCAACCGTCAAATTCGGCCCAACGGCTT
>JAPKZA010000191.1:1156-8339 GCA_026394015.1 Acidobacteriota bacterium
CGTCTGCCTGGGTTCGCGAAAAATTCGGCTTTCAGCCCGATCCGAAGCAGGCCGCCATGCTCGATTGCGCCGATCCCCGCGTCATTTCGGCCAGCTCGCGGCAGGTAGGCAAAAGCACCATCGCGGCCTTGCGCGCGCTGTATCTCGCGGTGCATCAGCCAAAATCGCTCATCTTCATGGTGGGCCCCATCCAAACCCAGGCCGGCGAAATCCTCGAAAAAGCTCGGGAATTCGCCGCCGAACTCGGCTTTCCCATTCGTGGGGACGGCAACAATCCCCGTTCGCTCCGTTTGCCGAACGGTTCCCGCATCGTCGCCCGTTCGGCGGTGCCCCGCTCCGTCCGCGGGTTTTCCAAGGCGGCTCTCGTCATCGTCGATGAGGCCGCTTTCGTCCCCGCCGCGGCCTATCGAGCCCTGTCGCCGATTCTCGCCGTCTCCCAGGGCAGTCTCTGGGCGTTGTCCACCCCGTATGGCCAAAACGGCATGTTTGCCGAACTCTGGCACGATCAAACCAACGGCTGGACCCGCTTTCTCATCCCGGCCTCGGAGTGCCCGCGGTTCACCCCGGAGTTTCTCGCCGCGGAACGTCGCTTACACGGCGATATCTCCTATGCCCAGGAATACGAATGCCAATTCGTAAGTCAAGGCATCCAGTTACTAACCAGAGCGCAAATCGCCGCCGCGTTGGTCAACGAAGCCCCGGTTCCCCCGTTCGGTCTACGGGAAAAGACCGATCTCTATTTCGGCCTCGACCTCGGCAAACGGCAGGATCACACGGCCCTCGTCGTCTTGGAACTCACCTGGACCAACGGAATCCGGGACCCGGCGACCAACGGAATTCCTCTGATTCCGAGGCTAACGGTCCGTCACGCGCCCCGTTTGGCCCTGGACACGGAGACGGTGAACATACCCCGTTTCGTCCGGGACGCCGCCCAGAAATTCGCAGCGCCCTACGGCACGCCGACGAAGAAGGGAACACTCCTGATTGACGCCACCGGCAACGGCCACACTGTGGTCGAGTTATTCCGCAAGGAGACCCACGGCCTCAGACTCACCCCTGTCTGCATAACCTCCGGCCACAAGGCGAAGATACTGAAAGACAGCTACTTAGGGATCCCGCGAACCGACTTACTAACAAGATTGAGAATGTTATTCGAAAGAGCGCTGATCTCGATCGACCGAACGGCGTCAGGAGTCGACGTATTGGAGCGCGAGCTAGCGCATTTCGAGCCCTCCGGCCACCAGCAGGAGCACGACGACTTGGTAATAGCCCTGGCCCTAGCCGCCTGGCAAGCCACAACGGACCACCCGAGTCTCCTCGGCCTCCCCGAGAATCCCCCTGTTTTCCCAAGGCACCGTCTGATCTAGAGGACAAGACCAACCCGATTCCAAGCGGAGACCAACCGAGCCGGACCAAGCCCCTTGTCGCCTGCCGCCCACCTCTGGCACCTACCCTCGGCGCTACGCTCACGGGACCGAACCCACGGACCGCTTGAGTCGCCTAAACTTCCACGGCCCGCCCGCATTCCGCCGACCCATCAGCCCCGGGCCGCCTCTCATACCAACTCCCGGCTGCGCAGCGCCGGGACCGTACCCGCGGACCCCCATTAAGTAGTCCCCAGCTCCGAATCCAGCCCAAGCCAATGCCGCTGCGAGTCCCGACCGAATCCCTACGACCCACCAGTCGCCGATAGGTCCGCAGCCAGCCCGCGCCGACCCTCGTATCGAGGCCCGGTCCCTTGCGCTGCCGCCGATCCTTCGAACCCACTCCCGGCTGCGCAGCGCCGGGGCTTCGAGCCCCGTCGCTACGCTGACAGGGCCCTTCCCACGGCCCCTCGAGTCGCCTCTAGCACTGCATCCAGCCCGCACCAATGCCGCGTCGAATCCCACCCCATCCCTCGGCCCCCCCCGTCGCCGATAGGTCCGCCGCCAGCCCGCGCCGATCCTTCGAACCCACTCCCGGCTGCGTAGCGCCGGGGCTTCGAGCCCCGTCGCTACGCTGACGGTATCCTTCCCACGGCCCCTCGAGTCGCCTCTAGCACTGCATCCAGCCCGCACCAATGTCGCTTCGAATCCCACCGCATCCCTACGACCCACCAGTCGCCGATAGGTCCGCAGCCAGCCCGCGCCGACCCTCGTATCGAGCCCCGGTCCCTTGCGCTGCCGCCGATCCTTCGAACCCGCAGCGCCGAGGCTTCGAGCCCCCGAGTCGCCTCTAGCACTGCATCCAGCCCGCACCAATGCCGCTTCGAATCCCACCCCATCCCTACGACCCGCAGTCGCCGATAGGTCCGCAGCCAGCCCGCGCCGACCCTCGTATCGAGGCCCGGTCCCTTGCGCTGCCGCCGATCCTTCGAACCCGCAGCGCCGAGGCTTCGAGCCCCGGCACTACGCTCACGGTACCCTTCCCACGGACCGCTGAAGACACTTAAAGCTCCGCATCCAGCCCGCACCAATGCCGCTTCGAATCCCACCGCATCCCTACGACCCACCAGTCGCCCCCAGCGCACGTCCAGCCCACGCTGACCCCTCATCTCCCACCCCCCCCCAGCCGCCCAGAAACCCTAACACCTAACCGATGAGCCCCCCTCACGCCCCCCTTCCCTCCGACCCCGTAAATATGTATGCTAATGATGGCCGTTACCCCCGTTAGGAGACCCCCATCTTGAACCGGATCCTCATCCTCGCCCTCGCCGCCCCGCTCTTCGCCGCCGACCCGTCCGAATTCTTCGAAACCAAGGTCCGCCCCGTACTCGCCAACCGCTGCTTCGCCTGCCACGCCCTCACCCCCCAATCCGGACTCGCCCTCAACACCCGCGCCGCCATGCTCAAAGGCGGCAACCGCGGCCCCGCCATCGTTCCCGGTAAGCCCGAAGCCAGCCTCCTGCTCACCGCCATCCGCCACGCTGACGCCAAGCTGGCCATGCCCTATCAGCAGCCCAAACTCTCCGACTCCGAAATCGCCGATCTCTCCACCTGGATCCAATCCGGCGCCCCCTGGCCCGAAACCGTCGCCGCCTCCGCCGCGCCTGCCGCCGCCCCTTACGTCATCACCGCCGAACAACGCGCCTACTGGGCCTTCGTCCCCCTCGCCAAACCCGCCGCGCCGGCCTCCATCGATTCCCTCATCAACGCCCGCCTCAAGGCCAAGGGCATCACCCCCAACCCGCCCGCCACCAAACGCGACCTTCTCCGCCGCGCCTACTTCGACCTCACCGGCCTGCCCCCCGCCGCCGCTGACCTCGATGCGTTCCTGGCCGATAACTCGCCCCAAGCCTTCGCCAAAGTCGTCGACCGCCTCCTCGCCTCCCCCCGCTACGGCGAACGCTGGGGCCGGTACTGGCTCGACGTCGCCCGCTACGCCGACGACAAGCTCTCCAACGACGTCTTCGACCCCTACCCAAACTCCTTCCGCTACCGGAACTGGGTCATCGCCGCCCTCAACCGCGACATGCCCTACGACCTCTTCGTCAAAGCCCAAATCGCCGGCGACCTCCTCCCCAAGTCCGATCAGCACCCCGACCTCGCTGTCGGCCTCGGCTTCTACGGCCTCAGCCCCGAGTTAGTCGACGACCGCGTCGATGTCACCACGCGCGGCTTCCTCGCCCTCACCGGTGCCTGCGCCCAGTGCCACAACCATAAGTTCGATCCCATCCCCACCAGCGACTACTACGCCCTCCAAGGCGTCTTCTCCTCCACCAAACGCGGCGAACTCCCGCTCGCCCCTCCGATGGAGGTAGCCGAATACAAGCGCAAGGAAGCCAAGGTCAAGGAGTTCGAAACCCGCATCCAGGACTTCCTCCACGCTCAGGCATTGAGCTTCGCCGAAATCCTGACCATCCAGTCGCCCCAGTACATCGCCGCCGCCCGCCGCGTCCTCGCCGCATCAAACCCCATCACTGTCGACGCCGCCGCTACCGCCGATCATCTCGATCCCACCGTCCTCGGCAATTGGGTCCGCTACCTCAAAACCGGCCCCGAAGACAACCAATACCTGAAAGGCTGGCAGCGCCCGGACTTCAACCTCAATGAGTTCCGCGATACCTGCCTCCGCATCCTCGCCGAACGCGCCCGCGTCGACCAGGACAACCTCTTCCGCAAGGCCAACGCCAAGGACAAGTCGAACGTCGACTCCTACGTCACCGTCTCCCTGAAGACCGAGGACTTCTTCCTCTGGCGCGACCTCTACTTCTCCGACTTCTACGGCAAAGAGTTCAAGCAGGAAGAGGACGGAATCCTCTACTTCGGCCCCAATCGCGGCTTCTTGACCTCGGACGGTACCATCGAAAAGTTCCTCTCCGGCCATTGGGCCGAGCACCTCAAAACGCTCCGCGCCGAGCTCAAGGAACGCAAAGCCGCTCTCCCCGAACAGTACGCTTACGCTCACGTCATCCAGGATCTGCCGAACCCGAAGAACCAACGGATTCAGATCAACGGCCAAGCCGATAACCTCGGCCCCGAAGTGCCGCGCGGCTTCCTCTCGATCCTCTCCGAAAAGCCCTTCAAGAACGGCAGCGGCCGCCTCGAACTCGCCGAAGCCATGGTCGCTCCGGAGAATCCGCTTACGCCGCGCGTCATCGTCAATCGCGTCTGGGCCCATCACTTCGGCGAAGGCCTCGTCCGCACCGTCAGCAACTTCGGACGCATGGGAGAGAAGCCGAGCCATCCCGAACTCCTCGATTCGCTCGCCAGCAGCTTAGTCGCCAACGGCTGGTCGCTCAAGAAACTCCACCGCGAGATCATGCTCTCGGCCACCTATCAGCGTTCCGCCGAGAACGACTCGAACTCCGTCGACCCCTCGAACCGTCTCCTGTGGAGAGCGAATCGCCAACGCCTCGACGCCGAATCCCTCCGCGACGCGCCGCTCGCTGCGCCGAACGAACCCGACTCGAAACCCGCCGCTAAACCCGCCGATCTCTCCGCCAGCGAAACCCGTTCGCGGACTGTGTACGGTCTCGTCAGCCGCCGCAAACTCGATGGCACCCTGGCGCTGTTCGACTTCCCGAATCCGAATGCGACCGGCGAACAACGGACCGTCACCGCCACCGCCCTGCAGCAGCTCTTCTTCCTCAATAGCGACTTCGTCGACGCTCGCGCTCGTCGTCTCGCCGCCGATTCGGCTTCCGCGAATGATCGCATCGGCTTCCTCTACCGCGCCGTTCTCGGCCGCGCCCCTGATGCGAAAGAACGTTCTCTCAGTCTCGAGTTCACCCAATCGGCCAAAGATCCGTGGACTCAATTTGCAAAAGCTCTTCTCAGTTCGAACGACTTCCTTTTTGTGAACTAACCATGACACGCCGCGACGCTCTACAAACTCTCGGAACTGGCTTTGGAATGCTAGGCTTAGCCTCGGCGGAAACGCCGCATTTCAAGCCGAAAGCGAAATCCGTCATCTTCCTTTTCTTAAACGGAGGACCGTCGCAAGTCGATACTTTCGATTACAAACCGTCGCTCGCAAAGTATCACGGAACACACGCGCCAGGCCAATCGAAAATGGGTCAAGGCACGTTGATGCAATCGCCATTCGCGTTCCAACGTTACGGAAAATCCGGCATCGAAGTCTCCGAAATTTTCCGTCAAGTAGGAGATTGCATCGACGATATTTGCGTAATCAATTCGATGCATTCCGATTTACCCGCACATCCGCAAGCAATTTTGCAGATGAACACAGGACGCATCATCCCGGGTTACCCTTCCTGGGGGTCGTGGCTCACCTATGGACTGGGGACGGAGAACAAGAACCTTCCTGGGTTCGTTGCCCTCTGCGCCGGGATGCCGGACGTTGGGAGTAACCTTTGGAATAACGCGTTCCTGCCCTCAGTGCAGCAGGGGACCTACGTCCCGAACGACGACGCGGACCCGGAGAAGATGATTCAGCACCTCCGCAACGCCAACACGTCGCTGGCCGATCAACGGAAGACAGTGGACTTTGTTAATAAGCTGAACGGGATTGAGCTGGCGAAACGCGGAGCCGACCCTGTTCTGGAAGGCCGGATTCAATCGATGGAAGTCGCTTATCGGATGCAGGCCGAGGCGATGGACGCTTTCGACGTTTCGAAAGAATCAGAGGCAGTTCGCGCCGCTTATGGCGTCACAAGAAATGCCGACGAAGCCGAGATGAAGATCAAATCCGCTACACGAGACGGCGATTTCGCTCGGGGCTGTCTGGTGGCACGACGGCTGGTGGAACGGGGCGTTCGGGCGGTGCAGGTCTATTTTGGCAATGACAAGCCCTGGGATAGCCATCACAATATTCTGGTTCATAAGAAGTTGGCTCAGCAGGCGGACCAGCCGATAGCCGCGCTCCTCAAGGACTTGAAGCGCTCGGGTTTATTGCAGGAGACGTTGGTGGTGATCGGCGGGGAGTTTGGCCGGCGGCCTTGGATTGAAACTAATGGTCGGATTAACGTCCAGAATGGACGGGACCACAACAACGAAGGGTTTACCTATCTGCTGGCCGGGGCGGGGGTGAAGGGCGGGACAAAATACGGGGCGACGGATGAGTTTGGGGCAAAAGCGGTGGAGAAGCGCGCTCACGTACACGATCTGCACGCGACGATTCTCCACCTTATGGGCATGGATCATACCCGGTTGACCTATAAGCATAGCGGGCGATACTTCCGTTTGACAGACGTCGCCGGCGAAGTGATGAACGGGGTGCTGGCTTAGAGAGCCGGGAATAGCTCGAACAGCCCGGGGTTACTGCCGTCGGTCCGGAGGGCGTAGATCTCGCCGGCTGCGGTTGTGGCATAGACGTAAGTTTGGGTCCCGGGGGTTGGGTTACCATCTTCATCCCCGGTGCCGAGTACATTGATGGTGATTCGTCCTAAGCCGGCGGAGGACTTGGTGAAGCTGCCGGACGGGCCAGTGATGGAGCCATCTGCTTTAGACGTCCAGTTGGCTAAGGAGTCGCTGAGGACGGCGTAGCTCCCGGTCAAATTGCTCTCGGTGGCAGCGGGGAAGAGGCGGGCGACGCCGGATTCGTCGGTGCGTTGGGCCGCGAGTTGGCCGTTGCGGAGGGTCTGGTAGCGATAAGCCGCAGAGACGACTTCGGCGTTACGATCTTCGGTGGTTGCGGTTTTACGAAGAGTAGTGGTTCGGGCCGTTGTATCATAGGAGCCAAACAAGTGAATTTCTGTAACTCCGGTACGGGACTGAGTTACGGCCGAGCCGATGACGGTGGA
>JAPKZA010000548.1 GCA_026394015.1 Acidobacteriota bacterium
GCCGCAGTGGACTTCGCTCCGGCCAACGCTACCAGGTGACCGCCCGCGCTTTCGCCCATCAGCGCGATGCGTTTGGGGTCGACCTTGTATGCCACCGCGTTCCGCTTCACCCACGCAATCGCCGCATTCACATCGTCCAAAGCCGCCGGATGTTGAAAGCGCGGACTCAGCCGATAGTTGATCGTGAACCATGCGAAGCCGCCCCGAATCAGCGGGGGAAACAGCGGCGGGACGTAAGTATTCTTATCCCCGGCTTCCCAGCCGCCACCGTGCACGACAATGACCGTAGGAAACGGCCCCGGGCCCTCGGGCACCCAGGCGTCGAGCGTTAGCGAGTAACCATCGGGTTTCGAAAACTCGATATCGCGCCGGAGTTCAGCACTTATTGGCAGCAGACTAATTAGCAGTAGGAGGGGCAGGCGTAGCACTCGAAGACTCCTCACGCCGCTTGGCCGGTTTCGGCAGCGGCTTCCGCGGCAACATCTCTTCCCGGTTGGCGGCCTGATACAGGAAAGCGGCCATGATCGCCGACGCCTGCATCATGTCCGATTTCGGAACGTAATCGAAGACGTCCATGTTTGAGTGATGGGTGGTCGAAAAATATTCGAGCGGATCCTGAATGAACTGGAACGCCGGCAGCCCGACATTATTGAATGGCACGTGGTCGGTCGAACCCGTGTTCCGAATCGTGATCGTGTTCGCCCCGTAGTCACGGAAGGGAGAAAGCCAAGCGTCGAACACCGGGCGCAACATGTCATTGCTTTGCAGATAGATCCCGCGAATTTTGCCGGCACCGTTATCGAGGTTAAAGTAGGCCTGCAACTTTGCATGGTCAGCCTTGGTCACCATCGTTTCGCGGTCGGCGAAATGCTCCTTGACGTAGGCCGCCGAACCAAACAACCCCTGCTCCTCACCGCTCCACAGCGCCAACCGAATCGTCCGGTCGGTCTTCAAATTCAGAGCCTTGATGATCCGCAGCGCTTCTATTCCGACCGCGCAACCGGCACCGTTATCGGTCGCCCCGGTGGCGCCGTGCCAAGAGTCCAAATGCGCCCCCACCATCACGACTTCGTCTTTCTTCGAAGTGCCCGGAATCTCGGCCACCACGTTGTAAGTCTCGCGGTTGTAGTACTCGGTCTTCACGTCGAGCTCCACCTTCACCGGCACCTTCTTTTCGACGAGGCGCGCGATCCGGTTGTAGTGCTCAATCGTCAGCGAGATCATGGGCGGAGGAATCGGATCTTTCTCATCCCGACCGCCCCCATTGGCCGCGAACACCGTTCCGGCTTCGCCCCGATAGCCGGGCATCAGCAGCCCAACCACGCCTTCGTCCACCAGCCACTTGTGATACTTTTTCCGAAAGGCCATCAGCCGCTCGCGGGTCATCGGCTGGCCGTCCGGGCCAGGCGGCAGATTGCGCATCGCCGCCGTCGGCAGGCCAAACACCCCCGACGGAGCAGGATCCATCGCCATCGCTTCAGCCGCCAAAGCGGCGTCATCGTATCGACGGCCCCGAGCGAGCGTATGCAGCCCCACCTCGCGCGCCGGGTCGGAGATCACGATCTTCCCCTTCAGTTTGCCCTTCCATTTTTCAAGATCCGCGTCGGTCCGCAACGTGGCCATGACGACCTCGGCCGTCA
>JAPKZA010000090.1 GCA_026394015.1 Acidobacteriota bacterium
AGGGTCTACCGCGATGTTGAATTCTTAGCTCCCGCATCTGCCGGTGTCGAGATCCAACAATCCCCGACGAGTAAGGAAACGGTAGCGCCGGGCCATGTTCCACAAGCAGTTCAACGACGCGGCCAACATCCACCTGTTCATCGTCCCCGAGACCGAGAAACTAGGAGGCGAACTCGTCAACGCCTTCAACCTGCCAAGCCACCCCCGAATTATGCCATAAAAAGAATTATGCCTCCAGGGTTATAATTGCAGCCTGCCTTCCGCGACCCAAGCAGGGCTAAGCACCGACCCAGGTCCCCGCCCACGGCCCGGCCTTTGCCATCGCGGCCGACGATGTCCTGGGTCGATAGCTGCAAGATCTAAATCTGGAACCAAAATCGCGAACCCCGAAACGGAAGGCTGCGGACGAACCCCGCCCGCCAGCAACAAACACAACTGACGAACCGTAGTACCACGGCCTTCCGACCGCTTACTCTGATCTCATGCCGCTTACTCTGATCTCATGTGGCGCACCGATTCTATCTGTGTGAGCCGCCATCGTTCCGAATCCCTCGCAAGCGAACCGCCCTGCAATCAATGCGACATTAGTTTCAATGTGATCGCCATGGGCGCTTCGCCCGAATGACCAAAATACTCAACCGGCCCAAAGTATCGAAACGGCGCACCCTTCCCGCCGGCTAGCTTATCCTCTCTAACGAAGAGATGGATCGCGATCCCCTTTTCTCGATGCTGTATTATTTCCTGTCCCCGCTTGTCCTTGGGTGTTGTCTGTCTCTGGCTGCTCCAATGGAAAGTCGTCTCATCCACCCAATAATCCAGGTACTTGTGATCGGCATGCTTGCCGCGTTTACTAATCGTTACGAGAAGCACGTGCGCCTTCTGGGAATTCAGCACGACGTGACCCACATTCCACCTCCCTGGGTTAAACTCCTCGCCGAAAAGTCTCGGAATCTCCTCCCGGAAAACCTCCTTTCCGCGCATCATCTCGAGCGGTGAAATGATATTGCGGAGCCGTGCCAATGTGCGGTGTTCGTCAGTCGCCTGCATGTCCGGGTACGCCGGGTTGTTGGCCCGGAGAATGTAGTCGTTTGCGCCACGCTTCACCACCGTCCGCAGCAGATACTGGTTCTCTCCGGTCTCGTCCTGCCTTTCGATCACCATCACACTACCGGTAATCGATCCCGCCCGCTCCGAACTCCGGTGCTCCAGCAATAGGTAATCACCATCCCGAATCGGGTTCTTCCCCCCATCCATCGAATTCCCCGTCGCGCGCGCGATGAAGTGCCGGGTGGGATCCAGCTTGCCATACTCCTCACCCAAGTGCCGGAACTCCTCTTGGTCCGCCGTACCCGTTCGAAAATGGCCGCAGGCAATCTTCAGATTTGGAAAGTAGGGAATCTGCAAGCCTTGCGGCACGGCTGGAACAAAAGGCAGTACGTTGGCTCTCCGCGACTCGTAAGCCGCAAGCCGATAATCCACCACCTCCTGCACCAAACCAGAAAACTGGTCGCCGAAAGCAGCAAAAGCTGGGACGAATTTTCCTCCGATTAGCCGAAACAAAGCCCGCTCACCTTTCTTGTTCCCTCCCACCCAGGCGTTCACCGGATTAGTGCGCCAATACTGAACCCACTCCCGCGCCTCACCATCCGAGAAGACACCGGTCACGTCTTTCAACATACGCGGTCGACGTTGCAATACCTCCCATGAAGCGGTCGCCAACTCTTCCACCGTCGGCGCTATGTTCCATCCGTCAAGCTCCTGAAAGGCTTCCAGTAGAATCATCTTGAAGCACCTGGTCATCTCGGTAACTTCCACCTCCCGAAGGAAGGCGGCCACCTCCGGTGACAGAGGCAGATCAAGATCACCCTGAGAAGCTACCAAACCGAACCAACTTCCGAACCGGTCTCTCACCGCCTTTACGTTCCCATCCCCGCGGTGGAACTCCACCAAGGTGAGCCGTCTCCCCAATCCATCCCGCAAAGACCCGTAAATCTTCTCCGCGCCGTCCCCATCAAGCGACTTGAAGAACTCAATCACTCGCAGGTCGTAGTTCACGAAGCAGCCTTCCGGCAACTCCAACTGGTGCTGCTCATAAAGTCGAGCAAAATCAGCCAACGCCCGGTGGTTCACCTCCACCCCAAACAACGCCTGCGGCTTATGCAGAAATCCTCGGTGATTGCCAATAAAGTCGAGGATGACGAGTCGCTCTTTTCCCTCCGCCTGCCGCAGTCCGCGTCCCAACTGTTGAAGGAACAGGATCTTCGATTCCGTCGGCCGTAGCATCAATACGGTGTCAATCAGGGGCAGGTCCACGCCTTCATTAAAGAGGTCCACCGAGAACACCACCTGCAACGTGCCCGCCCGTAGCAACTCGAGCGCTTCACCCCGGCTCATCGCGGAACTTCCGTGCACCGCCGCAGCATTCACCCCGGCTTGCGCAAACTGCTGCGCCATAAACTCCGCATGCCGAATAGAGACACAGAAGGCCAGCGTCCGCTGCTGTCTGTATTTTTCCCATTCTCGCAACGCATGCTGCGCGCGCCCTAGCGTCGCCAATTTGTTCGAAAGCTGCTCGGGATCAAACTTGCCGTTTCGCCAAGGAATCTCGCGGTAATCGACCTCATCGTCGAAGATTCCGTAATAGCTAAAAGGGCAGAGTAGCTTTTCGTTAACCCCGTCTACCAGATCCGTCCGGAACACCAGGTTGTCGTCGCAGAGCGATAGAATATCGCACTGATCCGTTCGGTCCGGCGTAGCGGTTAGCCCTAGCAAGAAGGTAGGCCGAAAGTGATGCAGCAAACGACGATAGGTCGCCGCCGAAGCGTGGTGAAACTCGTCGACGACTACGTAATCGAAGTGGTCCGCGGCAAACCGGTCCAAATGCTGCGCCCGCCCGAGTGTCTGCACCGACGCGCACAGGACCTCGACGTCCTTGTCCCGGACCGATCCCTTGTAGAATCCGACCGTCGCATCCGGCCGGATACGCAAAAACGTCTCCGCCGCCTGCTGCAAAATCTCTTCCCGGTGGGCTACAAACAACACTCGCTTCGCCCCGAATTGGCTCACATCAAACACGGCCAGCCAAGTCTTCCCGAGTCCCGTCGCCATCACCACTAGACCCCGTCGATACCCGTCGCGCCGAGTCTCCTCCAGGGCGGCCAACGCCTTGCGCTGAACGGTCGAGGGGACGGCTGGCTCTTCCCGTTCGTGGCTGCCTGGTTCAACCGGCAGTATGGGCAGCACCCGCCGTTTGCGATACTGTCGAATCCAGTCGTCCGTCAGTCCAACCGTCCGCTCGTTTCGGTACAACTCCTCGAATCGGTTCCGCGCCTCGAAGTAGCCACTGTCTCCCGGGTAGGAGATCTTGTAATTCCACTCCAACCCCTGCTGCAAAGCCTGACTGCTGATGTTACTGGACCCAATAAAGGCAGTCCCGATCAGGCGGCCACCATCATCCAAGTGGGCGAAAAGGTAGGCTTTCAAGTGAAAGCTACTTCCCCGGGACTCGTACATCCGCACTTGCGCGCCGTCCTCTTGCAGCAACATCAGCAGCGATAGCGCGTCGGGGTCGGTAACGTCTAAGTAGTCACTGGTCAGGACGCGAACGCGAGCCGCTCGCTCGCGCCGTGCGGCGTGTAAGTCAGGCAGCAGCAGTCGAAGACCGGACGTCTTGATAAACGCGACGGCCAGGTCGATCTCCGTCGCCTTCGCGATCGCGCCGCAAAGGTGAGGTAAAAACGGATGATTATCTCCAGGAATAAGTTTCTTTACCGGAGTCGGCCGACGAACTGCCACCGCGTTCAACCACCTCACCGGCTTATCGGGTTGCACGCTGTCGCTGATCCAACACTCCAATTCGCCCGGTTCCGGGAGACATCTTAGCCACTGCCGTAGCGTCTCCTCGTCTGCATCGGTAAATTGGCGCTCTCCCGCCGCCTCCAGCGTCGAGTCCACCCGAAAGCTCAAGTAAATAGCACCGCCAGGCTTCAACGCCGCCCATAGGTTCCCCAACGTCGCCACCATTTCGCGGGCCGGGACGTGCAACAAACTCGCGCAAGCCCAAATCCCGTCATAGCAAGCCACTTCGGTCACTTCGCTGAAGGTTCGGACTCCAACAGATCGTCCGAGGTACGCCCCTGCCAGCGATGCCAGTTCGGCTGATCCGTCGAACGCGGAGACACGATACCCCAGTGCCAAAAAGGCCTTCGAGTCCCTGCCTGATCCGCAGCCGGCATCTAAGATCAGACCGCCGACGGGGATTCGCGCCAAGAAACGGGGGTAGTGATCGGAGAGGTCAAGGTTTACGGTCGAGTCGAAATAGGCCTGCGCGTTTTTGTTGTAATAGGTGAGATCAATCGGCATGCCAACTCAGATCAGGGCTCCAGAAGCATCGTTCCGGTTTCGATCACTTTACCAGACTCCGCCGCTGAAAACGACTTTTCAATCAATTGACGATTGCTCACTTATTGAGGCGGAGACCACAACCCTCTTCAGAGATAAAAACTTGAAGAACGTAAAGCACCGTAAGTAGTGCCAGTTTAACGAAAAAGACAACAATGCCGATACCAGATTACCAATCGCTCATGCTCCCGGTCCTTCGGGTCGCTGAAGACCGCGAGGAGCACGCGGTCTCAGCGATGCGACAACGCATTGCCAACGAGCTGAACCTTTCCGATGACGAGACGGCGGCACGACTGGCAAGTGATTCGCAGACGATTTTTGCGAACCGCATCGGGTGGGCCGTCCAGTACTTAAAGTCGGCCGCCGCGATTCGAGCGGTGCGTCGTGGCGTGTACCAGATCACCGAAAGAGGATCGTTGCTGTTGAAGTCCCAACCGCCCGAGATCACGGTGAGGCTGTTGCGCCAGTATCCGGAGTTCATCGAGTTCGAGGGTAAGCGTTCGGAGTCTGGTCCAAGTTCCGCGCTGACGCCACCACAAGATGAGACCAAGGCTACGCCGGAAGAGTCCCTCGAAAGCAGTTTCCAAGTTCTCCGTGACGCGCTCGGTCGCGAACTGCTGGAGTTGATCAAAAACGGGGCACCAGCGGCTTTCGAGCGGCTTGTTGTCGACTTGCTGGTGGCTATGGGCTACGGAGGGTCGGTCGAAGATGCCGGAAAGGTAGTGGGCAAGTCCGGTGACGGCGGTATCGATGGAATCATCAAGCAGGACAAGTTGGGACTCGACGCCATCTACGTCCAGGCAAAGCGATGGAAAGATTCGGTGGGTAGCCCGGAGATCATGAAGTTCTCCGGAAGCCTGACGAAGCGCCATGCCAATCGCGGCGTGTTTATCACGACATCGACGTTCACCAAGGATGCTTTGGAGTTCGTGGAAGCCATGCCGCAAAAGATTGTTCTGATCGACGGAAAGCAACTCGCGTCGTTGATGATCGAACACGACGTTGGAGTCTCACCCATGAGAGTGTACACGCTGAAGCGGCTGGACCAAGACTACTTCGATAACCTGTAGATCGACCAAAATGGAACAGCCACGATTCCTTCACCCTGAAACTCCACTCCCCGGCCTGGAAGGCCGCACGGTCGGCGACTTCTGGCAATGGGCGTATTCTGACATCCTCTCGAATCGGAACCGTTCGATCTTCGCCGAGTTCATCGTAGGCTCGGCGCTCGGCGTCGTTGAGGTGCCAAGAATTGAATGGGACTCAATTGATTTACTCTATGGAGACTTGAGAATTGAAGTGAAGTCGTCAGCGGATTATCAGAGTTGGAGCCAGAAGAAACCGTCCACAATTCGGTTTGGTGTCCGAAAAGCTGTCGGCTGGAATCCGTCGACTGCAAAATACGAAGGCGACCCGACCCGCTCTGCCGATCTCTACGTCTTCTGCCATTACCCGGAACGGGAGAACGCTAGAGCCGGCGTGCTCGGCGTTCCGGCGTGGGACTTCTACGTGATCACGACGGCGGCTTTGAATCGGGACTTTGGTTCGGCAAAATCGTTGTCGCTGTCGTCGGTCAGAAGGTTTGGTGTGCGCTGCAAATTCGACGGATTGCGGGCCGCGGTGGATCAAGCTGCCGAGACGATTGAAAAAATCTCGAAATGAATCTACGCCCGATTGCGGAGTCCGTTGTGCCGCGTTTTCGCCAGCAAATTCTGCGTTAGCCGCTCTGGCTTAAAACCGAAGCGCGGGATTCCATACCATTCTTGAGCCTGCGAGCGATACAAGGCCGATACGGGTCGCGCTGGAGAGTTGAGATCGACGTCGAACGGGAGTGGTCCAAAGGCGGATTGCGGATCTAATCGACGGACCCTTCATCAGAATCCGGTTCAAGAAACGCCTCAATCCACATCTTCAGGGTTTGATCGTGCCACGAAACCCGACCGACAACGTAGGGGCGCAACTCCTCCCGATATCGCTCCTCAAGGATTGATGCTTTCAGGTAGCCACACCTGGCCAGATGCTCGATATCACTCCGATCGCGTTCAAAGTTGCGTTCTAGCTTCGTCAACGCCAAGTCATGGGCCTCCAATACGAACAGGCGAAGATGCCGCCAACAGCCCGGGTACAGAGCACCGAGCCGGGATTCATAGCTATCGGGCACGGACGCTACCGTCACCACATCCAGGTAGATCCCGTGCTCGGCACGCAGCTCAGACTCTTTACCCGCAAGTTCCAGAAGATGACCGACCGCACCGTAAGGGAGCACTGCGATCACATCAATATCGACAGTAGCCCGTTCTAATCCGTAGGCCTGAACCACCGCGAAGCCGCCCATGCAATGGAGAATTGCCTCTTCCGTGAGTTGGTCGTCGAGATTCTTCAAAAATGATAGCCAAGGCTCTGTCGGAGCATTCGAAACCTTCGCTAGATCAGGCGGCATGAGTCAGTTGATCCACGGTCAGAGTGGTGAGCAGATTCCAATGCTGCGCCTCGGTCAGCCGGTGCTTCCGAACCCACGTTCGCTCGGCGACGGACATTGACTCCCGACACAAAGTACCTTCAGCGGCAAGCCGGGACCGCTCCAACTCCGACAGCGCAATTGCCAGCGCGCCGTCCGCCTCTCGCCTAGGAAGTCTCCTCGCAAGCGACACCAGATATCCCAACCGATTTTGCTGATTCCCCAGCCGGCATTGAGCGCTGAGCCACTCCCAATCCAAATCGTAGAATGCGGACAAAACCCACGGCAACGCCTCCACCAGGCGAGTATCCAAATCCGGATGCAACAAGGCCCCAGCCACGACCACCGCCGGGTTCAACGGCTTCGATGGCTTCTTCATGTGCATAAACCCCGGATAGCCGAACCCAGCCAGTTGCCCGGTGAGTTCTCCCGGGTCCAACGCGGCAAGGCGCGGATCGAGGGCCGGCACAGGAAGTATCACCGGCGAAAGCTGGAACGTCCGGACCGCCGTCTCCGCCAACGCCCCCGATACCGGCCGAAACCCGCTCTCAAGCTGCGAGTAGTAAGGTTGGGACACCCCCAGCCGCAACGCCGCCTCCGCCTGGGTCCATCCACCAAACAGCCGAGCCGTCCTGAGCTTCTCCGAGAGCATCTGAACTCATTATTGCAAATGTTGCAATAGCTCGGCCCACCTACCTGGAGCGGCCTCCTCAACTGCCCTGGGTGATCCGCACATGGACGAGACGGGCGCTACTCCTTGAACCGCCCGCTCTCCCGCGGAGTTATGCAAGCGATCGGTTGGGCAGCTAAAGGCGTTCTGCATTTTGCGGGGGTTCAGCCGTTGCTTCTTCGTTGGGCAGCATTCAATTGAGGAACTGAGCGACCACTGAAACCCAAGAGTCAAGCGCTTATCGGTTGATGGTGAGCGTCGCCCTACTGGTGGATCAGCCTTTGCAGCAAATTTCCCAATTCAACCTTGCTGCCGACCTGGGCCCCATCAATCGCATGGTCCGAATCGGCTTGAAAACGATGAAGAGCGTAGTCATGGGCCTCCAACGATTTCGGCTCGAGATGAGAGCGGCCATTCAGGACGATCCGTATGCTTTTGACACTAACCCCATTATTAGCAGCCGCTCGGCTATAGTTCCAATAGGTACGCGCAATCTCATCAGCGCGGTCTGTTGCTTGCTTCGGCGTTGACTGGTTTAGATCCACCCCGTCAATCAGCGCCCATTTCCCGTCAAGTTGCACCGCCAGTGCAATCCGCTTCGTGCCCGCCGCCGATTTGCCCAAGATATCTTGTGCCCGCACGTTCTTCTTGATTTCAACATTCCCGGTGACACTACCACGAACATACGATTCGATTTCGTTCGCAACACCGTCGGGTTGTTCCCGCTTGCTCCGCAATTTCTTGACCGGTAGCAAGTGGCGCGCAATCAAGTGATTCAGAACTTCATCCGATATCGGGCTCATCACGCTTCTTGATTTGGAGGCTACCAACTGTGGGCCAAATGCATGGAGCGTCGATTCAATCGGGGCCCCACGTTCAAGTTGCTCCGCAATACTTTGGAAATAGAAGGCAAGCGTCTCTGGATCCGTCGCCGGAAACACTCGCAGAATCTTAGAAAACTTCGCGTCGAACTCTACTTGCGGGCGCCTCCCGTGATCCTGCAGAATCAGCCCAACAGCGATCCTTTCTCCAGTTTCGGGAACCGGCTGATAGTACAACAGCCAGTACTGACCTGTTAATGATTTCATCTCGCTTGCCATACCGCCTCCACCAGCCTATCCAATTCCTGAGCCCTTCGGTAAAGCAGTTCCGCGCTGGATTCGTACCACGTGGCCAAAGGCAGGTCATCTGCAACCTCCCGGAGCAGTTCGTCGATCTGTCGCCTGGACAACGCCTTCACCCGAGTCAACATCTCGGTCGGACGAGACGATGGTCGACCGGCGCGAAGAAGTTGTCCCAGCTCCGCCGTCGGCCATAACCTTTTGGGCTCGACGCTACCCGAACCCATAAAGGGGTTCGAATGCAGCGTTCGTGATTTCTCAAAGTCGATCATGTACACATCAATCGAGCCACTCTTTGGGTCGCCGCCCACCAGATTGCCCATGTTCCGGTCGTCATTAACCAGCCAAGTGTCTACGGTAATGACTTCGTACAGGTGGGATCGGTTGCGGATACGTTCTGCTTGGTTGAGCCACGGCTAAATGGTTCGCTGAGCGCCGGGGACGGCCTCCACTGCGGCGTACCGATCATCGCCGTAACTTCCAATATGGGCAGTTGGAACTTTCAAGCCCGCTGCCAAGGCGAGGCGGCAACCAGCAACCTCCGAAAAGGCGGTGGCCTCGTTTCGTCCTTTGATGAAGTAGGTTTTGCCGTCTTCACCCATGGCAAGTTCCGGCGCAGTGCTGTACACCTTGCCCGGTTCTCCCTCAACGGGTGCATCAATGGTGGCCAATCGAATCAATTGTTTGGCAATGGAATCAATAGGAAGGTGACGGACGCAATATCTTGAAGCCACATATCTTGCCACCTTCCTGGCCCTCCCAGGCCTGCTATTCGGAGTATTCCGATACTAACAGCGTCAACAGCCGAATTCACCACTGCCCAAATCGGTTCCCATCCTAATCCCATAGGCATGAACCACCGCTATTCCGCCCATGCGATGGAGATGGAAATGTCCCGGTTTTGATACACTCGGAGTCGTATCGCCGATCGTCTTTCATCCCAAGGCTCGCGATGCGATTCGTGAATTCCCGCGCGAGATTCGCGACCGGCTCGGTAAGGCACTGTTCTTGCTGCAACGGGGCGAATAGCCGGGGATGCCACTTTCCAGGCCCATGCCGACCGTTGCGATTGGCGTTTCTGAGTTGCGGCTACACTGCGACGACGGCCAATTTCGAACTTTCTACTTTACTGCCGACGCAAATTCGACGAACTCCGTTACCGGAAATTCAACTGGCGAGAAAGCGACTCAAAGAATGGATCAGTGCGATTAAGGGAGATCAATGATGAAAACTAAGACGGTCACCGTCAAAACCCCGGAAGCCTTGGCCCATACCCTGGGACTGAGCGGACTGGAAGCCCCAGAATGGCAAGTCCAGCATGAACTCCTCACTCGCCTTCGGCAGATAGTCGCCGAAGGAGCACTGACCCACGCGGAGGTTGCGAAAAGAGGCGGCTCCTCCCGAACCAGAGTCACCTCCATCCTGAACGGCAATCTCGATAACGTCTCCAGCGACCTTCTCATCCGGCTGATCGCCGCTTTAAGCTATCGCGTCAGCATCACCGTCGCTCGAACAGAATCGTCGCCCGGCCCGTCGGAGCCCCCAAAGCCCAAGATGGCACTCGGCCAGTTCCTCCTTGAATCGCCGTTACGCAACTCGGGTCTAAAGGTCGAACGCCAACAGGATTATCCCCGACCTATTGAACTGTAATCCATTTGCTCGCCGACACCCGCCGATTCCGCCGCAAACCCCCATCAGCCGCTGCTACACGTAATCTTCAATAGCTAGTTTTGGTTGATTGTATGGCTATTCTGTGGTACGGTTCAACTAGGGAGGCAAGAACTCGATGTCCGACAAGAGAACCATGACGCTTAACCTCTCTGACGCAGAGATGCGGGCGCTGGAAGCTTTGTGCGAGCAGAAGGATCTGAGCAAGACCGCTGTCATTCGTCAGGCGCTTCGGCTATACCAACTGGTGGACGCTCGATTGGCCAGCGGCGGCAAGCTGTTCTTCGAAGATTCAAAAAAAGCCAAAGCGGAACTCATCGCCCTATGACGAGTCGCCGTCCGACCCGGCTCTTGAGACGATCAGACGAGAAACTCGTTCAGGCGGAGATCCTGAACGAGATTTCGCGTGATGAGGTGATCGATATCCACATGGATTGGCAACCAGAGCGACTCGCGGCCCTGAAGAACCTGCGGAGCCAAGGAAAGCCGTGGCCAGAAAACTGGCATTGGGATTGGAGTACCAAGGCCGATAATCTCAATTTTTTAGCCTATCGGTGTTTCGCGGTCGAGTGCGAAGGGCGCGCGCAGGGACTCATGATGATCGCGACCATCGGGTGGCGTGGTCGGATCGACAATCAGATCGGCAAGCCCGTTCTCTACATCGAATATATTGAGAGTGCCCCATGGAATCTCGCGGGGCTTGTCGAGACACCACGATTCTCAGGCGTTGGAATAGCGCTCATCCGAACGGCCATTCAAGTCAGTGCTGACGAGGGGTTTGCCGGGCGTATAGCATTGCACTCTCTGCCCCAATCCCAACCGTTCTACCGGCGTTACATGCACGATCTCGGCATGGACGCCTCTCACGGGGAAAACCTCTGCTACTTCGAGATGACCGAAAAACAGGCCAACCAATTTGTTAAAGGGAGACCATCATGAATGATTACGCAATGAGTGACGAACTCTTTCTAGAGCGCGCGAGGGAAGAAGGCGGCTGTATGATCGGCGCTGTTGGGGCTGGGCTCGCCAAAGCCATGAGTTCCATGGCCGTCAACGTCTCTTTGTACGAAGCGCAACAACGATCCGTGCAGGGAAATAATGGAGCAGGTCAGTTCAAGGCGGCGAAAGCAAAGTAGAAATGTCCCATAGGAGCGCACAGGCCGCGCAGCCCGGTTGAGCTCCTCTCCATCGCGGCCTTCGCCACAACGGTCCCAGGCAACGGCTCCTACTGCCCCCGCGCCGTGTAAGTCAGCCCGTGCCCAAACCGAAACAGCGGATCCTTCGAATCGTAGGGCACGTCCTCCATCTGACCTCGCACCGCCTCCATCGATGACGGCATCTCAAACGGCAACCGCCCCGTCGGCGCAAACCGCCCGGTCAGCACGTCCAGCAGCGCCTCATCGCTCACCCCGAACGTAGCCACCACCCCGGCCGACGCCCGCGCCAATTCCGGAATCACCAGCGGGCGTTCCAAATGCAACACCGTTACCAGCGGGCATTTCTTAGCCAATTCCAGCAGCGGCGCCGTCAACTCCCCCGGCAAAGTCAGCTCGATCGGCTTCGTGCTCCGGCCCGCCATAAATCCCTCCGGCCGGGCGCTAATCTTCGCCACGCAAACGTCGGCTTTCTCCGGCTCCGTCGTCGAAACATAGCCGTAGCGCGCCGCCACCCCCGCGTCCACCCCTTGCACATACATCTTAATGCCGGGGCGCAAGGGCAGCACCGCCTCGCGATTCTGCAACACCACAATCGATTTCCGCTGTGCCTTCCCCGCCGCCTGCTCGAACTCCTTCTTTCTCACGGTCCGCTCGGCCTCATCCGGATTCACGTACGGATGCTCAAACAATCCCAGCGCCAGGTGAATCCGCAGAATCCGCCGCGCCGATTCATCCAGCCGCGCCTCCGTCACCTTGCCTTCCTTCACCAACTCCACAATCAAATTCGGCGTCGCATCCCCGCCGATCCGGTCCACCCCGGCCTCAATCGCCTTCTGGTACCGTTCCTTCACGCTCAGCTTCTCCACGCCCCACGGCATCCCGGTCGAAATGCCGGTGTCGGAATTCACCACCCCTTGAAAACCCAGCTTCTCGCGCAACAACTCCGTAACAATCTCCCGGTTGTAAGACATGCCCACCGCCTCTTTCGTCAGCCCCGTGGCCACCGCATAGTAAGGCATAATCATCGCCGCGCCCTGCGCAATAGCCGTCTTCCAAGGCAGCAAATGGGATTCCAGGTTGTTGCCCGGATACACCTGATTCTTGCCGTGGGCAAAGTGAGCATCAAATCCTCCGCTCGCCGGACCCGCTCCCGGAAAGTGCTTCACCACCACCGCGACGCTCGCCGGCCCCAACGTCTTCCCTTGGAAGCCCCGGATCAACGCACCCAGCAACTCCGCCGTCAACTTGGCATCCTCGCCCATCGTTTCACCGAACCGACTCCAACGCGGCTCCGTCGCCACGTCCGCCGTCGGATGGTAGGCGCCCCGCAAACCCACCGAAACGTACTCTCGGGCTGCGATGGAGGCGAACTCTTCCACCAACTTGGCATCGCGCGTCGCCGCCAGCCCCAACGTTCCCGGCCATTGAGAAAACGCGCCGCCGGCTTCCATAATGCCGAAGTTCGCCGCCGCGCCCAGGTGGTTCCGCGGGTTGGTCACGAAGATCGGCGGAATGCCCAACCGCGTCCGCTCGGCCGCTTCCTGCACAGCGTTCAGCCAAGTGGCCATCTGGCGCGGCGGCAGATTCGCCCGCACGATGAATTGAGCCAGATGCAACCGATTCAACGCCTCGCCCGTCCCGGGAGAAGTCAGTTGCGGTGGTCCGGGATTAAAGGGATTAGTGCCATAGGTGGACTGCTCGTTCAGCGCTCCATTCGCGCCGGGCATAAGGGTTGGTCCCACCATCAGCCCGGCCTTCTCTTCCACCGTCATGCGCGCCACCAGGTCGGCCGCCCGAGCCTCCGCGGCGAGGCGCCAATCTTCGTAGGGATCCAATTTCCCGTTCTTATTGAGGTCCTTGAACAGCAGACCATCAACAGAGAGGACGGTCGCCGCGCGGGCACCGATCACCGGTTGCACCGGCCGGTTCTGCGCGAACATGGCCAGTCCGCAGGCTAACAATAGGACGACTCTCATCAATGCGATTTCTCCCTTTGGCTCGGCTCCGCATCAGTCTATCAATTCCCCAACTGCGTATTCGCGTGGGCCCCTGGATTCTCTGCTACCGAGCCACGACCGTTCGGAAGTGGTCTTTACGGCCAGGGAACGAGTCCCTCGGGTCCCCCCACGGCGACGATGTCCGCCTTCAGGTTGGCTACCGTGGTCCCGCTGCTGAAGCGAACCGCCCGGAAGCGACGCAATCCTCGAATTCCCGCGCGGAATTCGCTATCTTGGACCAAGGAACAAGGACCATGATCGCCATCGACCAATTGACCGACGAGCAGTTTGAACGGCACGCTCTTCACCTCCTGCAAAGGGAATTGGGACCGGATGGCCTCGCCAGGTTCTTGCGTTTGAATCGCTCCGGGACCGGCGACTACACCCGCGACCGCAAGCAACAGCAGCGGGATCTGACCCTAGATCAGATTCTCAAGTCCATCCGCGAGCACCGGCAACAGCCCCGGCAGGCTGAATTGCCGCCGATCAGACGAAGGCCTCGCTAGCGCACAGGCCGAAGCGAGTCCGTTGTGCGCGGTTCCTCAAAATACGATTGATACGGATCGTCTCGATTGCTCATTCGGAGCAGCATGTTGGTATCCAACAGCCACTCCTCGAACATCAATCATGATCCTGATAAATCGTCTCCCTCGTAAGGGCGGAATCGGGCAAAATTGGAAGTTTATGAGAAAATTTGGCCATTTCGCGCAAAGTATGATCGAGTTGAACTTCGTTCAGCCGTCCGCTTCGCTCAGGAGCTTGAACCGCTGCTTGCAGCAGGCTGGCCGCATAGGTTTCCACGACGCTACCGCAGGCCGCCGCCCGGCGGGTCAGTTCCGCCTGAACCTCGGGCTCCAATACCAGCGTGATTGTCCTCAAGATGACTCTCGTTTTTTATCTTAGTTCATGCACAGCCAAAATATCCTGCTCGGCTGGCGCGGTCCCATCGATTCCCCTCGCTCTCCGACGGCGTCAGCGCTTTCGCACGCATCGCCCCAACTGCCAACTGACCCGGCCCCGCTCGTTGTCGTGTTCCCTCGATGATGCGCGATCAAGATCGCTTCTCGCGCGCGAACCGTCTGGTGCCCGTTGATCGCATTCTCCCGCCCGGACTCAGTCGGCTATCCTGAATCCATGGCCACAGACCTCAACGAAGCAAGAACCCACTTCTCCAAACTCCTGGAGCGAGCGACTCGCGGCGAGGATGTCGTCATCTCCCGAGCC
>JAPKZA010000537.1:0-11118 GCA_026394015.1 Acidobacteriota bacterium
ATGCTGGTACACCAAAATTCGCCGCCCCGCCAGCGACTTACCCGCAAAGAACTGCACGTACCGCTCCAAGTACGCCCCCGCCGCCGCGTCATCCTCCACCGGCATCCCCCCGGGAACCACTTTGAACTGCCCCTCCCGGTCGAACTTCGACCTCTCCGCCGCCTCGCCATACAGCTGCTGCCGCACCGCCGCCACCCCGGCGTTGATCGGCTCCTCGTGGTGCTTCAGCAACTCCCCTTTCGACGTATTCAACTTATACCCATTCCGATTAAACGGAATATGGCTCCCCGTGATCATCAGCGAACCCTTCCCCACTTCCAGGGCAAAGTAGGTCAGCGCCGGCGTCGGAATCCGTCCGCAGTTCACCGGCTTCATCCCCGCATCCCGCAGCGCTTCCACCGCCGCCACCGCTAAATCCGGCGAACTCGGGCGCAAATCGCAAGCAAAGTAGAAATCGTCCCCCCGGCTAACCCCTCCGTCCGCCGCGGGCAGCGACTGCAAATACTCCACCTCCGCCAGCACGTTCAAGTAAATCTCCAGCGGAGTCAGGTGGATAATCTCCCCCCGTCGGCCGCTCGTGCCGAACTTCAAGACCACCGGTTCGTAAGAAAGTGAGGAACGAAGAGTCACTTTCGTATTCTCTCAAATTCCGCCCGCAGCCTCAGCCAAGCCGGCAGCTTCGTCCACAACGCCAGAAACACTTTGTACCGCCACCCCGGCACCACATAAACCTTCCCCAAATTCCGCAGCGACTCCCCCACCACAAACTCCGCCGTCATCCAAAGCCACGGCGCATGCTTGCGCCGATCGACTCCCAAAACATCATGAAACTCCGTGTAAGTAAACCCCGGGCACAAAGCCTGCACCGTAACTCCCGTCCCCCGCAGCTCCAGCCACAGCCCCTCACTAAACGCATTCGTCCACGCCTTCGTCGCGCAGTAACTCACGTTCCCCGCCGCCCGCGCAAACCCCGCCACCGAACTAACATTCACAATCGCCCCCGCCCCTCGTGCGATCATCTGCGGCAACACCGCCCGCGTCAGCCGCAGCGTCGCCAGCACATGCAGCCGATGCATCGCCATCTGCGGCTCCCACTCCGTCGCCGCCAACCTCCCCTGCGTCCCAAATCCCGCGTTGTTGACGAGCATCGCCACGTCCCCCCGCCCCTCCAAATGCCGCGCCAACCGCTCCACCTCCTCCTCCACGCTCAAGTCCGCCACCCAAATCTCCCCTCCCATTCCCTCCAACCGCTCCCGCCGTCGAGCCACCACCAAAAGCTCATATCCCATCGCCCGCAACTGCCGGGCAAACTCCGCCCCCAAACCCGCCGAAGCCCCTGTAATCACTGCCAGTTTCGTCATCTCCGCCGATGCTACCATGCCTTCTATGGCTAACCTCTTCGCTTCCGCCGCCATGGCCGAAGGCTACGCCCGCTCCCGTCCCGCTGTCCACGCCTGGGTCCTCCGCCAACTCCCCGGCCGCTATCGTCGTGCCCTCGATCTCGGCTGCGGCTCCGGCATCTCCACCGCCGCCCTCGCCGGCCTCGCCGAACACCGCGTCGGCCTCGAACCCGCCGAACCCATGCTCGCCTGGGCCCCTCGCGTCTCCCCCGGAGCCGATTTCCTGGTCGGCCAAGCCGAAGCCCTCCCCTTCGCCGACGAGTCCTTCGACCTCATCGCCGCCGCCGGCTCTCTCAACTACTGCGACCTCCCCCCCGCCCTCCGCGAAATCAACCGCGTCCTCACGCCCCACGGCCAACTCGCCATCTACGACTTCGCCCAAGGCAAAGAGTTCGAAGACCCCCCCGCTCTCACCACCTGGAACACCGCCTTCAAACTCCGCTACCCCTCCCCCGAGGGCCCCGGCCGCTTCGACCCCGGCGGCGAGCCCTTCTCGATGACCCTCCCCTACAACGCCGCCACCTACCTCGACTACGCCCTCACCGAAACCAACGTCTCCGCCGCCATCGCCCGCGGCATCCCCGCCGAAGAAATCCGCGCCTGGTGCCAACTCTCGCTCGGCCCCGTCTTCGCCGGCCAAACCAAGTCCGTCATCTTCCGCGGCTATCTCGCCGTCAAAAGCCGCAACGCCGCCTGGAGCCCTCCGGCCCTCTGAATTCCCGGCACAAACATCGAGTCAATGAAGTCCTGATCCGTCCCGCGAAACGAACCCAACGGAGCTTCTAACGTCACCGCCTCCGGCAGCACCGCCGCCGCAAACGTCGCCCATACCGCCGCCTTCCCGGTCCCCACCACCGTGATGTCTCGCTCCCCGGACTGCCGCAGCCAAGCCACCGCCGTCACAATATCCTGCACCCGGTTCGCGTCGTCGCTCCGGTTAAACGTCAAAAAGTAACGCACCTCCCGGTCCCTCGCCGTGCCCGGAAACGGCTCAATCGTTAACACCGTCCGCCCGTCCGCCTTCGCCGTCCCGCCCACCTGCAACACCGCGCCCCCCTTACCCTTCACATACGTGCCTTTTACGAGGTCCCCCTGCCCCGCCCGACTCAATTCAACTACCGTTCCACTTACTCGAGCCTCCACCTTAGCCGGCCAACTCGTCCCCAACGCCACCTGCAGCGTCTCCCGGTCCGTCACCTGCTTCTTCGCCGCCGCCACCCACTGCGCAAAAAGCCCCGCCTGGTCCAGCGCATTCGCCGGCAAAGCCCGCCCCGCAAACACCATCATGTCCTGCAACTTCTCCACCCGAATCCGTTTCTCCCCAAACTTCGTCGCGTCTCCATCCCCCAAAACCTGCTTGCCAAAAAACTTATAAACCGCCTCCCGGCTAGCCTTGTTGTAGTTGTGCGGCGCGTCGATCTGCACCGTCTCCACCTGCGCCCCCGCGTCGTACAACTCATAAATCTTCTTCATCGCCGGGTACTCTTCTTTCAGAGTATTCTTCGTCCAGTCCCCCGTCGCCGAAACCATCAACATCGGCCGCGGAGCCATCAGCGCCGCGATCTCCACGTTATTGGTCCCCACCCGCAAACTCGGCGCGTTCTCGCACGGCGACCCGCCCTGCATAATCAACGAAATCATATTCACCGGCGACGACCACTTCGGCCGCTCGTCGATCGCACAAAGCAAAAACGTCTGCGTCCCGCCCCCGCTCTCCCCCGTCACCAGCAACTTCTTCGGATCCACATCCGGCAGCGACTCCAAAAAGTCCAACGCTCGAATCGAATTCCACGTCTGCAACCCCAGCGGACCAAAGCTCCAAAGCTGCTCTTGCGGCGTATTCCCAAACACGTGGGGCAACTGCATCGTGTCGTTATACCCAATCATGTCGTACGCGAAAACCACGTACCCCTGCCGCGCATGGTTGATCCCCCGCGACGGCACCGAGAACAGCTCCCCGTCCTCTAACCGTCCATACTGCGCATGCCCATGCGGAGCCAACATCCCCGGAAACGGCCCCTTCTTCCCCAGCGGCCGATACAAATTCCCCGCCAGATAAAACCCCGGCAGCGTCTCGATATAAACCTTTTCAATCGAGTAGTCTTTGTTCTCAATCCGCCCGAAAACTTGAGCATTCAGCGGGTTCCGCGCGGGGAAGGGAAGCAGTCCGGCCGCCGACTGCACCTGCTTCCGCAGCGCCTCCCGCCGAACTTTCCATTCCTCCAGCGTCGCAAACGACGGAGCCGCAAAGTGCGTATCCGTCGTCGCGACCACTGTATTCCGTCGGTCCTGACCGAACAGGCCCATCACCAGAAGCAACAATCCGAATAAAGGTTTCACCACTCAAATCGTCCCACAAGAATGTGGTGCATGCGAGCCGTCCCAATATCCGAAAAGCTTCCCCGGCCAATTCCGGCGAACCGGCCGAATTGCGCCAAGTTCTGCAGATTGTAGTTCCCGCCCGGATCCGCAAACTGCGGCTGCTTCGTCGGGTTGTTTGCATCCCAGCGAACCGTAAACCGCATCCGCTCCTTCACCACGATCGTCTTCGACAGCGACAACTGCGTCCACTGCATGCCCGGCGATTCCAGAATGTTCCGACCCATCGTCCCCGCTGTAAATGCCGCCGGATACGCAAACGCCGCGTTGTTGAAATAGTTGTTCTGCGCCGCCAGCGGGAACCGGTTCGCTCCAATCGTGTAGTTGTCCACCACCATCTGATCGGCCGGCAACACCGCGTTCGGCCGCACCATCCCCGGCAAGTACCGGTTCGGGCTGCCGCCCGCCGTCACCAGCATTGGCGGTCCACTCTGCATCGTCTGCGTCCAAGCTAGGTCCCAGCCGCCCAGGAAGTAATCTTTCACGCCGCCGCCGTTCATGAACTTCCGACCCTTGCCCACCGGCAACTCGTAAGTCATCACACTCACTAACCGGTGCCGAATGTCGTAACTCGCCCGGCCCTTCTCCAGGTTCCGGTTGTAGAACGTAATCCCGCTCCGCCCGCCGTCGTCGTCCCCGTCGTTCAGCGTCTTGCCGAACTGGTAGAACGTATTCAACGTCAGCCCCTGCGAATACCGCTTCTCAATCCGAAACGTGCTCGAATGATGCGAATTGTGCCCATAATTCGAGTAATGCTGAATCGAACCAAACTGCGTGTACGGCTTATAATTCTGCGTCGCGTTAAACACCTGGTTCAACACCGTCGGGTCCGTTGAAATGTTCAGCGGCACCACGTTCATGTCCCAGTTGTTCAACAATCCCACGCCCGAAGAACCCTGATACAACGCCTCCGCCATCCACGATTTCGATAATTGAAACTGGAACCCCGCCGACCACATACTCACATACGGCATCCGCATCCCCGGATCGAAGAACGAAGCATTCCGCCCCCCGTAGTTAGTCCCCACAAACGGCACCGATCCATCCGCCGCCGTGTTGAACTTCACCGAACCCGGCCCCTGCGAAAGTAAAAACGCGTGCCGCGGATCCCCGGGGTTCGCCTGCACATTCGCCGTCGCAATGTACTCTTCAAAGTTCTGCCCCGCGCTGTTCGTCATCAGGTCCACCGTGTACATCCCAAAGCTCGAACGAAACACCGCCTTCGGATTGAAGTTCCACGCCAGTCCCAACCGCGGCTGAAAGTTATTCATGTCCCGCTTCGCCAGGTTCCCCAGACCGTGCATAATTGCGCCCTTACGCCCCGTCAGCGGGTCCGTCGCGTTCGGGTCGAACTGCGCCTGCTGCCCGTACTTAGTCGAAAACGGCGACTCGTAGCTCCACCGCAAGCCCATCTCCAGCGTCAAATTCTTCCGCGGCCGATACGTCGTCTGCGCGTAGCCCGCCTGGCTCCACCAACGCGGCAACCACGTCGCCTGCGCCTGTTGAAACACGCCCTGCCCCACCGTCCCCAGCAGCAAACTCGCAAACGCGTTCCCCGTGTTCGGCGTAAACGGCAACTCCGTCCCCGTCATTCGATACTGCCCCGAAGGCAGCGTCGCCTGCAGCGAGTTATACCGCGTCCGCATCAGCTCATAGCCAAACTTCATCGTGTGCTTGCCCGCCACCTTCGTGAAGTTCTCTTGAAAGGTAAAGTCTTCCGCCACGTCCTTCGACTTCCCGCCCGGTCCCAATCCGTAATACCGGCCCCCGCCCGAATTCTGAAAATCCGGGAACGTATCCGCCGAAACATTCGGAATCCCCAGCTTCGCCGCCCAGCCCTGCCCATAGCTCTCGGGCACCGCCGTATTTACGCGCCGATTGAATCCCAACCGCATCTCGTTAATCGTCGTCGGATTGATCGTGTAACTATCGGAAAGCACAATGTTACTCTGGTCCAGCGGCTTCACGTAAACGTTCCCGTAAGTAACCTCGGTCAACTCCCGCACCGGCCGCTCCGCGCTCCGGTGCCGCACCAGCGAATACCGCCCAAAAATCTTATGGTTCGTCGTGAACTGATGGTCCACCTTCCCGTCGTACCGCATGAAGTTGTACGCCCCGCCCGCGTTGTACGTCAAGTTGTTCACCGGCCCCGTCGGCTGAATCGTCCCCGGGTCGCTCTGCGGCAGCCAAGGCTTCAAGTCGATCAGCTTCCGTGAAGCCGAATCAAACAAACTCGCCGGAATCACATTCCCCGGAAACGGGTCCCGCGTCCACGTCGCCCCGTTCAACCGCGTCGTAAACGGGTTATAAATCGGTAACCCCCGTCCCCCAAAGTTGAAGTTGCCCGCCAGCATCTCCGGGCTCGGCACCGTTACGATCACCGTCTCGCTTACTTTCTCGTAGTGCTGTTGAAACCCGCCGAAGAAAAACGTCTTATCTTTCACGATCTTCCCCGATACCGTCGTCCCCCACTCGTGATACGCAAACGCCCCCGTCCGCGGCAACTGCTCCAAAAACGCCCGATGAATCAACTTTCCGTTCGTATACCGGTCTTCGAGCGACCCGTGAAACGAATTCGTCCCACCCTTGAAAACCATGCTCAACTGCCCGCCCGCCGAGTGCCCAAACTCCGCCGGCGAACCCGTCGTCCACATCTTGAACTCCTGCACCGAATCCAGCGACGCAATCATCGTCCGTTGATAATCACCCAACTGCCCCACCGCCGGCTCCTTCCCGCTCACCCCGTCCATCGAGTAACCAATCGCCCGCTGTCTTTGCCCCACCGCATGTTGCCCGTTGATGTTCGTCATCCCCGGCATATACAGCAGCACCCGATGCACAAACTTCTGCATCACCGGCAATTTCTCCACTAACTCCCCGTCCAGCACCTGCCCCGACCCCGCCGTCTCCGTCTCCAACAGCGGTGCCGTCGCGTCAACCTTGACACTCTCGGTCACGTTCCCCACTTCCAACTGCACATCGATCCTCGGCGATTCGTTAATACGCAGCACCAGCCCCGTCTGCACAAACTTCTTAAACCCGGTCGCCTCCACCGCCACCTCGTAGGTCCCCGAGTTCAAGCTCGGCACGTAGTACGCCCCCGCCGAATTCGTCTGGCCGGAGGAGATAAACTGCGTCCCCAAATTCCGTACGGTAACCTTCGCGCCGGGAACCACGGCCCCCGATTTATCCGTCACCGTACCCACCACCGTCGCCGCGCCGGTAGATTGCGCCCAAGCGGCAAACGCCGCCACGCCAGAAAGAAAGATTAAACGAAACATGGAAAGACCTCGAGAGGAAAGAATGTGCAGGTGAAATCGTATTCACCTTTCCTCTCGAAGTCAACCGGGGTATGGATTCTACATCCCCGGCTTCGGCGGCTTCGCCGGACCCCAAGCCGTCAATCCCTTCCGCGTCACCTTCCGCTTAAACACCTTGTCACCCGCCGTCACGAACACGGTATCGAGCTCCTTTCCCCCAAACACAACATTCGAAAGCGGGCCCGGCTGGGGCTTACTCAAGATCGCGTTCACCCTCCCCAACTGGTCGAGCACCTGCAGCCCCACATTCGTCGTCACCCACAAGAACCCGTCCGTATCCACGGTCATCCCGTCCGCGCTCGTCGAACTGCTCTGGTCGCTCGTCTCCAACCGGTGATACGGCAACCCATTTAACAACGCCCCGTTCTCCCCAATCTGAAACGACCATACCCACTTGCCCCGGCTATCGGCCACCATCAGCATCGTCTGGTCCGGCGATAGAATCACCCCATTCGGAAACTCCAATCCCTCATGCACCACCCGCTTCTCCCCGCCCGGCTTCAAATACCAAACTTTCTTATTCGCCGGATCCGTAAACCAAATCTCCCCCTTCGCGTTGATCACCAAGTCGTTCGAATTCACGTCCGTCGCCACCGCCGTCGCCATCCCGGTTGCCACATCGTAAGCCACAATCCGCTTCCGTCCGTTCTCGCAGGCGTACAGCCGCCCGTCCGGCCCAAACATCAATCCGTTCGCGTTCCCGGAATCGTCCTTGAACAACGACACCTTTCCGTCCATCACCGAAATCTTGTGAATCTTGCTCGCCCGTGTATCGGTGAAATACACGTTCCCCGCCTTGTCCACCGCCGGTCCCTCGGTAAACACGTGCCCCTCACTCACTTGCTCCCACTTGCTATCTCCCACAATCATCCGCGAAAACTGCCGATCCCCCGGCCGCATCCGATTCGTAATCGGCTTGCTCGGCTCCCGCCACAACCATCGCATCGCGTCCGGCAAAATCGCCGACCCGTGATTCGCATTATGCTGCTCCTCGCCCACCACAAACGTATAGTCATACCCCGCCCATTCAAACGCCGAAGCCATGTCCTGATTCGCCACGTACCAGCTCCCCGCGTAGATGTTGTTATCCCGCTTGCCATCCTGCAGAAACACCCGCAGCGGCTTCGGCTCCATCTTCCGAATCAGCGTCGGAAACTCCTGTCCACCGCGAATATTCACGAACGTCCCAATAAAACTCATCACTCGCCGAAACTTGTCCGGCCTCTCCCACGCCGCGTTGAACGCCGCGATCGCCCCCGACGAACTCCCCATCAACCCATACTGATTGGGGTCTTTCGATAGGTTCAGCCCCTTGCCCACCTCGGGCAAAATCTCCTCGAGCAAAAACCGCGCATACCGATCCCCCAACGCGTCATATTCGAAGCTCCGGTTATATCGTGCCTCGGCGTTCGCGTTCGCCGCCGGCATCACCCCCGGATTGATGAATATCCCAATCATCACCGGCAGGTCACCCTTCGCAATCAGGTTGTCCAAAACCACCGGTACCCGAAACCGCCCCGTCGGCGAAATCATCCCTCCGCCGTCCTGGAAAATCATCACCGCCGCCGGCTCCGAAGCCTTATACTGCGCCGGCACATACGTCCAATACTCCCGCGTCGTCCCCGGGAAAATCTTCGAATTCGCCCACGTCCCCTTCGTCACCGTCCCCTGCGGCACCCCCGGTTTCACCTGCGAATCCGGCCCCAACGGATACATCTCGGGAGCCTGCCCCCAAAGGGGCAAAGTCAAACACAAAACAGAAAAAAGTCGACGCATAGCTGTGCGTCGATTCTATCTCACTGCTTCACAAAGAAGTCCAACATCGGCGCAAAGTTCGGCACCGCGATGTCCACATGGCTCCCTTTCGGAACCTCCACGTACACATGCGGCGTTCCCAACTTCTTCGCCGCTTCCACCATCATCCGACTCTGCTCCACCGGCACCGTCTTGTCGTTGTCCCCATGCACAATGTACTGCGGAATCGCCTTGATCTTCTCCATCCCCGCCGGGTTCCCGCCGCCCGAAATCGGCCCCAGCGCCGCAAACATCTCCGGGTACTTCATCGCAATCGACCACGTCCCAAACGCCCCCATCGAATGCCCCATCAGGTACACCTTCTTGCTGTCGATCTTGTAGTCCTTCCGTACCTGCGCCAACACATCCAGCACGTCCGTCTCCGCGTCGCCCCGGTACATCGACGCCGGTCCCCGACCCTTCGGGCAAACCACAAACAGCCCCCGCTTCTCCGCCTCCGCCTTCATCCGTCCCGCCGCGTACTGGTCGAAAATCGAGTTCTCGTCCCCGCCCATCCCGTGCAACGCCACCACCAACCCCGCCGCTTTTGACCCGTCATATTCCGCCGGCACAAACAGCCGATACGGCTGCAACGTCGCGTCCACCCCACTCCGATAAGCCTTCTTAAAGTCGCCCGCCTTCCCCGCAAACGGGTCCTTCCCCGCCGCTCGTGCGTCCAGCAACTCGTTCGCCCTTGCGAACTCTTTCTTAAAGTCGATCCGGAACGGCGACATCTCCCCCCGGTCCGCCCGCTCGTATAGCGCCAGCGCATATGCCGCCGTCGGGTCCTCCGGGTTCCGCTTCCGCAGCGCCGCCACTAGATTCGTCAAATCTTCGACGTGCACCGCAATCGTCCGCCCCGGCAGCGACTTCTCCCCCAGCGACAATCGAGCATCCACGAGGTAGTCCCCCGCCGCGTCCCCCGGAATCTTCGCCTCAATCACCATCGGCAACTTCGCTGCGTCCACGATCATCGCCGCCGCCACCGGCGGACCCGCCATCTCGTTCGGCCGCCGCAGCGTCAGCGTCACCGCCACCTTCTCCGCCACCGGTCGCGTCGCCGCAAACATCGCCCCCAACGTCACCTTCACCGTCGACCCCGGAGCCACCACCGCATGGTCCGCCGTCGCCTTTAACCCCGCCGTAAACTCCACCGCCGGCGTCCACTCCTGCCCCATCATCAACGCCGTCCCCTGCGCATAGCTCCGCATCGCGTCGCCATACTTGCCCCCCGCCGCCGCCGCCTGCGCCGCCGCCCCCAACTTCTTCGCCTCGGCCTTCTGCTCGTCCGCTAGCGGACGACTCGCCAGCATCGTCCCGTAACCCACCGTCGTCCGCAAAACAATCGACACAATCATCGCCACTTTCTGCTCGGCCAGAAGTAAATCGTTTCTGTATAATAATAGGAACTCCGGTCCGATATCGGCGCAAATCGACCTGCGGATCGTTCCAGTCCGAGATGAACCGATCAAGGGCAGCATACAGTCATGACTTGGTCATTCTGATTGGTCCTGCATCACGACACGACCACCCGAGCGGTCGCCTGCGCCGTCGCGCCCCGCTCATCCTGCCAGACGAACTCGAAATCGCTGGTGCGCGTGATACGGGCGAAGAACACATGATACGGGTTGGCGGAACTCCCATTGCGCAGATCGGCAACGAACAGCGTCTCTCCGTTCATGCGCACCAGTAGCCGGTGCAGCATGTCACGCGGCCGAACCGATCCGGCCTCGTGACGCAATCCGGTTTCCATCGGATGCTCGATCAGGGTGCGGATTTCGATCACCTCCCCGGCCTTGGCCGAACGAGGGATGCGGATGCGTGGCTGCACCGCCAGGCGGCTCATGCCAAGTGGCTCATGACAAGCAGCCGCCCTGCACGACCCGCGTTTCTGCCATCGCGCGCCAGACGACACCGTTGGACAGGACGGCCAGTACCACGATCGCCTGGTCCTCGGCCAAGCGAATGCGTGTCTGCACCTCGGCTTTTCCCATGGCCGCAGTCAGGTGGAACGATGCGATCCCGGGTGTCGGGTTGCGCGTCGCGAACACATGGATCGCGGTCACATGGTCCGCCACGGTCATCGGGCTTTCGACCGAGACGGTCAGCGGCACCTGACCGCCATTTTCGGCGACGGCGGGCAACCGCACCAAGATCGGGCCATCCACCGGCCGGACACCCCCGATTTCGGCCCGGATCGCCGCGTCGAGCGAAGGATCGTCCGC
>JAPKZA010000537.1:11209-11743 GCA_026394015.1 Acidobacteriota bacterium
TGTCGGTTTCAGGAGAACATATCCTTCGTGATGCTGGAGTACCAGGCGTCGGCATACAGCGCCTCCAATCGCCGCTGCTCGGGCAGATCGCCGCGCGGGGACACGCCTCCGGAGTTCGGCACTTCCACGATCCCCTTGTCGGTGGCCCGATACACGCCGACGACCGAGATCCCATACTCGTCGCCCACATGGCTGTAGCACGTATTGAAATACACCCCCTCGGGTGGGGCTTCGTTGCGCAGGCTGGCAACGGCGCAGGCGACGGCGTGCTTGGAGGTATTGGACGCGATATAGCCGGATTTCGGCATTGGGGTGCCGTTGTTGGCGTCACCCACCACGTAGATACCGGGGACCGACTTCGCCTCGAACGTCGCGGGGTTGACCGGAACCCAGCCGGACTGGTCGGTCAGCCCGAACTCGAAGGCGATGCGCGCCGCGGACTGCGGTGGCACGACATTGGCGACATCGACCTTATGGCGGGTGCCAAATTCCGTAACGAACGTCATTTCGGCGGCATCGACGCGCACGACCTTG
>JAPKZA010000569.1 GCA_026394015.1 Acidobacteriota bacterium
CCCTATCGCTATTTTCAAAGTTATCTGCGTTGGCCCCATTGGTACCGGTTATCAAATTCGCGGTAATAGATGAATCTTCATTAACGCTTAGGCTATCAGCAACGATGTCGACCACCGCAGTTACGCTTTGGCTTATGGTCAAACTGGCAGAACTAAAAGAGGTGGAACCACCGCGCACACTTGCATCAACAATTGCGCCACTTGTAACCGTGGTAGAGTTTTCGATTACGACAAAAGTCAAAACTGGTACAGCGCCATTAAAATCGGGTTTAGGTGCAAAGCGTAACAGATCTGTTGTAGTAATTGTAATGGCCGAGGTAGCTGAACTTACTGTAGATATTACTGCCCAAGTTGCACTAGCATCGGTGGAATACTGCCTAGCACCTTTAGCACTGTTTTCGGTATAGGCAACGATGGCGATGCCTGCCAAAGTATTTGCACTGGTGCCACCGATCACGGTATCATCTGCATCGCTGAAGTTGGCGGCCACAAGGCTCGAAACCGACTGGCCCGTAACGCTGGCCCCAGATTGCGTTACCGCCTGGGTGTTGTCTATGCCCCCATTGGCCGTGTTGCTGGTGAGGGTGAACGAGAGGCCTGCGGAATCGGCTGCCAGCACCACCGACGAGGTGCTACTGGTTGTGGACCCGCCCGCCGTCCAACCTTGGTAGTTGGCGCTGATTTGTGATGTACTCAGGGCAGAGCCATACATTCTGGCGCCCTTTACTGCACCATCAACAGACCAATAAAACGGCGAGTTGTTGGGATCAAAGGCCATGATCCGCAGTGGAGCCGTGTTGGTGCTGAATGCTTTATTGGAGGCACTGGTGTAGACCAACGCACCGTCAATAAACATCTTCGCCACACTGCCGTCATAACTGAAGGCGTAGTGGTGGTAACTGCCGAGCAGGCTCGAGGGGTTGGGAATGGTGTAAAAATCGGTGAGCTGGCTGAAGTTGCCTCCACCCTGAGTAATCAGCACTAGTTTGACGACACCATTGTTTTCCCAGAGTCCAAAACTGCTCGCTTGATTGTCGCTGGATGTTTTTGACAGCAACATGGCGTATTGCCCGGCCCGCCATGCATCAATTCGGGCATAGATCTCAAAGGTGCGTGCATTGGTGCCCTGTGGGATCCAGGCGGCATTGTTGATCTGGGCGTAGTCGTTGGTGCCATCGAACTCGATCGCTCCATTACCACTGGGCCCATTCAGCAGCGTCCAGTTGCGGCTGTTGCCGCTGGCATCGTTCCAGATGGTTCCACTGCCCCCCCAGGAGCTGCCATCACCGGCGTCAAGGTTGAACAGCATGCCCGCGGTTGCGGTTGCTCCCCCTTGGGTTGTCGTAACCGTGGACACAGTGGCATCAACGAGTGCTGCCACTGTGGCGTTGGCATTGATGGCAGCGGCCAGTTTGGCGGCCACATTGGCTCGGGTGGTGTCTTGGTTGCTGCCGATATCTCCCGCCACCACGGTGTAGGTCACCGCCGTGCCGTTGATGGTGGCGGTAATGCTGTCGCCCGCCTCATACACACCGCTCAGGGTGAGGGAACTGGTCTGTAAGCCGTTGCCCGCATCTTCGACGATGGTTGCTAGCACAGGGTTAGAACCGGAAAGTAAAGGCGCATCATTTACCGGGGTAATACTAATAGTGGAAGTAGTGGTAGCAATAAGAGATCCACCAGGGCCGCTATTTCCAAGATCATCAATAGAGATGGTCAGCGTTCTAGGCGCGTTGTTATTACTTGCCGATTGGTAGGTGATTTTGCCCGCAGTGGTAAAGTAAGTATTTAAGCTGGCAAGTGTGCCTGTAAAGGTGCGCGCAGTTGCTGTTCCTGCAACGGTAATACCAGTACCAGCATTTCCATTGATTACACCATTTGAAACCGAAAGTGTAACAGTCATTTCGCCACTTGCCACATCAACATCTGCAAATGGGGTACCCGTAAACAGCAGATTGCTAGCTGCATCTTCGATTACGGTAAAAGAAACTGGGGCGGTAACGGTGGGGGCGTCATTAGCATCTGATATCACAAAACTAAAAGTCTGAGCCACACTTGAACTGACACCCCCGTTGCTGCTACCACCATCATCATTGGCAACCACCGTAATGGTTGCAGCGCCATTGGCATTTGCTGCGGGGGTAAAAGTCAGGGTGCCCGAAGAATCGATGGCTGGCGCCACACTAAACAGGGATGGGTTGCTATTGGTAACAGTAAAAGTTACGGTTTGATTGGATTCATTCGATGGACCGGAAGATATATTGGTTAAGAAGGCATTTTTCGAATAGGCTCCGCTATCCTCTGCCACGATAAGCGCAGGAGCGCCAGTGTAAATGTATCCGGAGCCACTTGTTGATGTAGCGAAAACC
>JAPKZA010000533.1 GCA_026394015.1 Acidobacteriota bacterium
ACCCGCGGGCGGATCTGTACGATCAGGTGACGGCGGGGCTGGACGGTAACGCGAATTTCTTCAATGTTCCGTTGGGCGCTGGGCGGCCGGATCTGGAGTTCGGCCAAGCGGTGGCGAGCTTTGGCCGGAACGTCGGCGAGCGACAGTACATGATTCGGATGGACCACAAGCTAGGCGAACGCGACCAGCTTTCCGGGCGATTCATGAACTCGTTTCGGGATGATCCGCGCGGTGGGGCGACCAATCCGTTCGCCGGTTTCGAGACCGGGACGACGGAGGCGTATCGCAACGCGCTGATCACGCATACCCATGTGTTTTCGGCGAATATGACGAATGAGGCGCGGCTGCATTACAACCGGATCGGCCTCGATTTCCCCGGGGCGACGGCGAATCCGCTGGGTTTGACGCTGCCGCGCTATGAGTTCGGCGGGGCGGCGATTTCGGGAATCGGAGTGCAGACGAATCTGCCGCAGGGGCGTCTGGCGAACAACTATGGGTTCCAGGATACGGTCACGATCGTCCGCGGCGTCCATGCGTTCCGGTTTGGTGTCGACCTGCTCCAACAGCGGGCCAAGCAGTTTGCGCCGATCATTCTACGCGGACAACTCGACTACCGCGATGGCGGCGGATTCTCTTACTTTGCGAACTATCTCGATGATTTCGGCGGCTCGGGGCCGGGCGGCGGGTCGGCGCTGCGGGATTTCGGAACGAACGCCTACTACCCGGATCTCACGCGGTTTGCCCTCTTTTTTCAGGACCGCTGGCGGATGCGGAAGAACCTGACGTTGACCTTGGGACTGCGCTACGAGAACTTCGGGCAGCCGATCAACTCGCTGCGGACGCCGGCCTTCACGGGCCTGTTCAACATCAACCCGACGACCTTCACCGGGCCATTCGACCAGCCGAATCAAGTGAAACATGACAACAATAATTTCGGCCCGACGCTGGGTCTGGCGTGGACGCTACGGCCGAAGACGGTGTTCCGGCTAGGCTATCAGGTGAGCTTCGATACGTTCTTCAACAACATCGCTTCGAACGCTTCGACCTCGTCGCCGAACGTGATTGCGACGCAAGTGCAGAGCGTCGTCGACACGTCCAATCCGCGAGGCTTACCGCGGCTGTCGGCGAGCCTGCCGCTGGTGGCGCGGGCGCTGACGCCGCTTGATACCCAGGGCCTGGTGATCGGGAACTTAGTGAATCCGTACGTGCAGCGCTTTTCGGGCGGAATTCAGCACGAGTTACCGGCCGGGATGATTTTGGACGTGAGCTACGTCGGCAGCAAAGGCACGCGCTTGTTCTGGCAGGAGGAGTACAACCCGGTGGTGCCGAGCAGCCTGGTAATTCTACCCAGCGACGATATTCCCGCGTCGCGTCGGGCCGCCCGTTTTGACGGCATCCAAGGCCGCCGGGCGATTCGGACCAACGGCGGCAGCAGCACCTACCACGCGCTCCAGACCCATTTAAACCGGCGGTTTTCGAAGGGTTTACTCACGACGGTGGCCTATACCTGGTCGAAGAATTTGGATAACGGCAGCGAACTTTTCACCTTCAATTCGAACCCGGCGCCGAGCATGATTCCGTCCATCTTCGGCGGCGAGCGGCTCGATCGCGCGTTCTCGTTGTTCGACCGGACGCACCGGCTGACGTTCAGCTATTTCTACGAACTACCGTGGAGGAAGCAGAATCGGGTGTTGGGCGGATGGGGCCTAGCCGGGGTGACGGCGTTCGAAAGCGGCGTGCCGCTGACGGTGTTGAACGGGATCGATGCCGATGGTTTCGAAGGTTCAACGGGCGATCGGCCGGACTACAATCCGAATGGGCAGCGCGGGGTGCGAGCGGTGATCGACCGCAACAGCCCGACCGGCTATCGGAACCCGGATGCGGTGGGCGGCTCGGCCCCGATCGACCCGGCACAGGCGCAGTTCATGCAGCGCGCGGCCTTTAGCGGGACCGTGCCGCTGCGCCCTAGCACTCTCGGTCGAAACACCCAACGCACGCCCGGCCAGAAGAATTGGAACCTCAACATTCTGAAAACGGTGAGGGTAACCGAGCAACTGCGAATGGAGTTTCGGACCGAGTTCTACAACCTGTTCAACACCCCGCAATATGGGACCCCGAGCGTGAGCCCCTTTGCGCCGCAGACGCAGGGGCTGATTGGGAACAACGTAGGCACCACTCCGGCCGGGCAGTTTCTGGCACCGCAGTTTGTCGACGGCGGAGGCAGAATGATCCGCTACCAGTTGAAACTTATCTTCTAATACGGCGGCGAGCTAAGCCGAGCGCGAGGAGAGACGCACCAACCAGCGCGAAGGTCGCTGGTTCGGGGGCGTTGATCGAGGTGGGCTCGAAGGCCCCGATCAACGTTTGCGCATTCGTGTTGCCCAAGGAGTTGATGAAGACCGAGGTGTTCGGATTCGATTGGCCCGCGCTCACCGCAAGGTAATTGCTCCAAGCGGAGACCACGCCGGCCGGGGTGCCCACCGCGCTACGGATGCGCCCCACGTCCGGCCCGTCGGCGCCGTCGTGCAGAATGTCCCAGATGGCGAGTTGCATCGCTTGGCCAAGAGCTTCGGTGGTCACGCCGGCCAGGTAGTTGACGAAAAGATAGCCGACGCGATCTTCGCCGCGTTCGGGCCGAACGTAATAGGCCTGAGAAGTGTAGGTGTTGATGTCGATCGGGGTGAAGAGGTCGGCGCAGAAGAACGGCTGAATCGCCTGTCCGTCGTATCTGGCCAATAAAATTCCCGCGAAGCCAGTGGCTTCGTTACCATCTTCGAGAAACGAAACGAAGCCACCTCTCGACTGGTCGGGGCCAGTGACGGTCATGGTGGCGGCGTGCACGCCGAAGGAGGCGAGCAGAAAGATCAAGACGGGCTTCATGCATCCATAGTGCGGTTTACCGCGACAAAAACCCATTAGCGTTATACACCGAACGGAGTACGTAGAGTACTTAGGCCGAGCGGTTGAACCCCTTAGAGTTTGGTACCGATGATGGCGTAATCGAGGCCGCCGAAGAAGGCCGCGCGGAAGTCGGGGGGCAGGGAAGCGAGCGACGGCATCGAGTCCACCGCCGGGGCGAGAGACCGGATTTCGAGGCTTCCGTAGCCGGCTTCCTGGAGGTAGAACGCCGCGAGGGCAGAGGGTACGGGGCGCTGGTGCGTCGGGTCGAGATAGAAGTGCGACGCGAAGATGGCGAGGCATTCCGGGTTGGGCGTTTCGAACACGGCGATGGCCCCGGGGCGGGACTTCGCGGCGCAGAGATTGAAGAGGCGAGGCACTAACGGGGGTGGCAGATGTTCGATGACTTGGCCGCAAAACACGCCGTCGAGGGAGTGATCCGGTTGGGCTTCGAGCCAGGCGAACAGGTCGGCTTCGACGGCGTTTAGGCCCTTGGCCAGGCACATGCCGACGGACTCGGGGTCGCCATCGACGCCGGTGGCGGTGATCTTGTTTTCGGCCAGGAGTTCGAGGAATTCGCCGCGGCCGCAGCCGAGATCGACGAGGTTCGGGCGGTTGGCAAACAGCGGCAGGTAGGCGGCGAAGTTCGAGCGGACGTACTCCTGGGGGCCGCGGAACCGATCGGCAAAATGAACGAAGTCGTAGGCTGGTTCGACGGTCGTGGTGGGCAGAGCGGCCGCGGCGAAGGTCTTCTGGCGGATCGTGCGCAGTTCGGCGTGAATCATGCGCTCGTACTCGTCCCGCAGCTTGGCGTTGTCGGTCCAGAAGCGGGCCTGTACTTCGTCATTGGAGCGGGCGACGAGGCCTTCGAAGTCGCGGTGTTGGCGGTCGGTGATGCCGCGGAAGTTGGCTTCCAGTTGCGAGGTTCGGTGTTGATAGGCGGCGCTAAGGTCGGCCGCGCTGCGCAGGAATTGGACTTCGTTGATGCTGAGTTTGCGTTCCCACTCCAGACGCCATTCCTGCCAGTGGATGCGGACGTCGGCGAGTTCGCGGGCTTGCTCGCGCAGCGTTGCCGCGTCGCGTTCAGCCAGGATGGCGCGGCCTTCGGTCGCATCGAGGCGGGCGGCATAGGACTTCAATTCGCTCGTGAGTTCGTCGTTGCGCCGGGCGTTATCTTCGAGCGCGGAGGCGATTTGTTCCAGCGATCGGTTCTGTTCCTTCAGCGCTTCGAGGGTGGCCTGGATGGCGTTCACCGAGCCCCGATTGAACTCGACCTGTTCGCAGACGTGCCAATCGAGAATGCGGGCCAGGAACCGTTTCCAGCTTTGGACGAGGTTATTCTTAAGGCCGGGCGGACGCGGGTTCACGGTGCCGATGGCGGCGACCTTGGCTTCGGCGGCGTCGCGGGAATGGAGCAGCGGCAGCAGGTCGGCCAGGGTGATCCCGAAACGGCTTCGTTCGCCCTGGGGATGGCGCGCGGCGACCCGCTCGCGAATTTCGCGGACCGCTTGTGCGAGCGGGTTTTCAGCGTCCACGCTTGGTCTTCCTCACGTATCGGGCGGTGATTTTCGAAGGGATGCCGCCGCGGGGCATGAAGTCGCCAATGACGGTGGCTTCAAGGGGCTGAGCGGCGCGGACGAGGTCGGCCAGGAAGCGGTTGACGACGTTTTCCTGGAAGATGCCCAGGTTGCGGTAGGCGAGCCAGTACATCTTCAACGACTTCAGTTCCAGGCAGTGTTCGTCGGGGACGTAGCGGAGCGTCAAGGTGCCGTGATCGGGCAGGCCGGTTTTGGGGCACACGCTCGTGAACTCCGGGTTGACGATTTCGATTTCGTAGCCGGTGCGGAACTGGTTCGGCCAGGTTTCGATGTCGGGGAGGGGCGCGTTCACGCCCGCTTCGGCGTGTTCGTCGGTATAGGTTGTTTTCTTACTCATGAGGGACGAGCGCCTTGGCGAGATGGTCGAGGAACAGGCCGACGTCGGTGACGACGCCGACGGCTTGGCCGGTGCCGCGGTCGCTGAGCTTGGTGGCGACGGCGGGGTTGATGTCGACGCAGACGGTCTTCACCCAGCCGGGCAGCATGTTGCCGGTGGCGATCGAATGGAGCATCGAGCTGAGGCAGAGCACGAGGCCGGCCGAGTGGGCGTGTTCGTTATAGGCGTCCTGCGCCTGGTTCATGTCGGTGATGGTGTCGGGCAGCGGGCCATCATCGCGGAGGCTGCCGGCGAGGACGAAGGGCACGTTGGCCTTCACGCACTCGTACATAATCCCGCTCGTCAGCCGTCCGCTTTCGACCGCGCCACGGATGCCGCCGGCGTGATAGATCGCGTTGATGGCGCGCATGTGGTTGCGATGGCCGTGTTCTTCCAGGCGCCCGTCGTTCATACGGACGCCGAGCGAAGTCCCGAGTAGAGCGGCTTCAATATCATGGACCGCCAGAGCGTTGCCGCTGAGGAGGGCGTCGACGAACCCGCCGCGGATGAGGGAGCCGAGCGGCTTTACGCCGCCGGTGTGCACGACCACCGGGCCGGCGACGACGACCACTTTCTTGCCTTCGGCGTGCATCTGTTGGATCAAGGCCGCGGTCTGTCGGACGGCGGTTTCCACCTGCCGTTCGGAGCTGATTTCATTGCTCATGAAGGCGAAGCCGTGGCGATCGCGTTCCTTCGATTCCGGGATGACGCGGATGCCGCGCATGCCGTAGACGACGGCGTCGCCGGCTTTGACGTCGCGAAGTTTGCGGCACCAGGCCGCGCCGTTCTCGATCACGATGCAGGCGTCCATGCGCTGCTTACCGACGGTGATCCACGTCCCGCCGAGGCGGACCTCGGTGCGTTGGTTGGTGGTCGAATAGAAATCTTCCGGGGCGCAGCAGTCGCGCTCCACGACGCGGACTTCGGCGTCGCGCGAGTCGACCGGGGTGCAGCCGAGGCCGATCAACTGGCCGAGCACCTTCTCCATCAATTCGCCCGACGGCGTTTCGATGCGGAGGCGCAGATGCGATGGCTCGCTATTGGTCCGTCCGATTTGAAAGACTTCTACTTCGAAGCGGCCTTGGTATTCGACGACGGTGTCGAAGATCCGCTCCATGATGTGGCTGTCGATCAGGTGGCCCTGAGCTTCGACGGTTTCTTGAAACATGCGTACTTACAGGATAATGGATTCATGCCCGAAGCTATAGTCTGGCGACCAGACACCGAGACGATTGCGCGGGCAGAGTTGACGAAGTTTCTCCGTCAGGTGGGTCTGCCGACCTTTGCCGAGCTGCAGGACCGCGCGGCGGCGGACCCGGCGTGGTTCACCGAACACGTGCTGCGGTTTCTCGATTTGCCGTGGGATCGGCCGTATACGCAGGTGATGGACTCCTCGCGCGGGATGGCATGGACCCGGTGGTGCGTCGATGGCGAACTCAATATTGGCACGGCTTGTTTAGCGAAAGGCTTGGAACGGCAGCCGGCGGTGGCGTGGGAAGGCGAGGAGGGGGCGCAACGATCGTGGAGCTACAAAGCGCTTCGCGTGGCGGTGAACCGGTGCGCGAGTGGCCTGCGAGCGTTAGGGATTGGCAAAGGCGACGCAGTGGGGGTGCATCTGCCGATGATGCCCGAGACGGTGGCGGTGATGGTGGCGCTGGCGCGGATCGGGGCGGTGGCGGTGCCGCTGTTCACGGGCTTTGGGCCGACGGCGATTGGGGCTCGGTTAAAGGACGTGGAGGCGAAGGCCGTGTTCACCTGCAACGCCTATCCGCGACGGGGCGCGGCGATTCCGGCCAAGGCGACGATCGACGCGGCGGGGGGCGATTGGACCGTGATTGTCGTCGAACGGTTGGAAGGCTACGCGGTGCCGATGACCGTCGGCCGGGACATTTCTTGGAACGCCTTGTGCCAGATGGAGGGTTCGAACGAGCCCGAACGGATGAGCGCCGAGGATCCGTTACTGCTGATTTACACGTCCGGGACGACCGGAGCGCCGAAAGGAATTCTGCATACCCACTGCGGATTTCCGGTGAAGTCGGCGCAGGATATGGCGTTCAACATGAACGTTGGCTTAGCGACGCGCATCTGCTGGGTGACCGATATCGGGTGGATGATGGGTCCGTGGTTAATCTACGGCACGCTGCTTTTGGGCGGGACGATGACGCTGTTCGACGGAGCCCCCGACCACTTATTCGCGTTCGCTTCGCGGCAGGGCGTTGAGGTGCTGGGCGTATCGCCGACGCTCGTGCGGATGCTGTCCGCCGAACCGA